>JAYEGX010000028.1:0-18253 GCA_034659295.1 Candidatus Altarchaeota archaeon | reverse complement strand
TGATCTTGTGGCCATGAACGTTAACGACCTGATTTGCCTGGGAGCTGAGCCTATAGCCCTGGTAGATTACCTGGCCACGGAAAAAATAAACCCTGAGGTAATAAAGGGGATAATGCACGGCATCTATGAGGGAGCCAAACAGGCTGAAGTCGCTGTAGTGGGTGGGGAGCTGGCAACACTACCTGACATAATAACTGGTGTTAACTGCATGGGATTTGATTTAGCTGGCACAGCCATAGGCCTTGTTAGAAAGGATGAAATCATAACAGGAGAAAAGATTACTCAGGGGGATGTGGTCTTGGGATTCAGGAGCTCCGGGATACACTCTAATGGTTTGACTTTAGCCAGGAAAGTACTTTCCAAGAGCATGTGGGTGGAGCTCCTCACCCCTACGCGGATATACGTCAAATCCGTTCTTGAATTAATAAACAAATTCGAAGTTCACGGGATGGTGAACATAACGGGAGGTGGTTTCAGAAATCTTTTGAGGGTTACGGATCATGGCTTCATCCTGGATAACATGCCAGAAAAGCCCACGATATTCAAGAACATACAGGAACAAAGCAAGACCTCGGATGCTGAGATGTACAAGACTTTCAACATGGGAATAGGTTTCTGTGTTATAACCTCCCGTGAGGAGGGGGAGAAAATAAAGGCAGAATACGGTGGCAAAATGGGGCTGAGAGAGATTGGCCAGGTCGTGGATGGTGGACGGGTGGAGTTAAGGCTAAAAAACGAGGAGATAGTGCTTTAATTAATATCTTTTCCATTCCAATAACATTTTATTCAGTGATTAAGATGCCTATACCTGAGGTTTCCAAGATATGGATGGACGGTAAGTTAGTTGACTGGAAGAATGCGAGGATTCATATATTAACTCATGCACTCCATTATGGCTCCGGGGTGTTTGAGGGAATACGGTGCTATAAAACAGATATGGGTCCGGCTGTCTTCAGGTTAAGGGAGCATATGCAAAGGCTTTGCCGGTCAGCTAAGCTCTATAGGATGAAACTCCCCTACAGCGTGGATGAGCTTATGAAGGCAACAGGGGAGGTTATTAAATCCAACAATCTTGAGGAATGCTATATACGACCTATAGCCTACCGGGGCTACGGGGAGATGGGTTTGAATCCGCTGAATGCTCCTGTTAACGTTTCCATTGCAGTATGGCCCTGGGGCACATACCTTGGGGAGGATGGATTAGAGAACGGCATAAAAACAACCATATCATCCTTCAGGAGGATTCAGCCTAATGTCATACCGGTATCAGCGAAAGCCACTGGACAATACATTAACTCCATCTTGGCGAAGATAGAGGCCCTTGACTCAGGTTTCGATGAGGCCGTAATGCTCGACTTCAGGGGCTTTCTCTCCGAGGGCCCGGGAGAAAACCTGTTCATAGTAAGGGATAATATCCTTTACACAACCCCCGAGTATGCCAGCATCCTGCCGGGGATAACAAGAGACAGCGTTATCACCATAGCAGCAGACATGGGTTTCGAGGTCAGGGAGACTGATTTGACCCGTGATATGCTTTACATGGCAGATGAGGCGTTTTTCACCGGAACAGCTGCGGAGCTGACTCCGATAAGGGAGGTGGACGGTTGGTTGATAGAGAAACCCTGGCCTGTGACAAAAAAACTCCAAAAGGTTTTTTTCAACACAGTTAAGGGCAAAGAAGAGGAATACGATAAATGGCTGGATTACATATAACCGGCTTATTATTTTTAATGTTTATATCCCAGTTATAATAACCTAAAATGTTTGCAAGTCACTATGTGATAAACCACATATATATCATATTCGAAAAGGGTGATCTGGAGGGTACAAAAGAGCTTTTTGAAAAATTCACCCACCGATACTCGGGAGACGATGAACTAATTGCTCTATATGCGCGATTTATCAAGGCAAGCGAGCAAGAAAACAAAGAAGAATTATCTGAGATAAAAAAAGACCTTAAGACCCTGCTAAATAGCAGGAAATTCAAGGAGACATCAGGCGGTATCTCACCAACGGCAGGGTTGAAGAGCAGGAGGCCGGGAATAGACTCATGGGTCAAATTAGTTTAATCTATTCAGGTGGTGTGTAAAAATGAAGGCAAAGGATATTATGACAACCGGGGTCATCTCAATAGATAGAGATGCTAGTGTTGAGGACGTTATGAAAAAGATGTTTGAGAGAAGAGTGACATCCCTAATCGTGAATAAACAGAAAGATGATGATAATGTTGGCATCGTAACAAGGAAGGATATAATAAACGCGGTGATAGCGGAAAACAGGGATCCAACCAAGATGAAGGTTGAGGACATAATGTCTGAGCCGTTGCTTTCTGTTTCACCGGATTTTTCAATAGAAAACCTATCCCGGCTGATGTCCAAAACCAACCTGAGAAGGTTTCCCGTGGTAGAGGGCGATAGAATAATTGGTGTGGTGTCTAACAGCGATATAATACGGGCTGTAACCATAGAACATATGGAATAGAGCCCCCCTATCTGCAATGGATTCAGTCTTCGGCCACAGTCTTGATTATCCTAATCAAGTCCTGCACGAAATCCTTATCGACCGGGAAGCCGACACCCTTCTGGTATCTCCTCCCACCCTCTAGCGTATAGTACCCCCTGGATATGTTCATAATACGTTCTCATCTGGAAGAGCCTTCTTTTTTGAGACCTCAAGAAACTTATTTCTCCTGTAGTCAATATTCTCGCTTTTTATTGTCTCATATTCCATCTTTCTCACTTCCCTGAGTGGATACAAATAAATATGTAGTAGTATAATATATAAATAAAAGGCTAGAGTAAGATATTACATGAGAGTTAAGTTGAACAGGAAGGCACAGGTTTCACTGGAATATATGGTGGTATTGGGGATATCGCTGGCGGTTGTTGTATCCGTACTGCTGGTTGTGAACAACATGATTAATGCGTCCAGCACCAAGATCAGCATAAGCTCTGCTTATACTGCGATGGAGGGTGTGAGGGAAGCATCTGACTTCATTTATGTGACAGGTCATCCATCCAAGATACAAAAGAGCATATTCGTCCCCAAGGGTATTGCAGAAGTTAACATCTCAGGGCATCTGATCGGGTTCCGGGTTGAGGTAGCGTCAGGCATTGGAAGCTCTTATACGGACATCTATGCCATAACCAAAGGCGCTATGAGAGGTAGAATCTGCTCTGGACCCTGTCATGAAGGAAACTACAAGCTGGTATTCGAGTCCATAGACCCACACCTGGGTTTAGAAGACGTGAACATAACCAGAGCTTCTTAGAGGGCTTTACTTGGCCATCATAACCCTCATGCGGTCGCCGGCGTTCTCCGCGTGGTCTGCTATTTTGCCCAGTTTACCTGCAAGATCCTTCAGGTAGCATGTCTTAAACTGGAGATTCTCCTCGTTTGCGCCGATATTCCAGGCCATATAAACAAGAGAGGTATTGCTATATCCACTATATCACCTACCTACCTATCATCTCATGTGGTTTACCTCCGGGGAGCATCATGGGGAGCACATGCTCGTCGGGGTCTATGTGGAAGTCCAGTACGTATGGAATACCAGCACCCAGCGCCTGCTTGAATGCGTCAGCTATCTCTGATGTTTTTTCTATTCTAATACCACCTGCTTTAAATGATTTAGCATACTTCACGAAGTCCGGAACCTCACCCAGGGATGTATGGCTTCTTCTTTTCTCATAGAATAAATCCTGCCACTGTTTTACCATTCCCAGGTATCTGTTATTCAGCAATGCCACAATAACAGGTATATCCTCCTCCACACAGGTTGCCAGGTCATTTCCTGTCATAAGGAAGCTGCCGTCTGAGGCTACGTCAATAACCTCGCAGTCTGGTTTAGCTACCTTAGCGCCTATAGCAAACGGGAATCCGGAGCCCATGGTGCCCAAGCCACCTGAGGAAATAAAAGTCCTTGGATGCTTCATGTTCAGATAGTGAGCGGCCCACATCTGGCACTGCCCCACCTCGGTGGTTATAATAGTCTTATCATCGATTAACCTGTTAATCTCCTTCATGACACTCTGCTGTTTAATCGGCTTGCTATCATAGTCATACACTGGAGCATACTCTTTCTTGTATTCCCTTATTTTCTTAGCCCAACCGGTTCTTTTCTTCGTCTTCAGCTTGCTCACTACCCTGATTATGTTCTCCAAAACCAGCTTCGCATCCCCCACGATAGGGATATCTACGTCAACGTTTTTCCCTATCTCCGAGGGATCGATGTCTATGTGGATTACTGTGGCTTCCGGAGCGAAATATTTTATTCCCCCGGTAATCCTGTCACTGAATCTGCATCCTACGCTAAACAACACATCACATTCAGATATGGCCAGATTAGCTGCCTCCCTTCCGTGCATGCCGGTCATCCCCAAAGACAGGGGGTGGTCTTCCGGGAAACACCCCTTACTCATCAGGGTGGACGCTACAGGGATATTAAGGGATGCGCTTAACTTTATGACCTCAGAGCTGGCGTCTGCTATGGCAACACCCCCACCAATCAACATAACAGGTCTCTCAGCGTTCATTAATGCATCAGATGCCTGCTTAATCTGTCTAGCGTGCCCTCCGCTCTTCATCTCTTTATAACCGGGCAGCCTTAAATCCTTGGGGTATTTGAATTTCTTTTTAAGCTTATTCTGCTGTATGTCCTTGGGTAAATCAATCAAAACAGGCCCAGGCCTTCTGGTACCTGCTATATCGAATGCTGCCTTTATGGTTTCAGGTATGTCGTCGGCGTCTGTTATCTGGAAGTTGTGCTTGGTTATGGGCATGGTTATGCCGATAATGTCAGTCTCCTGGAAGGCGTCATTTCCTATCAGGGGGTTTGGAACCTGGCCTGTTAGGGCTACGATGGGTGCAGAATCAAGATGAGCATCTGCTATGCCCGTTACAAGGTTTGTTGCTCCCGGTCCGGATGTGGCCATGCACACTCCAACCTTGCCTGAAACCCTGGCGTATCCCTCCGCTGCGTGAGCAGCACACTGCTCGTGTCTCATCAGTATATGCCGTGGTCCCCGATCATAGAGAACGTCATAGACCTCCATGATGGATCCTCCAAGGATTCCGAACATATGTTTGACTCCCTCTTCTTCCAGACTCCTTATGATAGCTTCAGCTCCTTTCACTTCGACCACCTGCTTATATCTATTTATAAATAAGCGATTAAAAACCCTAAACCCTCCTGAACACGTAAACCCTTCTGGTAAGGCTCTTGTGGATGTATATCTCAAATCTATCCAAGAGCGTAAGGCCTTTTACATCAATATCTAGCTCCATGGGGAGGACGCAGACAATGTGCCCATCCATTCTCACAAGCTCGATGGCATTATCCATGAACCTGCGGTAGAACGAATCCAGGTTCCTGTCGGTTAAATAAGAGGAACGACCGTATGGTAAATCAGATACTATGGCATCAACCTTCATGTCATCCAGCTCGAGAGCATCCCCTTCATCCACCTCACCCTCAAGGTCATAGAACTCAAGATTCCTGCGGCAACCAGCAACCATTCTTCTATCTACGTCAAATCCCCTAGCCTGTAAACCCATCAAGCCCGCTTCTATTAGGATGCCGCAGGTACCGCAGAATGGATCTAACACCACATCACCCGGCTTAACCCTTGCCAGGTTCACCAACAGCCTCGCTGTCTTCGGATGAAGTGAAGTTGGATGGAAGAACGGTCTTTTTTTCGGGACCCGGTCCCCAAAATCCCGCTCAAGTGCCAGATTAATGCAGGAAAACAATCTACCCCCAACGTTCATACAATAAACCTCCCTTTTAGGATTATCCAGGTCAACAACAAGTCCCTTCCCAGAAAGCAGCTGACCTAAATCCATCCTAATGTCTTTTTCGCTGCATCTCACCGCGAAAGAACCAGCACCCCCGATCACCTCAAAAACCTCATCTGCTACCTGCTTAAGATCACTGCTTAATGAAGCAACCAGTCCCGCTTTCCTAGTCAAAGACAGCCGGTTAACAAAAGCATAATCCTCTGAGCTAACATCCAAGATGAGAATCCGCTCCCCTTCATCCCTAAAGAAAACGCTATACTCTACGCCTTCCCCCTTCAAAACAGCCTTAACCTCCTCCTCAGGCAGACGGGGATGTTCCCCTGATAGATTAAATAATAAAAGCATTTTCCATAGTAAATAAGAATTTACCCTCCTAATCTAATAAGGTGAGTGAAAAAAAAACATGAAAGCTAAGGAAACAATTGCTTTAGATGATTAAAATGACTGAATCTGATTTAGGGGTAAGAATTGGTTTAGAGATACACGTTCCACTGAAAACGGAACAGAAGCTGTTTTGTGACTGTCCCACAAACTACTATGAAATCAAGGAACCCAACGTCAACGTATGCCCTGTGTGCACTGGAATGCCAGGCTCAAAGCCTTATCCGATAAACAAGAAAGCCCTTGATTCTGCTGTGGTAATAGCCCGGCTTCTGGAGTGTGAGATGGTAAAAGAGAATATTTATGTTAAAAGGAAACACTATGATTACCCCGACCTGCCCTCAGGATATCAGAGGACCTCTGAGCCGTTAGGTGTGAACGGGCGGCTTGGGCAGGTGGGTATATGGGAGCTGCACATGGAGGAAGACCCCGGCAGATATGATCTATCAACGGGCAGGGTGGACTACAACCGCTCCGGAGTCGCGCTGGTTGAAATCGTAACCGCACCGGATATGAACTCGCCGCAGGAAGCAAGGAGCTTCCTTAGAGAATTAATGAACCTGTTAATGTATACCGGCAGGATTATTGAAGTAGGAGGTGTTCTTAGAGCGGACGTGAACATCTCCCTGGCAGGGGGCTCCAGGGTGGAGATAAAAAACGTCAACTCTGTCAGGGGAGCATACAAGGCCATCAAATACGAGATAATAAGACAGAATAACATGCGCAAGAGAGGTTCTGAAGTAAGGCAGGAAACCAGGGAATTCAACGAGAAATCCATGATAACCATGCCACTAAGGATTAAGGAGACGGCCGATGACTATCGGTACATACCAGACCCGGATATACCACCCCTCCTGTTCGAGGAAACAATCATCCAAGCCATTGAATTACCCGAGACCCCACAGACTATAAGGAATAGGTTCATAACGGAATACGGGATACCGGAAAAGTACGCGAAAACCCTTACCCGTGATAAGGAGTTATCGGACTTCTTCCAGGAGATTTCTGTTCTAAAAATTAATCCAAAAACAGCTGCCGTATGGATTTGCGGGGAGGTGTTGAGGCAGCTGAACTATAGGGGCATCAATCTAACTGACTCAAAGCTTGAACCCTGGATGCTGGTCGAGTTAATAAATCTGGTTAAAGAAAAAACCATAACCGAGGAAACAGGCAAGAAGCTATTGGAGCGGGTTATTGATTCAGGGGAAAGCCCGCAGAGTGTTGTAAGGGAGGAGTCCATGGAGCGGGTTTCGGGGGTTGACGTGTTAGATGAGGTGGTGGACAAGATCATAGGCGACAACCCAGGTCCTGTGAAGGCCTACCAGAACGGTAAAAAAGAGATCCTAAACTATCTTATGGGCCAGGTTATGAAGGAGATGAAGCACAGGGCTGATGCTGATGTGGTGATAAAACTCCTAAGAGAGAAAATCAGATGAGGGGAAAGTATTAATGCCATAAAGGTCTTATTCATTAACTAATGAACGTCAAAAACATTCTCTGGTATCTGGGGGTGTTCCTCATAGTGGAAGGTCTGCTTTCTATACTGCACATCCTGGTGGCCTTGGTCTATCATGAACCCTGCTCTATTTTTTTCTTGGGTGTAATACTGCCCCTAGTCGCTGGTTTAATCCTTACAAGATATCCTCCAGTGGATCTGGATTTTGGGGATGCTATGCTTCTCTCGTCTATGGTACTGATTTTTATCTCCCTCTTTGGGGCCTTCCCTTTCTTCAGCATGTTTCAGGGCAACATTTCTGAAGTGTTCGTGGACGGATATTTCGAGAGCGTTTCCTCTTACACAACAACGGGGTTGACTGTTTTGCCACAGGAGGCGTACACTGCGGGTTCAACAAACTATCACTCACTGGTATTTAAGAGGACCATATCGGAGTGGCTTGGCGGCTTGGGAATAATAGTTCTATTCCTCTCGATTCTAGCGAAAGGTAATATGTCATCCGTCTACCTATACCAGACAGTTGAGGGAATGGAGAGGGTCACTCCCTCGGTAGAGCACACAGCCCAAATCATTTTAAGGATTTATCTCTTTTACACCCTGGTGGGGGTTATACTGCTCTGGATTTTCTCTGATCTGAATCTATTCCACTCATCTTGTGCAGTATTAAGTGCTATAGCCAGCGGAGGGTTTATCGGCGCAGTGTTTAAGGCAAACTCTATTGTGGTGAATGATAGCGGCCAGTTTATCATGATGCTGGTTATGCTGATTGCCGCAACACCCTTCACCCTACACCATTTCCTGCTGAGCGGGAAACTAAAAAAATTTTTCAAAAACATTGAGATAAGAACCATGTTCATAATCCTGTTCATGTCCGTGTTCCTTTTCAGTTCCCTGTTGTGGCTGGAGGGTATGGAGTTAACGGTGAACAGGATATTTCAGACCACGCTTGGCGTGGTCTCGATTCTAACGACCACCGGATACGACAGCGGTAACATACTGCACGGTGAGGGTTTGGAGGCAGCAGGGAATGCGGGGATGCTCCTTATTTTTCTGATACTCGTTATCGGAGCATGCTCTGGCTCAACAGGCGGTGGAATAAAGATCATCCGGTTCGCGGTTATGTTGAAGGCAATACACTGGTCCATAAAAAAATCATCTCTTCCCGAGTCTGCTATAATTCCATTGAAGGCAGGGGGTAAGATATGGAGCGACCGGGATTTGGACATGATTACGCTGTTTTTCTTTTTATATACTCTCTTTATTGCTGGCGGGTTTTTTATCTTGATACTGCACCACATGGATCCCATGCAAGCTCTTCTTTTATCTGCACAGTCCCTGGCAATGAGCGGACTTGCGGGAACAAACCTGGCTCTTCAGCCGTTGACGGTGAAGATTGTCTTGATACTGCAGATGATTGCTGGCCGGCTTGAGATTTTCCCCGTGTTAGCGCTGCTACTCTACATCACAGGGAACTTTCATAGGGGGGCGAAGAAGGAGAAATCAGGCATAGAGAAAAGGCTGAGGTTCATTAAAAGACTGGTTGAGATTAAATAGATAAGATGGCTGTTAAAACCGAGAAACTCCGGGTGAGAATTTCAGCTGACGGGGGTATGGCTGATATAACCGGGCAGGTGGATGAGACTGTGAAGAGGTCTGGGTTACGTGGTGGTACTGTAACAGTATTCATCCCAGGTGCTACAGGCTCTGTGAGCACCATAGAATATGAGCCCGGCTTGTTGAAGGATTTCCCCCAGGCCATGGAGCGGATAGCTCCCTTAAACATAGACTACAAGCACCATAAGACATGGGGCGACGATAACGGCAGGAGTCATGTGAAGGCCACCCTGATGGGACCCTCCCTGGTTGTGCCCTTTGTTGACGGTAAACTTATGCTGGGAACCTGGCAGCAGATTACTGTAGTGAATTTCGATACCAGGGAAAGAGACAGGGAGATTATACTGCAGATTATGGGTGAATAGCATGGAAGAAACGGCGGAGAGGATTAAGGAGGCTATCAGGTCTTTTGTGGTAGATAATAGCTTGCGGGGTGCTGTGGTTGCAGTATCTGGCGGAGTGGACTCTGCTGTGGTTTTGAAATTATCCGCACTCTCCGGGACTGACACACACACTCTTATCATGCCCGAAAATGGGGTTACCCCCAAGGAAGATAAACGGGATGCTCTTAAGCTGGCTGAGGAGCTTGGCGTGAAATATTCCGTGATTGAGTTAAACAATGCCTTTGATTCCGTAAGAGAATCCTTCCCCTGGAACGAGTTCAACAAAAGGAATCATGGGATTTCTGAGGCGAACATTAAGCCGAGGCTGAGGATGATCTACTCTTATCTGGTGGCGAACCTTGATGATAGGCTTGTTTTGGGAACCAGTAACCGCTCAGAGCTTCTGCTTGGTTATGTGACCAAATTCGGAGACGGGGCAGCGGATCTGGAACCAATCGGAGCCTTATACAAAACCCAGGTCTACGAGCTGGCCGAATACCTAAAAATCCCTGAAGAAATTATTGCAAAAAAACCCTCTGCCGGGTTATGGAGGGGTCAAACCGATGAAACAGAATTAGGTGCAGGCTATGGTTCCATAGACAAGATGCTAAAACTTTTGGTGGACGAGGGCTTAACTCCCAAGCAGATTTCAGCGAAAACTGGCATGGAAAAAAAATTCATAAGAGGTATTCAGGAAAGGGTTGAGTCCAGCAGACATAAAAGGAATGGGATAAAAATAGTCTCCGTATAAGCTATCTGAACTCGGGCTGAACTCTCATTCCGCTATTATCTATGACCAGAGAGCGCTTACCTGTGAGATGGTTTGTACCCCTCATCTTCAAGACCTCCAGGTATTTTTTCCTTGAGTTCTCAAGCTCCAGATAAGAGAGCATTATCACGGAATCCGACATGAAGGCGTCCACGGAAACTGAAAGCTGGTTGTAAGAGTGTTCTGTTGTAATGAAGGTTATGCATCCCTGTCCTTTCAGGTACATCATCAGCTCATGGAGAAATTTCCTATAGTTCATTTTACTCTCCAGTATTGTTTGTACTGCTGTTATCGGGTCGATGAAGATTCTTTTGGGGGAGTGCATTTCCACATTCTTCTGTATCTCCTTAAATACGGCTCCTCCTCCGCTGTTAAGTTTCTCACCCAAGTCCACGAAGACAAGCTTTTTTGTGTCAACCAGCTTCTGGTTGTAGAATCCGAATTCAGAGAGGAATGATTGCATAACCCATGCAGGCTCTGAGACCGCGGATAAATAGAGGCATGTCTCGCCTTTTTCCGCTCCATAGAAAAGACTTTCCATACCCAACGTGCTTTTACCTGTTCCAGGCTCTCCGCCTATGAGTATTACTGAGGGGAAGGGAAATCCTCCATCAATCATCTTATCCAGTCCGGGGATACCTGATTCGATTCTTTCCATTTTATAACATTTCTTCATCTATTTTAAAAACACATCTTTCGGCTCCAAGGGATTGGCATTCTACCTCTTCACAGTATCTTTTCTTGTTTTGATGAGCCTCATAGAGGGCAACTATTAATCCTCTCATTATATGGCATTTGTTTGCGTCGGAAGCGGTTTTTTTCTCATCCAGTATTTCAACACAATTTTTGGTTGTTATTATATCCCCCTCAAATGATACGAATTCAGCTATGTTTTTTTCCAGGATCAGCTCACTTGCTTTATTAAAGTATTTCTCCCTGTTCTTGTTCGTTGCTTTTCTTGCTATGTTTCTACCGATAATCTGTCCGATAGAATAAAACAAGCCCCTTGCGGATTTACCGAGTATTGAGTTGATCAGTTTCTTAATTTCCAGCAGCTCCTTTTTCTCTAGTTGTATGGATTTCATTCAAATTATCTCAGAAACACATGTAATTATTTACTTATCACATATAAATATTTAATCTATGATACTGAACCTACAGATTTAAATGGAAAACAACGAAAGACAGAATCTGAGAGATGAGTTCGGAAGCTATCTTATGAGTGATGAAACGCCTTTAAAGTCTTTTAATGTTGGTAACACAAGGATTGTCCTAACAAACGAAAGACTACTTGGTTTAAAGAAATTCCCCAAGTCTTTCATACCCGTCTTCTATGATGATATACGCAACATAGAGCACCATACCTATATCGCGTGGAATAAACTGATCAAGGGGTTTTTTCTACTGGTTGCTGCAGTGTATGCATTCTACAATTCCCCTCTCATGAAATCAGCCTTTGGTTTCATCAACCAAAGCATTCCAGAATTAACTCCTCTGCTGTCCATATCAACCCCCCAGCAGACTATGTTTTTTTTGGCCACGATTTTAGCAGTTCTTGGACTATACCAGCTTACACAATTTGTTTTTTCTTTAACTGGAAAACTACGTATATCGGTTAAGGGAGCACCTTCCATAAGGATCAGGACCGGATTCAGCTCTGAGGTCGGAGACTTGATAAAGACACTTGAGGGGATAAGGAAGGGTGGCATTAAAGAGGCGTTTGAGGGTGGGGTTGTTGAGCCTGATGCTATAAATCTAAAGCCGGGTAAGACCTATATTATCAGAGAATACAGGCCTGATAAAAGTACGAAGCTGTTTTTTAACGAGATCTCATCTACCGACCTTAATGGTCTTTACATATCTCGCATGAACCCAAAGGATGTGGTAGGAAAGCAGGATTTAATCAACGTATCCTACTACTGGCTGACTGATTCCATCACAGACTCGAAGTCAGTCTCGCCTGAACCGGAGAGGGTTTTCGCCTTAATCACGGATTTCCTTGAAAAAAACCCGACTGGGGAAACAATGATCCTTCTTGACGGAATAGAGTATCTTATAACCCATTCCAACTTTGATCAGGCATTGCATCTCATACAAGGCCTCGTGGACAAGATTGGGGTGAACTCATCCCGGCTTATCATCCCCCTGAATCCTGATATTTTGTCTTCGAAAGAGATGGCACTTCTGGAAAGGGATGTGAGTATGGTACTATAAATCTGTTTCTATTTCAAAATGCATTGGTTTGAGAAAGTATCCGGGGAACTACTTGAACGGAAAGGCCTGCAGGTCATAGAGAGTGGGACCTCAATCTCGGGAGTACCCCACATAGGCAACGCATCAGATGTTATAAGGGGGGATGCAATAAGGAAGGCGTTGCTTGAAAGGAATGCGGATGTTGATTTCATATGGGTGGCGGATGACTCAGACCCCTTTCGCAAGATACCTGGGGGGATGGAGGAATTAGCCGACTATCTTGGATTTCCTGTAAAGGACGTACCTGACCCTGATGGATGTCATGAAAGCTTTGTGGACCACTATGTTGAGGGGTTTCTCTCGGATCTTGAGGAATTTGGTGTGAAGCCAAAAGCCTATTCTGCAACGGAGCTATATCGGAGTAATGCATTCCAGGAGGAGGTGGAGATTGTGCTCAAAAGATCTTCTGATATAAGGGAGATACTGAACAAATTCAGGAGAAAGCCTCTGCCGCAGGATACCGTATTCTGGAGCCCGGTATGTGCGAACTGTGGCAAAATAGCCTCAACCAGGGTCACTGGCGTGGACGGGTTTATGGTTTCATACGTATGCCAGGATACTGAAATTTCCGGTGGCATGGTTTCTGGATGCGGCTTTAAGGGAGAGTCTGATATTAGGGAGGGGAATGGAAAGCTTCCTTGGCGGATTGAGTGGGCTGTCCGCTGGAAGCATTTTAGGGTGACATGCGAGCCCTTAGGTAAAGAACATGCGAGTGCAGGCGGATCCTTTTGGACATCCAGGATAATATCCAAGGAAATCCTGGGGTGGGAACCTCCCCTACCGGTAATCTATGAGTTCTTCACCCTCAATGGAGAGAAAATATCATCCTCCAAAGGCAATGTAATAACCCTGGGGGACTGGCTTAACATATGTGAACCCGAGGTTCTCAAGTATTTCATGTATAAACGGCTGAAGAAACAAAGGGATATAAAGCTTGCCTCCATACCCTCTCTGGTGGATGAATATGATATGGCGGAGAGAATATTTTTTGGGCTGGAGGAGGATGATAAAGCGGGGAGGATGTACGAGCTCTCACAGGTTAAGAAGCCGAAAAAACTGCAGATTCCCTATACCCTATGCGCTGTATTATCTCAGGTTGTTTCTGATCCGGGTTCGGATGAGATAACAAAGAGGCTTGAACGCCAGGGTTACAAGGATTATAATAGAGAACGCCTGAAAAATAGGATAAGGCTGGCCGGGGAATGGAGCAAACGATATGGTCCAAGCTACCTTAATTTCAAACTTATTGATGAGAATGAGGCTGAGGAAATAAAGGAAAGTTTAACTGCAGATGAGAGACTGGTTTTGAGAGGTATTGCAGACGAACTTGATAAAGACCTTGGTGCTGAGGGACTGCATAAAAGGATATATGAGATATCCCGGGAGAACGGAGTCAAACCCTTGCGGGTTTTCCAGGTAGTGTACCAGGTCCTGGTTGGTAAGGATCGGGGACCTAAGGCAGCACTATTTATCCTATCACTGGAGCCCGGTTTTGTAAAAAAACGGTTTAAATGAAGCAGATAGGGATTCTCTCGCTTCAGGGTGATGTATCAGAGCACATTTCTTCCATGGAAAAGGCTGTTGAGAAAATGGAGCTGGATGCCCTCGTAGAGGCGGTTTCTTCAGGGAAGGGGCTCAGGGAGGTGGATGCGTTGGTTATTCCCGGAGGTGAGAGCACTACCTTGGGTAAATTAATACATATGTACTCTCTGGCTGAGGTAATACGGGATTTGGTTAAGGATGATAAGCCTGTGATGGGAACATGTGCTGGAATGGTCTTGCTGGCCAGCAGGGTTGAAGACAACAGCTTCATTCTCGGCTGCATGAACCTGGAGGTGGAAAGAAACGCCTTCGGCAGACAGCGGGAAAGCTTCGAGAAAGACATAAAAATTAAGGGATTTAATGGCAAATACCCTGCTGTTTTCATCAGGGCTCCGGCAATCAAGAGAATGTGGGGTGCGTGTGAACCAATGGCTGAGGTAGATGGCAAAGTGGTTATGGCAAGGCAAGGCAACCTTATTGTTTTATCATTCCATCCAGAGCTTGTTCCTGATACACGGGTTCATGAGCTTTTCCTAGGGCTTCTGGATTAAGCCCCTTTTTCCGGTCCACATAAAGGTGGGCGTACCAGAGGGTTGATATGGGTTCCACAGTAAAGGCCAGCATCAGGTCAATGACAAAAACCACTAACTGGGAGACCAGAGGGCCTACTAATGGGATCAGGTTAAAAAAAAGCGATATCACAAAATTTATTGAGTAAGCGAAGACCCCGATAATCAATACAATCAACCAGATAATGAAGAGGTCGAGTTTATTTTCCATGAAGAATGTGTAGCTTGTTTTCAGGCTGCTTAACACTCCCTTATCAGAGAATACCACAGCAAACTGAAGCGGCTTAAATACTAAATCCACCAAAAGAGCGTATACTACGGTAAACAACAAACCCGCTATAACAGAAACCAAACCCAGGGGGAACATGCTGTTATCCCTGTTTAGGAGACCTGTTTCATATGGCAAACCAAAAAACACACCTGATATGATGATCTCGCCAAAAACCAGAATCAAAAAGAGAAGAATGTTAGCCGGGAAGAGGAATCTGACGTATTTTCTCCCGTATACTAGCATCCGGGATGCGCTTGTTTCACCGGTTTGCAGAACATCCAATGCCATTCCTGTGGCTCCGCAGACAAGAAAGCTCCCAACCAGCAGGTAAAAAACAAGGAAGGCAATGGAAACACTAAATAAAATAATGGCGGTTAACAACATATTCTGGGGTGCAATACCCTGATTAAAGAAACCGACTCCATCAAGTATAGAAAATGGTATCATAACCAGCAGGATGGCAACCAAGACAATAGCAAGCATCAACTGCAGCACGTATGATGCTATCAAGTTCAGGATAAAGGGCACACTCAGTACATAATTATTCCTCCAGTTCTTACCGCCTTTACCTATGATACCTTCCAGGTTTACCATGTTATCTCACCTGCCGGTGATTATTTTTATGACATCACCATTTTCCAGTTTATGGTCTCTACCAACCTTCATTTTTGTTTTACAGTCTATTGCTCCAATAAACCTGTCCCCTATGTCAGAGTGTATCCTGTATGCTAAATCAATAGCACTGCTTTCTCTAGGTAACAGTAGGGCATCGGGGAGGATGTTCCCCTCCTTGTCTGCGAGCTTGTTCTCGTTTTCCACCGGATAGACCACAATCATCCCCAACAAATCAAATACAGCCTTGTTCAGACACTGTTGTACCCCTGTGGAGCCATAAACCCCCAGGATGTTTTCTTTTATATAATCCAGGGCCTTCCCCTGTTTATCAGGAACCTCTTTAAGTAACTCGAACCCGGAATCACCTGGGATATACGATATCACATCAGTTGCCTGGGCCTGCCTTAAAGCCAGCTCCGCCTCCGAGCAGACCGGGATAATATCATATTCATCCCTCAATCTCTCAAAGTTTCCCTCATCAAGGTCTATCTTGTTCCCCGCAACCAGCAAAGGTTTAGATGTTTCCCTTAACTCCACAGCAAAATCCCTTAAGTCATTTTTTCCCCAGCTCTTTTTGGAACCAAGGTCTGCATTCTTCATTGCCTCGGTCACGTGATGTTCTTTTATTCCAAGACCAGCCAGATGCAACGTTAACTCATCGATTAAATCCCTGCTACTATGCTTAACCTTTGAGGTGATCTTGGACCAGTTCCTCTCAAGTATCTGGCAAAACCAGTGATCTATTTCATCATTAAGAAACCGTATATCCTCTGTGGGATCGTATCCTGTGGCGTTCTCACCCTTCTCGTTCGTCCTGCCTGCGATGTCGACCACATGAATCAGGACATCAGCCCTTCTGAGGTCGTCGAGGAACTGGTTACCCAAACCCTTACCCTCATGCGCTCCGGGAACCAGCCCGGCGACATCAATCAGTTTAACCGGAACAAACCTGTTTCCCCTAATACATAAGGAATTCTTTGGAGTGCATTCCACCCCAAAGCTAATGTCGCCACATTCTGTTCTAACATAACCCACTCCAATATTTGGTTTAATGGTTGTGAATGGGAAGTTAGCTATCTCAGCATCCTTCAAACTCAGGGCTCTGAAAAAAGTTGACTTCCCAACATTCGGTTTACCTACAATTCCAACCTCCATTTTCAATAACGAAGCGATATAATTAATATTATTGTAGCAATCAATAAGCTTACTATAATAAAACCTGTAACTATTCTCAGCTGCTCAGGGTCTCTGAACATCCTCAGGTAATAAAGCTCTCCCCGGGAGGTGCCGGCTATCAGATAGTCGCTGGACAGGTGGGATGCTGTCACATAACCCACTGTATCACAGCTCCACTCAACTCCCTCATACACGTTCAGCAGATAGAGCTTATTTCCTGAGGTGCCTGCAACCACCTTGTTGGCAAGGGTTGAGATGCTAACCACCGGAGCATCCATCATGGATTTATGGACTTTCAACCCCCCCAGGTCGAATACATGCACTTCCCCGTTTCTTAAGCCACAAACCACATTCTCCGATATGTCTATAACCCCTATCTGGTCTCCCACCTCACTGCTCCAGACCAATGTCCCGTTATTGTCTACCAAAACAAGCTCGTTGTTGCCTAAGCCAACAGCAAAATATTTTCTGGAAACTGACGTGGACCGTATATAACTGGAAAAACTCTTGTTTAACAATATTCTACCATCGAAATCAAATAAATAGATCCTTTTATCTGAGACTACCTTAACCAGGTCTTTAAATATGTTCGTCTCAATAACATACGTATCTGTCCGATAACTCCATTTTTCAACCCCGCCCTCAAAGAAATAAACATAACCCGATCTTGTTCCCATAACAATACTTTCGTCTCTAAGATGAAGCGCCTCACCATATTCAGTGTATCCCGCGATATTCATGTATTCTTTCATCTCCCCGCTTATGTTGAAGAGATAGAGTTTTTCGTCCATCGTATTAGCAACTATGGAGTTAGCGCTTATCCTCGCCGATGTAACCCTGTCCGAGAGTTTGCGCTGCCACAGAAAACCACCCTTTTTATCAAAGAGATAGACGAACCCTGTATCGGAGCCGGCCACTATGTAATCGTCTGTGCAGGATAAGGCAATTATGCTACCATCTGCCGAGAGTATATTCTCCGGTGTTCTCAGATCATCTGCTACACACAGGGGGATAAATAAGATAATGAGATAAAATGTTTTTTTGTTCATCAAATATTTATTTAGAATCAAGTCGATAAGAATATATGGCCGGTAACATGGATTTCATCGATGATTTAAAGCAGCGAGATAGGGAACTTAACTCGTTCATTGTTTGGGACCTGGGTGGTGTTGCCTTAGAAGACCGGGCGAAAGGGGGCAAGTTAGCTGATCTGCGGGTGGGTGTTAAATCCAACATCTCAGTAGATGGTTTGCTGGTGAGCGCAGCGTCCAAGACGCTTGAAAATCACATGGGATCCTATGATGCTTTTGTGGTTAAACGAATCAAGCGGGAAGGCGGTTCCATTGTGGGCATGACAAACATGGATGAGTTCGCATGCGGCTCCTCCGGGGAAACATCATTTTTTGGCGCAACAGGTAATCCCTC
>JAYEGX010000027.1:0-5161 GCA_034659295.1 Candidatus Altarchaeota archaeon | reverse complement strand
AGCAGGGTAGAGGTCGAGGAAGCGAGAGAGGTATGGTTTGCTGGTGGGATTTATCCGTGATAATCATGTTATCTAGGAGATAAACTGATTTAATAAAGGATAAGAAGGTAAGCTTCGATGACTTCCTCTGCATGGACGACCTAGGCTGGGTGTACGTGTCAAGGCACTCTGGGGGGTGCTCTCTGGACATACTGGAGGGCATAAATGACAGGCGATTGTTTTTTACACAACTCCCGAGGAGATAGACAATTCGGGACTTTAATCCAGGAGCCTATATAGAATTCGAGCAAACAAGATTAAGGAAGTACCTGTAGGCTTCTGGACTAGGAATCCGGTTTCTCTTTGGTGGAGAACAGGGGGGTTACAAGGTAGGCGAATCCGATCAGGGAGAAACCCAGTACAAGCTCCCCTATTATGAATAATTCTATGCTGGTCTGGTTCAGGAAATACAGGAGAAAGAGTATGTAGGCGAAGGCTGCGCCCATAAACAACTGATAGAATGACTTGATGAGGGGGTCTGCGTTAAGGAACATTTTAGCCTTCCAAACCGTCCTATTGCTTTTTAAATGAGTTACGAAATAGAAGAGCAGTATGGTGAAGGCAACAGCTAATACAAGAAAGAGGGAAAAGATAATGATATGTGTGTTCATATTAGTTTTATTGGATAGTATAACTTATATATGGTATTATCTGAACGGCTCAAGCAGTTCTATGAGCTTCTCTGCTGTTGCTTTCTTCAGGTCTGCTGGGTGCAGTTCGTTGGTTGTGTATGCGTTCTCAAGCTCCTCGCAGGTCTGGTAGATAACGTCGCCACCGTATTTTATGGGTCTTTTTATTTCCAGCTTCCCGTAGCGGGGGAATATGAGGTACTTGCACATCTCCATCACGGGATTGCCCTCAGCCTCCCTCGGACAGTAAGCTGAATTGAGTTTCTCCCCGATCACACTCTCGGAGTCATCCACTTTGATAAGGGTTTCGGGTTTGCTGCTGCTCATCTTGGATTCAGGTCCCTGAAGCGAGCAGAGCAATGGAGTGTGTATGCAAACAGGCTTCTTATATCCTATCCCCGGTAGAAGCTCTCTTGCGAGCATGTGGATTTTCCGCTGCTCCATCCCCCCATGCGCAATATCCACCCCCAAAGCCTTAATATCAACAGCCTGCATGAGGGGGTAGATCATCTGGCTGACTTTAGCGTTTTCAATGTCCCTGGCGATGTCCTGCATACTCCTTCTGGCTCTCAGAAGCGAGGTACTCAAGCCCAGGGATAATACATCGTGTACGTAATCCCTATCGTACTGGAATTCAGTGCCCCTTATGTAATCTGCCTTATCTAACCCGAATTTCTTAAAAACCCAGGTCCATATCCCAACCTGCTCTTCGATAAATCCTTCATCACCCTTCCTGTTCAGGTAGGTGTGCAGGTCAGCGAATAAAACCTTTACCTCCAGCCCAGCCTCCTGGAAATCCAGCTGCTTGTTCACTGCCACAAGAGTTCCGATATGCACCGGACCTGATACCTCATAACCACAGTATGTAACCGGGGGGGTTTTCTGGTCTAAAAGCTCATTGAGTTCGTCCCTGGTTACGATTTCAGACGTGTTACGTCCTATAAGCTCTGATTTGTTTACGGACGTCATGTGTTATTTTTATTCCCCCCTTATGGACTCCAGGCTGCTTATCAAATCCCAGAGTATTGTTTTCGCGTGCATAGGTATGTTGATGTCATCAACAACAGCCTCCAGTTCATAGATGGCTGTTGTAACCTTCACTGCAGTATCAGGGTTGTCCTCCTTCAGGTCTGTGGAGACCTTTTCCAGAGCCTTTCCAATCCGTCCGGGAATGGATGAATCATCTACTGCATCATCCATTTCCTGAATCACTTCATCAAGGTCCATTTTACATCACAGGCATAGTAACGACTATTTTTTCACATAGATATAATAGAATTAATACGTAGTTGGTTTAAATAAATTACTGAAAATGAGGGTTTTGTATCAGGGCGCGGAAGCCAAGCTTTACCTCAAGGATTCCGTGCTCGTTAAAGAGAGGGTAAAAAAAATGTACCGGGTTGAACCCCTGGACCTGAAGCTGAGGAAATACCGTACTAGAGGTGAGGGGAAGGCATTGGATCGGGCTAGAAGAGCAGGGGTCTTTGTCCCCCAGGTTTACGGTGTTGATGAGAGAGAATATATTATAGAGATGGAATACATTGATGGCCTGCTTGTGAAGGATTTATTCAGCGACTCGGGCTTTAAGGAGACGGAAAAGATTTCCCAGATGATAGGGGAGTCCGTTACATTACTGCATGAGGCCAACCTCGTCCACAACGACTTAACCTCAGCTAATATGCTCTACAGTAAAGGTAGACTTTACATCATAGACTTCGGCCTGAGCGTCTACTCCAAAAGAGTTGAGGATAAGGCAACTGATTTAGTGGTCTTTAGGAAATCCCTCAAGGCCACCCATAGCAGCCTGTTTGATGAGATATGGTCTATTTTCCTGGAATCATACCAGCCAGGTAACCGCAAGAAGATAATATCCCAGCTGGAGTTGATTGAGAAACGGGTCAGGTATTCCTAGACCCCCCTAAGTGATGAGTTCAGCACATACAGTAATGCTACAACCAACAATCCCACTACCAGCATAATGAGTCCGGTGAGTGTCTTGTTTTTCTCCCCAATCTGCCCTATGAAGGCCCCAAGCCCGAAGAGCAATACCCCTGCCAGGGTGAAGGCTGTGTGGAATGCAGTCTGTATTTCTATAACCTGGAGCAGGGAGAGTGCAAACGGAGATATTATTATCAGGGAGACTATCAGCGGTGAGATTCCGTTGATGATTGAGTCCATTATCACCAGGAGATTAAGGCGTTCACCGATTTTTGTCCCCTCCAGGTTTCTCAGCATCTTCTCCTCTATTTTATCCAGCTCTTTAGCTCTCTCAACCTTCTCGATGCTGTAAGCACTCCATATACCTGAGACCATCAAAGCTAATGCAGGAGCCATACAGGATAATATCACGAAACGAGAATCCTCCTGCTGGAAGAAATACATGGCAAGAAGCACTCCCAGAACAGTTAGTATGCCATCGAATGAGTTCATGACAAAGAATCGCCGGGCTATCCTACCCTCCTCTTTTATCAGATTCAGCATCTCCTTTTTTTCCATCCTGGGTCAATAATATAATATGGGGAGTGAAATGATAAAACTTGTATTATTTGACTTTGATGGAGTTATTGCGGACTCAAATAGCTCACATATAGAGGTCACGAGGCGGGTCTTGAAGAGTGTTGGTTTAGGAAGGGATATATCTGAACGGGAGATCTATGACCTCTTTGGCATGGAATACAAGGTTGTTTTAAGGAAGCTTTTGGCAGATGACTACAGTGAAGAGAAGCTTTCTATGGCCTCTGGTTTACAGCAGGAGCTTCTTCACTCAGGTTCTTTTTTCCAGGGGATTGTTTTGTTTCCGAAAGTCAGGGATCTGTTGTCCACCCTGCGGGGGAAGGGTATATGGCTTGCTGTGGCTACAGGAAACGACAGGCGTTTCATTGATAAATTAGTTGATGTTCTTGGTTTAGATGGATTCTTTGACCTGGTTTTATCCTCTGATGATGTTTCGCACTCCAAGCCAGCTCCTGATATGGTGTTGAAGGCTGTTGATTACTTTGGTGTAGCGGCAGATGAGGTGTTGTTTGTCGGCGACTCCAGAAATGATGTGTTAGCCGCAAAAAGTGCTGGTGTGAAATCGGCTGCGGTATTAACCGGTATACTCGATAAGCAGGGGGCTTTAAGGCTTAACCCTGATTTCATAGTAAATGATGTTTCAGGGATAGATGGTATTATTTAATCCTAGGGTATATTAATTAATCTGATTGATGATGCTGGAGTTATTTACATTATCTGGTTTGGTTGTCTCCGTCACCTTATTGTTTCTGCTGGCTGCGAGCTGGTTTGATTTAAGGACCGGTGAAATCCCTGACGAGGTAAGCATTGGTTTAAGCGCGGTTATGCTACTGGCTTCCGGGGCATACTCCATCATCTCCGGTGATTTCTCGTTTGTTTCGTCTGCTTTTATTGTTGGGTTGCTTTATTTCATATTCGGTTATGGGCTGCATTATCTTGGTGAGTGGGGTGGCGGCGATGTTAAATTAATCGCCGGAGTCGGATGCGCTCTTGGTTTCCTGAAGATACAGGATTACCTGAACGAGGGCATGATGCCATACTATGTAGATTATCTCATAAACATAGCCCTTATGGCCTCACCCTACGTTTTATTGTATACCCTGGTTCTTGGATTGATGAAGCCGTCTGTTTTCTCCCTGTTCCGAAAGACGCTCTCGAATAAGATTATATTGTTTATTGTTTTTTTCTCGTTTATCCCCTCTGTTTCAGCCTATTTTTTGGACCTTGGTTCCCTCGTATTCATGTATCTCATGATCCCGGTTCTTGTTGTGTTATCTGTTTACCTGAAGACTGTGGAGAAGGAAGCCCTGCAGAAGACTGTTGGTTTGGATGAATTGATGGTTGAGGATGTTGTGGCCCAGGATTTGGTTGTTGACGGGGTGAAGATTGCAAGCAGCAGGGATATCTCAGGTCTCAGCGGGGAAGATATTGCGAGGATCAGGGAGTTGCATGAGGAGGGTAAGATCCCTTCCGAGCTGAGGGTTAAGTGGGGCGTCCGCTTCGCACCGATATTTCTTTTTGCTTTCCTTTTGTCTATCACCGTGGGGAATGCCCTGGAGGTTCTTGTGAGATATTTCGCTGGTTTATAGTTTAGTTACTATCAGCTTGTTGTTAATGTATTCCAGTTTTAGTTTCTCTTTGTTCTCGTATCCCAAGGCATTGACCATTTCTTTCGGTACTGTGATTTGTCCGCTCCCATATGTGGGGTTTATGTAGAATCTGCTGGCTGTTTTTAATGCATCCATTTTAAATTACTTTAGAATATTCTATTATTATATGATACAACAAACTATAAAAACAACTTAATAACCAAGAAAACAAAAATAATAAGAAAAAAGGTGATTTAATTGAAAAAAGAACTAACCAAAATAGGGATACTATCTGTGTTCAAGATATACCTGCTCATAGGGCTGGTTTTCGGTTTACTGGTGGGTGGAGTATATGGTCTGATATTCGCGATTGGCGGGGTGGGGCTCGGC
>JAYEGX010000026.1:0-5219 GCA_034659295.1 Candidatus Altarchaeota archaeon | reverse complement strand
AAAGTATCTGTCCGAGAAGGGCATAGGTTATGGGATACACTATCCGAGGACGATGTGTGAGCAGCCATTCTACCATAAACTAGGGCTTTCAGAGCCCTTCGAGGTAGCTGATTCTGTTTCGGGTGAGGTTGTTTCTTTGCCGGTGCATCCGGCGCTTACACAAGATGACCTGGATTTTATTTGTTCAGCGTTAGGGGACTACAAAAAATGAAAATCCATGGTTTAAGCAGCGAACAAGCAGCAGATCTCTTAAGGGGCGGTGAGCTGTGCATCGCTGTTTATGGTCTGGGGAAGATGGGTCTGCCGCTGGCTTCGGTATTAGCTGATTCGGGCGCCAGGGTTGTTGGCGCAGACATCAACCGGGGGGTGGTGGATTCCATCAACAAGGGAGTGAACCATATCAGGGAGGAGCCGGGACTGGATGAGCTGGTTACAGTAAACGTTGAAGCAGGCAGGTTAACTGCCACAGCCAATCTACCTTCGGCGGCGAAGCAGGCTGATATACATGTTATCCTCGTACCTACGCTGATTAAGGAGGGTAAGGCTGATCTATCTATCGTCCGCTCTGTTGTGGGGGATATCGCCTCCGGCCTTGAGGCGGGCGACATCGTTATCACAGAGTGTACGATGCCTCCTGGCTCGACAGAATCTCTTATACCCCCGCTGGAGTCATCTGGTCTAAAAGCCGGCTTGGATTTCGGCCTGGCTCACTGCCCTGAGAGGACGATGACGGGCACCGCCTTAAGGGACATAAGAGGTGAGTACCCGAAGATAATCGGCTGCGTTGATGAAAAAACAGCCCAGCCAGTTAGTGGGGTATATTCCGTCATCAATTCCGGGGGTGTTATCCCAGTATCAGATATCAAGACCGCCGAGTGCGTGAAGGTTTTTGAGGGAGTGTACCGGGATGTGAACATAGCCCTGGCGAATGAGTTAGCTATGGTCTGCGAGAAGCTCTCTGTTGACGCGCTGGAGGTTTTTGATACCGCTAACACGCAGCCTTACTGTCACCTGCATAGGCCGGGTGCTGTTGGCGGACACTGCATCCCATTCTATCCCCTTTTTGTTATGGACTCGGACACTGATTTGCTGAGAACAGCCCGGGAGCTGAATGATTCCGTTACCTTAAAGCTTGTGAATGAGGCAGCTCATCTGTTGGGTGAGCTTAATCAGTCACTGGATGGCGCCCGCGTTCTGGTTCTGGGCTTGTCTTTCAGGGGGGGTGTTAAGGAGTCAATCAAGTCAATGTCGCTGGATTTATTCCGTTTATTATCTGAGAGGGGTGCTCTTGTTTCCTGCATGGACCCGCTGTATTCCAGAGACGAGATAGAGTCTTTCGGCGTTTCTTTCCGGGAGGATTTCGCTGGCATAGACTGTGTAATAATCGCAACAGACCATGATGAATTCAGTTCCCTTAATTGGGCTGCTATAAAGGGTGTGTTATCCCATCCGGTGGTGGTGGACGGCCGGCAGATGGTTGATCCACCCGATCTGAGGAGTCTGGGTTTCCTGGTTTACTCTCTTGGCCACAGGAAGTAGCTCTTTTTTTTTGCTTCTTAACAGAGTGGATACGATTTATTAACCGGGAATCTCACTATATTTATGTGGGTAATGTAATGGATGTGGGGGTGATACTGGAGAAGGCAGCGGATGTCATCCGAGACCATGATGAGATTATGGCAGGGTACCTCTACGGCTCGTTTGCTAAGGGCGGGTATGATGAGAGAAGTGATGTGGATATTGGGTTGTTGCTGGTGAGGGATTATGTGCCTGATCCATTATATGAGTCGAGGATTTCTCTGGAGTTTGATAAATGCATTGGTGGGGGGGTGGAGGCGAGGGTCCTTAATGGTAGGGATATTATTTTTCTGCATCAGGTTTTGAGGTATGGGAGGTTGATTTTTTCGAGAGCTGAGCGGGAGAGGATTGAGTTTGAGTCGTATGTCTACTCCAGATACCTTGATTTCATACCTTTTTTTAGGGAATATAATAGGGTTAGGGCGGGGAGGTTGTTACAGTGATAGACGGGGAGGTTATAGAGAAACGGATTGATATAATCGATGAGAATATGAGGTATCTCCGCAGGGTCCGGGGTTTGGATGAGAAGATTTTTGTTTCTAGTTGTTCAGGCATCTAAGCATTCTCTGCAGGAGGTGATTGAGGCTTGTCTGGACATAGCGAATCATATTTTGGCTGCGGAGGGTTTCCCTAGGGCGGAGGAGTACATGCAGTTGTTTATTATTCTTGCAGGAGAGGGTGTGATAGATGAATCGCTTGGTGAACGGTTATCGAGGATGGCGAAGTTCAGGAATCTTTTGGTGCACAGGTATTCCCGGGTTTCTTCCGGGGAGTTGTATAGGATTTTGAATGAGGATCTTGTGGATGTGGAGGAGTTTGTGAAGGAGATACTGGTTTTTATGGAGGGGAGGTGAGGGTTTCCCCATTGTGTTTCTCTTGTTCCCTCACCCCAATAAGAAATAGTTTATTTTTTTCTGGCTAGCAGGTATGCTATTGCTGGTGCTGTCAATGGAGCCGTTAATAATGAACTGGGTTCAGTAATTGTGGTTTAGATAATTATTTTTTGTCTATGTTCGAACTTATTTAAATATGTTTTCGTAAATAGTATAACCAATGAAAAGACTGGATATCAATATCCTCAACTCCCTATGGAAGAAAGCAGGCTCGGTGGGTGAACTATCGGAGAGGACAGGCTTCAGTATATCCTATGTCTCGGAGAGGATAAATACACTGGAGAGCAGGGGTTTCCTGTCTAAGAAGAGAGAGGGTAAAAGAGTAATAGTCTCTCTGAACCCTCATTTTTCAATTCATTTAGGGAGATTAATGGATAAATTCAATCTGGAGATGCTTTTTTCCGGGAAAAAAGACATCCTGCTTTTACATCTGCTAAAGCCAAATAGTGTCGGGGAATTAGAGAAAGAAGCTAACCTGTCCCAGGCTCAGATATATAAGGACCTAAGGGGATTGAAGCTGATTGGTGCGGTAAGGAAAATTGAGGGGAGATACTCTATCAACCAGGAAATAAAGGACTTGGTTAGGATGATTGAATTCCTGAGGGAGGGAGAGCTCTACAGGGGGGTGGAAAGTGGGGTGATAGTGCTCTGGAGAGAGGGTGAGGAGATACTTAAAAAGGCACCGGGGGGTGTCAAGGTAAGAGGGGTGAGAACGGCATTTTCAGGGTTTTCCAGGGCTGGCGTTAAATATTTCCCGGCAGATGAATACGTCTACCAGCCAAAAAGAAGGCTTTCATTGGAGGAGGTTTTTGTTCATTCCTTGGTTGCGGCAGAAACAAAAACCCAGCTGGCTGTGTGTGCTGTGTTCTTCCTTAAGAATAGGGGTGGGATGGACATGAAGAACTTAAAGGGTTTGTGCAGGAGATTCCATGTCCTTGATCTCTACCTGGATATGCTATCCTATCTTGAAACCAGGGAAGGTGATAGATTCCTGCCTTGGGGTGAATTTATGGAAAAGACTGATCTCTACGGGATCCAGGTTAAGAGGTTTGATGAGGATTTTCTTGTAAGTTGATGGGAGATGCCTTGAGCAGGGAGCTGGATGTTTATCTCATAGGTGGTTTGAATCTAATGCTTAGGGGGGTTAAGGATTCTACAAAGGACATTGATTTGGTTCTGAGAGATAGGGATGATGTCCATGAAATAAAAAATGCTTTGGAGGGGATTGGTTATGCTGAGGGGGTGAAGGCAGCGGATTATACTCTCTTTCCAAGTGTTGTTATGGAGAAAGGTGGTGGGCCGAGTTTTGATCTATTTACCCGGGTTGTCTGCGGGGGGATTTCGCTCTCGGAGGAGATGGAGAAGCGGGCTGAATTCTTCAGGGGGTTTAATAGGTTAAGGGTTAATCTGCTCTCCCTAGAGGCGATATTTATCTTTAAGAGCATGACGGAGAGGGAGGGTGATCTGGAAGACGTCAGGGTATTGGCTCTTAAATACCCCCTGGATTGGGGTAGAATCCTGTCTGAAATTAAGAGGCAGGAGGAGTTATCTAAAAAGACTTTCTCATTCTCTCTCCTGGATACGCTGGAGGTTTTGGAGGAGGGCTATGGGGTCCATTTACCGATAACAAAAGGCTTGAGATTTCACTGCGTTAGGGTTGCTATTTTGCTTGCGTTAAGTGAGCCCCGGACTGTCAATGAACTCAGGGGGTTTGTGGATTTCCCAAGACATACGCTAGTGAAAGCTTTGTTGAGTCTTGAGGAAGAAAACAGGGTCCGGGTTAACAAAGGGAGGAGACCGTACAGGTATCGGCTCTCCAGAGTGGAGATGTGATACTCTTCCTTTAAGGATGAACGGGTGGCTGTGTTGTTGTAGTGTGATCTGATCTCTTATTTTTACTCCCTTAACCCTAAGAAGCAGTTTATTTTTTTGCTATCAGGTAGGCTATTGCTGGTGCTGTTAGCAGTGCTGCCAGCAGTATCGCCAGGCTGCTGTATTCCGGTGCTTCGCTGTATTCTCCGCAGAATGTTATGTGGCTGATGTCTTGTTCTCCGTTTTTTGTGATTGTTCCGCTGGTTCCACCACCCCATACGTATGTTGGGTTTCCTTCCTTGCTTAGCACGCCTGCTACTGCCGGGTTGGCTGTCCAGTCAACTGAGATGCATTGGTTCCATGTTACTGTTAGTGTGCTGCCGTCTCCTTCGTCGGGTGCTGTGTTTGCGCACTGGTATTTCGCTATCCCGTAGCTGAATCCTGCATTTCTGCATTCTTCGTCTATGCTGCCTATTCCGTTTGCGCTGGCTAGTGTTGATAGTGTTATTATCAACATTAATGACACCATATTTTTCATTGTTATATATCCTGTTTTATTATTTAAATATTGGTATGTTTTTTTTTGGTTTTCTTAAACGTTATATGTTGTTTTTCCTATAGGGTACATTCATTATTAATTAAAAAAAAGAAGGTTTCCGCCACGTGTTTCAGTGGCGTTTTTTGATTAGCAGGTAGGCGAACGCTGGTGCTGTTAGCAGTGCTGTTAGGAGTACCGCCAGGCTGCTGAATTCCGGGCTTGGTATCTCCGGCTTGCAGGTTCCTTCCGCGGTCACTCTATTCATTCCCCACATGTCGTCGTATGGGGTAGTGAGGTCGCAGTAGCATTCTTCAGCGCATTCATAGAATGTTGGCTCGCTTCCAGGGGGGCATTCCATTGATAGAGTGTCTACTGATGATGGTGGCACGGTATCAAAG
>JAYEGX010000025.1:0-5233 GCA_034659295.1 Candidatus Altarchaeota archaeon | reverse complement strand
CCTTCAAAAGCTGCTACCTCGAGTTTAGCGTGGAAGACTATACATCCTACAGTGAGATAAACCTTAAGGAAGGGTGGAATTTTGTTCCAGTAACACAGGACATGAAATCAATGACCCTAGAGGATATAAAAGGGGAGTGTGAACTGGAGCGGATGTATATGTGGGATTCCAGAAAACAAGAGTGGGATAAGATGGATGAAGACTACGTGTTCAAGGAAAATGACTTATACCATGGCTTTATATCCTATGCCGTAAAAGAATGTGGCTTCAGCCAGACATCCCTTACTCCGCCACCTTTCCCGCAGGGGTGATTGACATGAAGAAACAATTACCCCTTTTTGTTATTTTTCTGGCGCTCATCTCAGTAATGTGCTTGCATGAAACAAGAGAAGATACAACAACCACAGAGACATCCTCGACAACCACAACATCAACAACACAGATGACAAGCTCAACCCAGATAAACATAAGCAGCCTCTTCGATAACCCAGGGGACATAGACCCTCCCCCACCCCCCAGTTAAAAAAAGGGTAAGTATTTTATTCCAGCAAACACTATAAGTTATTTGGTCAGGAAAATGCTCTACTGCATCAACTGCGGCTGCCGCATAGATTCTGGGCAGCAGAAATGTAGCAACTGCAACAGGAATCCCTGGAGGCAGAAACCAGACGTCGAGGAAAGAATACTGGAGTGGGAAGAAGCAGGATTTAACTCAGATAGAGACCTTCTGTACATCTCCATGTTTTTTCTCGCTATCCTGAGCATTGCCTTCCTCATTCATTAACCCAACCTGTTCCATGAGCCATCTATGCCATTCCCTGCGAAGTTTCCCGTAATCAACTATACCATCAGAGAGTATCTGTTTGTTGGTCAGTGAAGCGCACATATTCCACACCTTAGCCGTGAAATCCACCTCCAGGATATCGTTTATGTTCTTTATACGGGAAAATTTGACCAAATCCTTTACCACATTCTCCCTGAATTCCAGATCAAGCAGGCAATCTCGTAGAGACATGTTTTTCCTGGATGAGATAGCCCTGAAAAGCGCTGATTCATCGAGATTATATTTTTCTTCAAGACCTTTTAGATGCATTATGTCAGAGAAAGCACCCTCGTTTTGCGGGTTGCTCTCCCAGAATTTGCCCACCTCAGTCACAGAGGCCAGATATCTCTCCTTCAATAGGGTCTCCCTGTTCTCCCTATAACCCAGGGAGACGACCACATCCACTGCCTTGAAACTGGTGGACGGCACCTGCAGGTCATTGGTCACCCGATCCCAGGTATCATAGGGTGTGGAACCGTGTATCGTACCCAGTACTGCGTTACCTGCTGCACCAACCCTCATAGCCTCAAAAAGGGCTCTTGCCTCAGGCCCCCGAACTTCTCCCAGAACCAGAACGCTCTCACCAAGCCTTAAGGCAGCTCTCAGGTTCTGCTCCGGTGATAGCTCATAGGAGTTCATGGAGTCTCTTGATATGGGCGGCTGATTCCTCAAGTGCTCTATCTTCCATCCATGAGCTCTCAGGTAATCCACAGGTATCTCAGGCGTGTCCTCCATCAACACAATCCGGTCGTTTCTGTTTATTTCAGACATCAATGCAGTGAGAATGCTTGTCTTGCCCGAACCCCTTGCGCCAGTAACCAGGATAGAGCATTTACCAGACACCAGATAGCTTAATATGGCGGCTGATTTAGGGGAGAACATGCCCTCAGATGCCAGCTTCGGCAGAGTCCAGGGCATATTCCTTCTCTTCCTGAAGGCGAATGCTATGCCATCAAATGTCGAGGGTTCCCGGACCCCGGCAACCCTCACCCCGATATCCTGCAGCTCCATGTCCATAACCGGGTTTGCTTCATCAAAAGGCCTCCCACCTATTGAACGGAATTTAGATGAGATCCGCTCCAGGTCCTCCTCAGACAACCTTATGTTGGTTGTGCAGATACCATAGGATTCATGATCCACGTACACTGGGGTGACCTCAGGAGGGGAATCCACGTAGACATCCCTCACACCCTCATCATGGAAGAGAATCTCCAGCATACCATACCCCGCAGTATATCTCATGAATATCTCGGAAAGCTTTTTCACATCCACATCAACATCCAGCGCAGATAGCATCTCACCCCCAAGTTTACGGAAATAATCCCGGGCATCCATGGGTTCAATTAACTCGAAAACATATTTCTCAGAGGCCGCATCCCTTAGATCATGAAGGGTTTTCACTTCATGCATGGATAATGAGAACTCAGACGGTTTGAGGAAATAAAACCGACCCATACTGTTTTCAAGCACGGTAACCTGGGAATCCAGGACACGGTATCTGTCCAGAACTCTTGCTTCAGGCGGCTTTTTGAAGGATACTAGAGAGGGAATAAAGGACGGCTGAAGCACACTCTTGATCTTTTCACTCCCATCTTGTATAAGCCTTGTTTCCTCTAGGCTGTGTGTCAGATTATCGAGCAATTTATGGTATGATTTGATGCACTCAGGTGGATAGCGCTGTAGCACGCTTTTTTTGTTGTATTGTTTTCTAAGAGTACGCAGTTGCTCGTAAGCCCCCGCAGGATTATCGACTAGTTCCCTTGTTATCAGATTCTCCAAAAAATCCTTCCATTCACGATGCTCTCTCTTGCAATCACATACATTAACCCAGGGTGTCTCGGACCTTAGTTTTTTAAGCAGGTCAACGAAATCATATACCGGCTCAAGCTGCTCCTTATCATATGTCCGGGTGTAATGCTCCTTCTGGTATCTTATGACATCCACCTTATTCTGGAATAAAACAGGTAACGTCTTCCCCATACACTTCACGGAAGATAGCATTCCCCTGCCAGAACAGTTGGTGCAGTCAAAACACAACATCCTCATCCCACGAGAAACCCGCATCTCATGGCTACATGAATCCATTTTCATCCTTTTCCCACCTCCAGTTTTGAATAAAAAGATTTTTTTATTTCAAGCACATCACCACCCCCCAGATCCAGGGAGTTGACTACCCCATTAATAAGTGATTCGTTCACCCGGATACTGCTCCCGGAATAAGTTCCTGCATCTAATAGTACACTATTCCCACAAACCCGTACCATGTAGGGATGGCCTGAGAGCGATGTGGGCAGCCTATATTTTAGCGTGCAGTTTCCGGGGCATACCTGCATTGAATCGATGATGTGGGCTATAGAATCCGCCTCCTCCATCAAATGATGGCTTAATAGCATCCGGGAGTATTCCACATAGATGGTATGCATCATGGTCAGAAAAAGCACTGTGAACAAAACCAATGCCATCTTAGAGATATCCCAGACTCCTTTAGTTTTCATTTTTACAGGAAGATGTTGCTTACCGCTATAACCCCCACAAATATTGTTAATGCTATGGGCAGGGACCTGGAAATCTCGTATTGCACTATAACAGAGTCGTCTCCATGCTCCAGTATGGTGTTGTATCGGACGAGTATATAAAGTAAAGCAAGCATATACAAGCCCACAATAAGCTGTAATATTTCAGGGCTGGTCGGTTGCTCCCTTAGCAGGAAGGTCGTAAATGATGAATCCTGTATGGATGAGGTGATAGCTGATGTCTTCTGGAAAACCCTTGCGATATATACTGTGAGGGCGCAGATTGCAGGGCTTATGAAGACTGCCGTTATTTTCATCATGGAGGAGGTGTATGATATCTTGTTTTTCAGATTTGACTCCATTTTCTGTATCTCTTTAATGTGATTTGCTGCTGTGATAAGCGATTCCGAGGCGGAGTTAATGCTTTTCTTCATACTTGTTACCATAAGTCTCGAGAGCGTGTTTATCATGGAGGAATATGTCTCCCGAAGAGCCCCTATCTTCTCATTGAAGAACGCACCCTCCATATCCGTGTTGAGATATCTAATATTCTGCACTGCCTTCCAGTATATTGCTGAGGCTCCTGAGGGGTTTTTAGGCAGCATCCTTGCAACCTTGATCATAGCATCTTCTGCTGACATTCCAGAAAGCAGCCGGTTGCCTAGCTGGAAGGTGGCCTCAAGCACCTCTTTCTCAGTCTCCCGTATAGAGTCGCGTATTTTTTTCTTGTATAGCGATTTACCGCCCAGATAGATGCAAAATCCAAGACAGAGACCTGCCAAAAGAGGGAGGGTTGTTAAATCGTAGACGGGCCATCCTCTTAATCCCAAAAGATAAGGGATACTTAGAGAGCTTATAAGGAGGGTGACCCATAGTGTGGTTTTTTTAACGGACATGTTTCGCCCCAAGACCACCAGTTTTCCCGCAGGAGGCAATAATGGGTGGGTGTCGGATATCTCCATAACAGGGAACGAGGCTGGTCTCTTTCTTAGGGTGTACTCTGAGTAGAGATACATGAAGGCTAGTATCGTAAGAAGGAGCAGTGAGAGATTTACTGGATTACCCAGCTCAGATCCCATGAATGAAACAAGAGGTATCATTATCACCACCACCAGGGGCAGTATTGCCCCCCCGGCGAACATCACCAGGGTAGGCAGCCTAAGGTATTCGATGAACTCCTTGAAGGATTCCTGGATTCCTTTTAATACAGAGTCCATTGCCCTATCTAGGGTGTTAAGTCTTCTGTATTCTGTTTTCTCTATCTGCGAGGTTCTTATGGCGTAGAGGGCATCCTGGAATCCCTTAACGTTTTTACTCCACCTGTATCCCAGAAGGGGTAGTGAGCCTCCAAGGCTGTTGTTTTTACCGGACCATACATCCCAGAGAGTTTTTTTTAGATCCAGGGCAAGCTCTCCCCTGCTGTTTTCTGCAGCGAATTTGACTGCCTCCTCCAGGTTGGGGTTCTGCTTGAGGGGGATTATAAGGTATGCTATTATCTCGGGAGCTCTGCCAAGTGCCTTAATCCTTCTCGTTGACGCTGTAATCTTGGGGTACTCTGAGACATAGTATAACGCCAGAAGCGATAGGATTGAACCAATTAGCAATAGAATCAGTGGATTTGTTCCCAGGTAGATGTGGGCTGTGATTGATATGATAGTTGATAGTATCACCATCGCCGCTCCTGTGATCCAGGCTGCTGCCGTAACCTCCCTGGGTGATACCTGCATTCTGTTGAATTCTATAGCCTCTTCCAGTTCAGTATCCCATTCCAGGTTTATTTTTCTATGAAGCAGCTCTGTTTTTTTCGCCACTTGCTTTATTTTTTTTTCGTAGAGGCTTTTTTCCATGATAGTATATTGTTTTATGTATATATAAATATACCTAAAAATCTTTAGAG
>JAYEGX010000024.1:0-5329 GCA_034659295.1 Candidatus Altarchaeota archaeon | reverse complement strand
ATGCCCGAGCTTATCGCTTTTATCGCCAGATGGAAAGCCGGTGATGGAGTCAACAAAGAAGAGGTTCTTGGTGCAAGAGATGTCTGGTTTGCTGGAGGGGTTTATCTGTAATAAATAATATAATCCCTCAGTAGTTAATGGAGCATGAAAAAGATCAGAAAAAGTATTCTGTTTTTGTTGGTTGCTGTCCTAGCTGTGGTTGTTTTTGGGGGGATTGTGGGGGCGGCGCAGAATGTCTGGCTTGACCACTCAATCAAGAAGTATCGCCAAGGAGGCGAAGATGGCGTTAATGGCAATGATATTATCACCCTGAAAATGGCAAGAAACGAGTTTGAATCTTTTCAAGTTCTTATTTACGCCGATGGAGAGGATCTTAATAATGTAGATGTAGAAGTCAGCAATTTCACAAAAGGTGAGGATTCTATAACTGACATTTATATATTTAGAGAGTGTTACGTAAATTGCACTACTGCCTCAAGAGAAGAATATGATACAGGAATGTGGCCCGATGCTCTTTTGCCAAAGGTTGATAGATATTATAACGAAGAGAGAAATACTTTTCCTTTCAATGTTTCAAGTGGAAATGTACAAGGGGTTTGGGTTGACATTGGGACAGAAATTAGCACAGTGCCTGGAACATATAGTGCGACGATTACTGTATCTTCAGATGGGAAAGCAGATGAGCAACTTACGGTAACGTTAATAGTATGGGATTTCATTTTGCCTTCCACACCCAATTATCAAGCAATATATGTAATTAACTTAGTTTGTATGTCTTATGGGCATGGATGGGGGGATACGGCTGTAGAAATTCCTACAGCAGATGGAATTGAATTAACGAGAGCATATAGTAAGGCTTTCCTTTATCACAAGATGATACCAGATTACGCTAATGGAGTTGGTATTGAAAGAATATCTTATGACTGGAATGGCGATAATGATACATTGACTATCACAGATTGGGAGCCGTGGGAGTCTATTGTAGATGAATTTCTTGACGGTACGTCAATTTCATCAGGTCCCTATGCGGGAGCAAAATTTAGCGGTACAGTTGTTCTCGGTACTGGCGGCTACACATGGGATACCGATCTTGATAACAGTATTGCTACCGAAGATAAAGAAACAGCTGCTCGACAATATCTACAGCAATTCTTTGATAAATACACAGAAAATGGCTGGGAACCATTTACTAAATTGTTTGTCGCAACAAGAGATGAGCCTCGCGATGTCAATACTACATTTCGTGGCGAAACCATGACACAAATTGAGAAGGCAATCGTTGAAGCACAAGACGTAAACAGTGTCAATACTGGTGGATTAGGGACATGGAAAAATGTTTTTGTCCATTCTCATAATAAGCGGCCCAATATTGGTCCGTTTGGTGATTATGGATTTCATTCCCCGAACTTTTATTCCTATGTATGCTATGGATGGGATAGAGATTGCTCTGGGATTGAACCAACAGCCCCGCGTGATGAATATACAAATTATCCTAATGACCATAATTGGCCTTATCTGGCTTGTGATAATAGTGGTTGCGGTATTAGCGGTAACGCTTTTTATTCTGGGCAATTAGATATGTCAATTGATGCAGTTGCTATGTATCTGAGGGCTATGTCTTTTTTAGAGTGGAAATATGAGGGAGATGGTACTTTTTTTTGGGGTACTACTTACAATTTTAAGGAGGGAACTGGTGATCCTTATAATGATGGGCACACATGGGGGGCGAATGGCGAGGGAACTTTGTTTTATCCAGGTATAGTAACTAGAGAGGGTAGGTCTTGGGCTTTGGGTGGTGTCCATGGGGATCATACCCCTGATATAGGTGGAACTCATGATATTCCTATTACTTCCATTCGAATGAAATACATTCGTGACTGGATGGAAGATACAGATATGATGGAGATGGCTAGTGCACAGGAAGGGAAGGCTGCAGTAGATGCTTATGTGGATACCCTATTTAGCAATACTGATATAACATTTGCTTATTGGGATTTTAAGCTTGACCCGAATATTTTGCTTACAGCAAGAGAGAATATTGCAGGCCTTATTAGCTTAGGAGAACATCAAGCAGACCTCAACTCCGACGGCATCATAAATATGCCTGAGTTGATTGCTTTTATTTCTAGATGGAAGGCAGGCGACGGCATCACCAAATCAGAGGTTGAGGAAGCGAGAGGTATCTGGTTCAGTGGCGGAGTGTATTAAAGGATGAAAACGTGAAAAACAGCTCCGTGTATCTTTTAGTCTATCGGATTCAGTTCCTCGAGCTTTAATCCGATCTTGTGTTTGCTGCCCTGCATGGTTCCCCTAATAGATAATGCCTTCTCTATCTCTGGTCCAACCAGGAAGCGGTGGGTGTTCCATTCAGGGGCTTCCTTTTTCTCCACTCCAGCATCCTTGGATATCCTCTGGATTAATACCTTCGGGCTGAGATGCTCCAGGAAGTCCGCCACCAGGTTGATGTATTCAGTTCTGCTCAGGGGCCTGTATCTACCCTGCCGGTAGTATCCGGCCAGCCGGGTTTTTTCCATCACCAGCAGCGGATAAATTTTTACGGAGTCTGCGCCGACCACAGATAATATCCTCGCGGTTTCTATCATCTCCGAGGGGGTTTCGTATGGGAGTCCAAGGATGGTGAACAGGTTAACCAGCATGCCTCTATCATGAACTTTTCCTATAACGTCAAGAAGCTCGCAGATGCCATGCTGTCTGTTTGTCTGCTCGCAAGTGTGATAATGCATTGACTGCTGCCCCAGCTCAACCCAGATCTCATAACCTGATTCCACATATCCCTCAAGCAGGTTCAACACCTCCTCTGGGAGACAATCCGGTCTTGTCCCAACAGATAAGCCCATGGTGTCCGGATGTTCCAGTAGTATGTCGTAAATCTTTTCCAGTTCACTGATTTTCTTGTACGTGTTCGTACCGAATGCCAGATAAACCAAAAATTTCTCTCCCGCCCCAGTGCCCTTATGGTATTCTATCTGCTCATTCATTTGTTTCCTAAGGCCGCTGTCCATCACTCGCCTCATGCTTTCATGGCTGAATTGGCGGGCGAAAGAGGGACAATATATACATCCCTGACTGCTTAACCTGGAGTCCCAGTTGGGGCAGGTGAATTCCGCATTCGCCGGGACCTTGAACATCTTGTATCCATGGGAGCGCCTGAAGTATTCCCCGAATGCTGCATACTGGAAGCCGTCCTTGAACATACCGTCTATGACGTCGTAGTCTATTTTTCTCTCGGTGGTAACGCCTTTAACGCTGCTTCTGGCTTCCATTACATAAAATTATAGGATTCGGGGGTGAAAAACAGCCCTAAATTAGCTGGTCTTTTTTTTTTCCATTTGATTCCATGTTTAAACAAAAGAATTGAAATGGTTTGTGAGAAATCCTGTGGTGCTGTTGTATATCTGGAGAATGATGAGGGTAGACTATATCTTCTTTTGAATTATGCTGCGGGACACTGGGGTTTCCCCAAGGGGCATGTCGAAGGGAGTGAGTCAGAAAAAGATACTGTTTTGAGGGAGCTTGGGGAGGAGACAGGAATAGTGGATGTCTATTTTAAAGGCTCTTTCAGGGAGATGGTAACATACTCTTTTCAAAGGAGGAGTGAGCGGGTTGATAAGGTGGTTGTTTTCTATCTGCTGGAGTCTGGGGAGCAAAATGTTGTTCTATCAAACGAACACATAGGATTCAGTTGGCTTCCATACATCAAAGCAAGGGAGAAGCTCACCTACCCGAACGCCAGGGATCTGCTGGATAAGGCTGAGAAATATCTCAATCCCTAGCCTTCAACGATTATGGTACCCTTCATTACTGGATGGATGCTGCATCTATAGCTGTAGACTCCTCCCATTTTGAAGGTGTGGGCGAAGTTCTCGTCTTTCTGTAACATGCCTGAGTTGAAGACGTTGGATGCTATGATCCGGTGCTCTGCTGAATCCCGGTTAATCCATTTGACCGTGTCTCCTTTATGGATTATCAGGTTATCGGGTTTGAATTCGAAGTCCTTTATGACTATGTGTTCCAGCGTCGGCTGATGTGTTGTGGTTGTGGATGTTGTTGTTGTGGTTGTTGTTGATGTTGTGCCCTCTGTCACAGTGAATTCTTCAGCATAATCTGTTCTGTAATCGGAGAGGGGATTGAATGAGCTGTCTCCGTTATCGTAGTAGGCTACTGCATGAAGGGGGGATTGTCCGCTGTAGTTTAAGACCCGTATGTTTATATCTCTTGCATTGTCCTGGAATATTGGGCTCACCCCTATTATCACTGAATCATTTCCCCCGTAGTAGGCGTATAATACAATAAATCCCGGTTTGTTCAGGTACGCTTCATTCACCTTGAAATGTTCCATTATCATCTTCTGGGATTTAATGGATATGGATGGTTTCTTCTCATCCGCTTTGATGGTGGATGTGGTGGTGTCCTCCTGGTTGTTATGGAGGCATCCTCCAAGAAACAGTATTATTGTTAACGGGATGATGGCGTATTTATCCATTGTTTTTTGTTGGATTATAAAGCATAGTGCTGCCTCATAAATACCATTACTTCATACATTTCTTGTAGTTGGTTATTGCGTTACTTCACACTCTGGAGTTTGGTAGCGTTATCTTGTTTCCGTTTTCATCTTCCAGCACTGTGTTGCTCATGTTGATTCCCCTAACCATCCCTCTCTTCCCGGAGGCATTTACATCATCTCCAAGCCTGAAGGGGTGGCTTAGGAGTATCATTATGCCTGATGCAAAGTTGCTTAATGTGTCCTTTAAGGCGAAGCCTATTATGAAGCTTCCCACGCCAAAGCCGGCTACCACAGCGTTAACATCAACTCCCATGTAGATCAGTACCATCCCGAAGGTTACAAGCCATAGTAACATGATTGTGGTCTTGTGGATGAATCTCTCCAGTGTATCATCCATCTTCGTGAAATCGAAGAACCTTCCAAAAAGATAGTTTATTATCCTAATGATTAAGCACGCTGATACTGCAATTAAGGCCAGAATGATTATTTTTTCTGCTGCCTGATAGGCTAGCCCTTCAACTTCAGCTGGATTGAATCGCCTCCACCATGAATCCATGTTATACTATTCAGGTGGAACGTTAAAGAATTAGGTATGTGGTGCTTTTTTGACTATGGGGGCCTGGCTCTTTTTTTTATCAGCAGGTAGGCGAATGCCGGTGAAACCAATAGTATCGCTGCTGCAACCAGGGGGGAGATGAATTCAGGCGTCTGTATTTCTCGGTTGAATGATATCTCTGCATTATATATTGCTCCAGCAGGGTTGCTGTATGCGTTCAGCGGGTTTTTGTAGTTGACTGCCTCGAT
>JAYEGX010000023.1:0-19038 GCA_034659295.1 Candidatus Altarchaeota archaeon | reverse complement strand
AAAAACAAAACACTATTAAGGCGGTGTGGGAAACGAAAGTTATTAATAAGTCTTGTTGTTTAATATGTAATATGGCAAAGACTCTTATTTTGTGCGTTGACCGCGACAACGACATCGGCAGGAAGCTGGAGGTGGAGGGTCCAATCATAGGAGTCAGCGAGAACATTAATGTAGCCAAGGATCTTGCCATCAAAGACCCGGAGGATTCAGACGTCAACGCAATCTTTGGTGCCGTTAAACTAGCCAGGGAACTGAAGACTAAGGTTGTTACTTTAACAGGGGATAAAAATGTAGGTGTTAAATCAGACATAAAAATAGCTAAACAACTTGACAGGATACTTGAAATGTTCAAACCAGAGGGCATTATCCTGGTTACAGACGGCGCAGAGGATGAACAGATTATTCCATTGATTAGCTCCAGGGTCAAAATTAACTCCGTGAAGACTATTGTCGTGAGACAAAGCATCGAACTGGAGAAGGCATACTTCAAGATTAACCAGTTCATCAAAGAGGTTGAGGAGGAACCCAACCTCGCTCGCCTGGTCTTTGGAATACCGGGGCTGGCTATAATAATATTCTCCGTCGGCGTATTATTGAACGCATTCTCCATAGCGGTTGCTTTAATGCTTACCTTTCTGGGACTATATTTCCTCGTAAAGGGTTTCGGCTTCGAGGAGGAGGTCTTCTCACGCTTATCTAACTTCTTTGACTCATTGTCCATAGAAAAAATAAGCACCTTCGCCTACATCATCTCATTTATTGTTTTCTTGTGGGGTGTCATGAACGGTTACCTGGAGTTCGACCGAGCCAAGCCCCCTGAGCTCATCAAAGCGGTTGCGGTTTTTTTCGTTTCGGCAGCTGATATGATATTAATCGCGTGGGTTATATCCATCATCGGGAGGATAATAGACGAATTCAACACCAAAAGATATTTAGGCATCAGGAGAGACCTTATTCTTCTGGCTTTCGGTTTCATGGTGTACACCCTACTAAAGCCTGCGGCAGACCTTTATCTGCCACTTTCTTCCTTTGAACTGGATAAGTTTGTTCTCTCTGCCATGATTGGTATTTTAACCTTCCTTGCAATCATATATTTTACAAAATACCTTTTTATCGATGAAATAAAGGATAGGCAGAAGACTATTGAGTTCTATTCCCAAAAGGAGGTTTTTGATGAAGCAGGCAATAGCTTAGGTCGGGTTTCTAAGGTAATCCTTGACGGATCTGGTTTTACGGGTATACGGGTTGGTAAAAAAATGATTCCATCAGATGATATTCTTTCTTCCGAAGATAGGTTGACAGTTAGGTCCACCCTCTAGCATCATAGCATTTCTTTCAGCCAGTTTATGCTCTGTAGGTCTCCTTTGACAATCAGAATATCACCTTCCAGGATTTTTGTATCCTTGTCCGGATTATATATCCAACCCCCATTTCTCCTGATAGCTCTTATGTAGGCACCTATGGTCTTGGATAGCCTTAGTTCACCCAGTGTTTTATCCAGCAGCTTTGAATTCTCTGAAACAGTTAACCGGGCTACCTGCTCTGTGCTTTCCCCGAGCATTGACTTGTAGATTGGGTGGTCTCCTATACCTCTCCGGACCACATCCACTATATCGTCAGCTGAGTCTGCGATGTTTTCCGCTGCAAGAGCAACGTGAGAAATTCCCGCAAGGTCTGCTGCATCCTCCCTGCTCCTGGCTGACAGGAGTAGCATCCCTTCAATCTCATACTGTAGATCGTCCATCCAGGCCTCCAGCTCCTGCACCTCATCGGATATCTCTTTGCTGTTTGTTAACAACGCGGAGTAGGCTAGGTCAACCATCAGTTCGGAGGTATCACGCATCTCAACCAGGATGTCTTTAACAGTCCTCTTTTGGGAGATAGCTCTATCGACTATCTCATCAACGCCTTGTTCGGTCATTTTTCAAGTTATTATATTATCCTTTCTTTTTTATTTTAAATAACGCTATATTATCAATTTAACAATCCATACTGCACCAATAAGACAGATTATGGTTGCTATGTCCCCTACCGTTGAAACCAGGGGTATTAGTATATTATCCGGATCCAATCCCTTAGAGGATGTGTATATTGCCAAAAGTATTGTGAGGAGTGCCATCAGTATTCCTGCCAGCGTTCCTGCAATAAGCGCTATGAGGGTTAATTCGATTATGCTCGCCTCCCCTGGAAAGCCGGCTATCTCGTATGCGCACCATGCTACAATTCCCAGAAGCAGAGATATGATGACGTTTAGTAGGACTGTAGCATAGAAGTTGTCTTGGAGCATCTTGTTCCACTTTAGTTCCGCGTCTATCAGACCCAGGTGCAATGCTGATGAGAGTCTTGATCCTAATGCCCCTGCGATGTTCCCCCGGTTGCCTAATATCGCTGGTAGGAGTATGAGAAGCCCTGGTATTTTGACTATTATGTCGTGCTTCACGTTTTCGAGAAATATTCCTGCAGTTATGCCTCCCAGGGTGGTTAGAACCAGCACTGGCAGGGTCTCTTTTATGATTTTTTTGACGGAGGCATCCATATAAAGATATTTGGCAGGAATTTATTAAAAGTATGTTTCCCTGTATTTTTTTGTTATATGTTCACAGTTGATGTTCTTTTTTTGGATAATGCACTAGTATTTATAATGATTAGTCATGGACATAGTATGTTATATACTAGTATAAACAAGTATAGTCCTTTTTATAGTCTTCCTCAAAAGCATATTAGGTATCCCTAGAGATACCAAAAAACAGAAGGTGGCATAAATGATAAAAAAGAGATACATTGGAGTACTATCAATAGACGACAAGGGCGAAGGAGTTATAGAATTAGTCTCTGAAGAACGTGTTGACGAGTTCCCACAGGATGCTAGAATGCCTGAACCCGTTCCCGGCAGGGCCTAGAAAGCCCTGCGTTTTTTTTCTTTTTTTAATACAATTAATTTTCCTATGGGCTCATCCTCTTGCATATTTTTAAGTTAGAAGTTCAGACTAAAAATTAGCAGGTATCTCCTGTTCATCAGAACACTCGTTACCTTCAACATGCTTCAGACCTTTTTGCAGCCATCACAATTATAGAGAAAACCGAATACATGTGGTATGATGTTGTTTCCCTCGCCTCGTTGTTGTAGTAAAAACATCATTGGTCCAGCATTAGGTGGTAACATCAATTGATCCATCATTACCAACAACATCCAATCCATTACTCTCCGGGTCTGCGGCAGCTAAGTCGGTTAACGGGAGATGTGTTGTCCCTAAAGAGGCATCAGATTTTATATCGAAGCTCACCACAGCAACCTCGCCATTAGGGATAATATTCTGGTTAAGTCCGAAAGCAACTAACGTGAACACTCCAGGCTGAGGGGTGAAGGTACCTAAACTCTTGTCGGCAGATATGAGGGAGGAGGACTTGGCAGCAGAAGGAGCCTCCAACACATCAGCATCATAGATGATATCTAAATTAAAGCCGGCAGGAGAGCCGCTGCCAGATAAACTCAAGCTTAAGTCGACCGTCTCACCTGGCTGACCCGATCCAGAGCCAAGAATTAAAACAACATCGCTGGAGGTTACGACTCTTAAGGTGGCATCAACCAGACTATCAGAGTTAGCGTGGGTATCATCAACATAGCAGGTTAGGGGGTAATTACCTAACATGGAGGAGGTATTCAAGATGAACCAGAAGGTGTCTGAGTCATTGTTAGTGTAATCATATAATGTTCCATTAACATCAAACCAACAATCAGAGATATCATATGTTTTAATATTCACATCCTCAGAGACCTTAACGAAGGCTCCCTGAACGACAGAAGTCTCATTGTACCAGCAAGCAGTAATATCAGGTGGCTGTGTTGCGGAAGTTGTTGAGGTTGTGCTTGAGCTTGTGCTTGAGGTTGTGCTTGAGGTTGTGCTTGAGGTTGTGCTTGAGGTTGAGCTTGTGCTTGAGCTTGTGCTTGAGGTTGAGGTTGTGCTTGAGCTTGTGCTTGAGGTTGTGCTTGAGGTTGAATCTTCAGTATATCCCTGGATGTTTCCAGTACTTGAATGTCCAATCCCAGAAAAGCTGTTGTAGGAAATCGTAACCTCTGCCCTAAAATACTGTCCCGGGCCATAACCTGACATATCACAATCCAGATCTGCTATGTACTTCTTGCCAGGCATTAACTCCACATCAAGGGTTAATTTATTGCATACCGTATCACCTATAGTTGCTTGCATCCCTTCTAAAAACACTGGCTTATCCAAGTCATTCTTTAGGGATACATACAGTTTGTTGTCTTTTGATAATGCCTTCCAGTCTGTAGGAACCACCCCATAGAAACCTGTCTCAACACTAGGAACAGACTGTTGACTTAATAGACCCGACTGCCATACAAAAAACGCTAAGACTGAGATGATTAGTAATATAGTGCCGTAAGTAAACATAAATTCTATCGAGGATTGAGCTTTGGAATCCATTCCAATAGTTTATTGGTGTATTGGATTTAAATATATGTGGGTTAGTTCCCCTCCGTTGGCGAACATATACCTGCACGAGTTTGAGAGATACTGGACTCAACCGGATGAAGTCAAGGGTAAGTTGATAGGGTATGCAGATGATACTGTTCAGGACAAAGGATGATGCAGAGCTTGGATTACAGTTGGTGGATGCGAAGAGGGAGGAATTGGATTTGGAGCTCAACTAGGATAAGATAAGGAGGGTGGACACAAAAGGGGGAATGGAAGGGTTTGACTTCCTTGGATTCCACCACCGGAAAGTTAAATCATGGAAATACAGGAGATAGTACACCTAGAAATGGCCAAGCAGTAAGTCAATGAACACTATCAGAACGAAAATCAGAGATGTCTTTGGAAAACGAGCAACACTAAACTGGAGCTTGGAGGAAGTGGTGGAGGACTTAAACCCAATGCTAGGGGGCTGGATGAACTACTTCCGGTTTGCTAATTCAGCGGAGAAATTCTCGCAGATAGACAGTTATGTGCACGAGATGGTGGAGCAAGAAACATCAGAATATTGGGAGAAGCTGGAGGAGCGACTTCACATGGAAGAAATTCAAGAACATTGGAACCTAAATACTAAGCGGTAAGGTAGTGTGCTGGTCTTGTTATTCGAATGCGTAAGAAAGAAGGTTATTGGAAAGCCGTGTGAGGGAGAACCTCATGCACGGATTGATGAGGGGTTTGGTGAGCGAAAGCTCACTACCCCACTCTACAGACATAGCTTCACAGGATATCTGTTTATACCACATCTTTGAAAGACGGATTAAATAGTATGAATCATTCCGCGAGGCACACATGATCATCAAGGGATTCATAGAGGGCGTGTACAACGAGAAAAGACTGCACTCGTCCATCGAATACAAAACACCAAACGAATACGAAAAAGGGGGGGATATTTAAAACATAAAGTTGCTTAACTTATTGTATACAAACAGGGGTTCACTCCAGGAGATATTAGGACATTATAATGCTATAACTCTCAAAGGCGATCTCAAGGTTAATATCCAGGACGTCCAGACGTGCATTAACCACATCCTCGGCACGCAGGACTGGGGAGTTGCTGCGGATGTGAACAATGATGGGGCAGTGAATGTTTTAGATGTGCAGGAGATAGTGAATATTATCTTAGGGGTGTAAGGGGGTAAACCCCGCCAGAGGCGGGTCCGCTTTTGGCGGAAGAAGACAGAGGATAAAGAAAAATATGAAAAACCAAGCAATTACTGTAATAAGCCTAGCTTTTATCCTCGCTGCAGGGGCTTTGGGGTTTGTGGAGAATGTGGAGGCAACCGATTACAGATTTACAATTGAACATCAAGGAATAGAAAGGTTTTATTTAATCCATGTTCCAGATAGTTATAACGAAAACAATCCAACTCCTGTCGTATTAGCCTTTCACGGAGGTGCAGGAAATGCTGAGTCCTTTACGAAGTATTATAATTTTATTGAAGAATCAGATCAAGAAGGATTTATTGTTGTTTTCCCAAATGGTGCCTGTAGGCCTATACATTGTCCAAATATTGCAACATGGAATGCGGGCACATGTTGTTCTTATGCAGTCGATAGTAATAGCGATGATGTTGGATTTGTAAAAAAGATGATGAAGAAATTAGAAGACGATTTTAATATTGATGAAAATAGAATTTATGCAACAGGTCATTCAAATGGCGGAATGTTTTCATATAGGCTTGCTTGTGAAATGAGCAATGAATTTGCTGCAATTGCAGCTAATGCTGGAACTGAAAATATTCTTTCATGTAATCCTTCAAGAGCTATACCTGTTTTTCATATACATGCTTTAAATGATGGTCACGTATATTTTAATGGAGGGTGTAGTGATTGTAGTGTAAATTCAGGTCTTGATTATACCTCAGTAAATGAAACAATTGAGCGGTGGGTTTTAAGGAATAATTGCAACCCCACACCTGAAAGAGTCTTGGAGATTGTAGGTAGTGATGGGGTATATTGTGACGAATACACTGGATGTAGCAATGGCGTTAGAGTAAAAATTTGTGCTACTCAGGATGGAGGGCATTCATGGCCTGGTGGCCAAAAGACATCAATATTTTCTGATACCCCCACACAAGTTATCTCAGCAACACATGAAATGTGGGAATTCTTTGAAAAGCATCCGATGCCACAAGCCGGTGACGTCAACGGTGACGGTTCCGTCAACATCCTGGACGTCCAGGCCTGCGTGAACCACCTCCTGGGCGCGCAGGACTGGGGAGCAGCAGCTGACGTAAACAGAGACGGCACAGTGAATGTCTTAGATGTCCAAGAGATAGTTAACATTATTTTAGGAGGATAATTTATAGAAGCTTAACATCGAGTGTTAGAAGGTTAGGTTCCTCTCCCTAAATCAGGGGAAGTGCCATTTTTTTTAACTTCTTGAGAGTTTGATAAATTTATAGAAAACAGGGTATATACTATCAAGGTCATAACTTCTTAAGTCATATAGTAGCATAGTATGCCCGCGTGGGGTAGCATGGATATCCTCGAGGCCTGCGGAGCCTTGAACCCGGGTTCAAATCCCGGCGCGGGCATGATAAATATCGCCGTATCCCCCCTTCCGGGAGAAAAAAAGCTGCTAAATGTTCAAGACCTTGCAAGTAAATCGTTTTTTTATGAATAGAGCTCTCGTCCAACTAAAAAAAATAGAATAATTATTATAAAGACAATAACAATTGCAAGAAACATCTTCAGAAGCATTTTCATAAGGTGAATAAAAAGCTTTTTATTGATACTTAACTCCATCTTTCCCCTGTTCAAGAAAAGAATCGCAACAAAGTAAAGGCCCGAGAGACCCACTGTAGTCATTGCCAACTTTGCAATCCCTAATTCAACTGAGCCTCCATCAATGATTAGCCTACCTAACTGAGCTATCCAAATAATCAAAGTTATTACAAGGATAAAAGTCTGTGTATTTTTTCTACTCAGTTACTCCCCCTCCAGCTCTTGGATTCCACCAGAGCCTTGGGTATTTGTTAGGAAATACTGACTTTTTTGGTTTTCTGCAGTATTTTTCTTCCACATCTATTACCCTTTTTTCATGTCTTTCAGAGTTTCATTCAACTCCCGTATGGCCTCTGATAGTCCCTTATACACATCAACACCTTTATAGATCTGATCAAAGGTAAGGGAATGACTAAACAAGCCTATATCGAGAACAAGAATATCTTCATTAAATTCCAGAGCTGTAACCTTAATCCCAGGGTTGCCTATCTGCTTAACCAGTTTATCAACGTCATCAACGTCTTTTTTGAGCCATTCAACAAGGTGTTCAGATATCTCCTCATATGCTCTCTCAATATCCTCTTCCTCCCCCTCTAATACAACTTCCACCCTACCATCGGGGAGATTAAATGCTCCTCCTTTTTTAAAACCAGCGCGAATCAAAGCCGAAGTAACTTTAAGCCTACAACCAACATGCTGTACGTTTTCGCCTGTGATATAGAAAAGAGCTTTCATAGTCTGTTAAATAATGGACATCCACATATATAAGTTTCAGGTGCTATCTCCCCCCCATTACCTCTCTTGTTGATTAGTATCTCAGGTTCTTGCCCTTTTAGTTTTATTTTTCCTTTATTGTTTTCCTATGGATATACATAGTTTAAAGAATAAAAACAGAATAATTACCATATACTTGCTTCTGCATCGATATATTATCCCCGAAAAAAGAGTAAGATATTTATTGTCTATTAATGTAATTCTTATCTATGGATGGGGGGGATAAGGTGGATGTTGTCAGAGCGGTCCTGGATAACTGCTTGAAGACTATGGAGGGTCTTTCAACGCCTGATAGGGGGGAAAATACTCTGGAGAGGATACTTAACGAGCTTTCTGATGACTACCCATACCTCAAGGGCATCTCGATATCCAGGGGGTGTGTGGTGATAGAAGACCCTGCCAGGGTGGAGTCGGTGGATAATGTTTCTCTCGCGAGATCCATGAACTGTTTCATCCATAAATCGGTTTTCTGTAGGGGCTATGGGGTGGCTTTCCCTAATTTCAGGAGAAACATCTGTGAGAACCTCGGCGATGATGTTAACATGAAAATCAGGGACGCAGGTATCCTAATCTAACTTGGAGTCCGTGCATTTCATGCAATAGAATCTGGTGGGATGGAATCTGTTCTGGTAGTTCACCAGGGTGAATTTATTGCACCCGGAGCAGATGCGCCAGATTGGAGTGGATAATTTTCTGAGAGGGTTAATCTGTGTGGGTTCAGCTTTGTTTTTCTTTCTCTTCTCAGGTCTGTAGACCCGGAAACCACCAAACTCGTAGAAGTCAGCCATCTTCTAATAAGACATATATGTTACATTAGCTATATCCGATTAAGAGTATAAAAGAGACATTATCCATCCAACAAAACAGCAGAAAAACGAATACTGATTTTCAGGTCTTTTTAATATCCTAAATCAGAGTATATTAAACCCATCCATCTTTTTTTAGTGGGCCCGTAGCTCAGTCTGGTTCAGAGCGCGCGACTCATAATACCCTCATTTAGGGAATAAGATATCGCGTGGTCAGGGGTTCAAATCCCTTCGGGCCCATCTCCACCCTTTCTTTTGTAAAAGAAAGGGTAGGTTATCCAAAGAAAACAATTACATTATATAAAAAGCAGGGCTTGGATGGGTTAGTACACTCAAAAGCCTGCGGCTTTTGGTGCGCTAATACATGGAATGTATTGAGCGAGGGCGGGGAAGGCGCCCTTACTTCGCAATCCCTTCGGGCCCATATCTAAGTTTTTTCTCCCTCTTCTTCTTCAGGTCTCAGTTTCTCGTCAGTGTATAACAGCAAAACGTAGATTGTGGCCGCAATCAGGTCCGCTGTGGTCCCGGGATTCAGTTTATTGCCCTCGCTTCTCAGCAGCTTATCCAGTTCATCTATTGCACACCTACCCTTTGGCGTCAGAACACCACCCAGATCAAGCACCTCCTTCGCCTTCAGGGAAACATGCTCGGCCACACCCAACCCCTTCTTTCTTGCTATAAGGGAGTCAGGGAACCTGGATAGGATGATGAGATAAGTTTGTATTGTAGCGGCTTTGGTGTCCTCTATCTCCCGGTGGATTCTCTGTAGGGTGGGCAGGGATATATTAAAGACTATGTTCAATCCAGTTGCCAGCTCCCTTGCTATATAATCTTTCTCCGCAGACAACTGCATCAGGTTGTGGAGGTTAATGTTCTTGCTTCTTAGATCATCCAGTGACTTCTTATCTCGGACATCCAGCTTTCTTACACTTCCTAAATCACTCATCCCCGAAAGGAGGATGGCCTCATATAATCTCACAGAATCCTCGACAGATGAGAGCTTGATGATCCTCTCCAGGTTCTCCCTTAGTTTCTTGATGGGATCTGAATGCTGTGAGATGCACACTCCTGATGCTGCTGCTAGGGGAATGAATAACATAACCAACCCCAGGTGGGTGTTGCCTCCGGTGTGGGATTCTCTAACATCAAGGACGGCCTTCTTTATGAGTTCACCCAGGCCAACCCTGCTGTATCTGAGTTCACCTTCCCCTGCCAGGAAGCCTTTTGTGACAGCATCCTTTACCGCAGGCCTGAGGGCGGAACACCCCAGCAGAAAGTCCTTGTAGGATGTGTCCCCGAATCCCTTATCGGGTGTTATGTTCCCCGGCTTAGGGGAATTGACCTCCAACAAAGCAGCCTCCACCGCCAGCTCAGAAACCTGATTGATTTTTTTCAGGTGTATTTCATCAATCATCGTGCTTGAATATCATATTATTCGCCTTGTCAACGAAATCAGTTGCATTCACGGTAAGCACCTGTTACAGCAGCCCTGGTTTCCAGTGGAATACTCTGCATTTTACCTAGTCCCTTAACCGGATTTTGTATTTGCCAAGTCTGCCCCCATAGTTTCCTGCTGAAATCTTCACCAGACCCTTAACACCCAATGAGGCTTTCATTCCCGCAAGCATGGCCTGCCTGATCTTTCCCTCGCTCACCCCGTTGATGACTACCTCAGTTATAGACTCCACACCCTCAGGGACATCCGACTCTTTTATCTCCCCCTTCAGTGTGGGGCAGTATCTTTCATGGGTTGATGCCTTAAGGAAGCTGTATCTTGATCCTGTCTTGGAGCCGGATGCACAGACCCCTCCCGGGAAAGGGGTTACCACACCATCTACCTCCGATATCGCCTCCACAGCTTTTTCCGCAGCATAAAGGGCGGAATCCATTGAAGATGCCATAAACCAGAGGTTGCCTCCCATAACACCCTCATCGTAGCCCAGCCCCCCCTCAACCAGGAAGGAGCCTGACATCGTGGGAATTATTATCATATCTCTCCCGTATCTGCTTTCTTCCCTCTGGAATCCGTCGCCATAGAAGCCAAGCTTCCTGCCAACAGCCATTTTATTGCTTGAGGGGGTGGCATCAAACACCCTCGTTGTTGGAGCGGTGAGAATGCACTGGCCTATCCGGCCTATCAACTCCGTTTCCAACACCTTAGCTGCGTTCTTATCCCAGCAGGGTGTCCAGAACTGCACAAGAGCCCCAGGTCTGCGATCAGGTGTGTTTTTTTCATTTACGTAAACATCCACCCCCGCCTCGCAGCCGCAGCCCAGGGTGGATGAAGCGTAACCTGTGGCACAGTTTATCGCATGATCAAGCCATTTCCCAGCTCTGGCTGTGACCAAAATCCGGGAATACAGCCCCCTGAATGCTTCAGCGTATGTATCCTCTGTTAAGGCAGGCATTTTTTTGGACAGATATAGATACTTAGAATATAATTAAATTAACTGTTTACTTCTCTATTGCCGCATCTATGAACAACTGAATCCCATGCATCAACTCGTTCTCGCATCCACAGCATAATCTGGGATGGTTTCTGTCAAATGAATTTGTGATGTGGTGGAATACCAGATCAAGGTTGGTGATTTCTTCACCGCATCTCTTGCATCTATAGAACAGGAACATCGCTTAACTATTTAAAGCAGTGCATTATATAAACCCTGTGCTTAAACTCTAGTGTGTGGTTTTTTCTTCCAGTTCAGCGTCTATTTCCGTAAGGAGATGGGATGCAGCTTCGCTTCTTATAATGCCTTTCCTCACTGATTCCTGGATGCTTGATTTCTGGGCCAAAAGCATCCTTTTTCTGGAGTAGTCCCGCTGGCTGAACTCTAGCTGGGGGTATTCCTTTATCAGTTCCCCGACCTCTGCAGCCAGCTCCTCCAGTAACGTAGAGTATTCATTCTTCAGTTTCTTGTATACTGTAGACGGTATCTCCTTGTTTTTCCTCATGGACGCAAGCTCGTTAAGTGCCTGCTGGGCGCTTATTTTTTTGGTTATCAGCCGGGTGTAATTCTCTATTTTGGGGTGTGTTTCCACTAGATTAAGCTTTTTCACCAACGGCTCTATGGTAAGCCCCTGCACGACCAGGGAGAATAGTACCGTGCCGAATACCATGAAGGATAATTCCTCAAGATAGCTTATAGCTGGAAGACTCAACAGCAGCGCTATTGGTATGGAGCCGTGGATTCCCCCCAGGTTGATGACGTGCATCCAGCTGTAGGAGATTCCTGTCTTTTTCCTGAGGTTGAGCAGTAGGGTTAGGGAGTATACCGTTAAAGCCCTCGCCAGCAGCACCACAGCTATGGAATAGATAATCAGTTCAAGATGGGAGTATATCTCCTGCATGGGTATTTGTATGCCAATCAGCAGGAAGATAAGGGAGTTGACTATGAAGGCTGTTAGCTCCCATGAATCCTGGATTGCTATCCTGGTGGTGGGTGACATGGCGAATACTGTGCCCCTGTTCCCTATCAACAAGCCGGCTGCTACCACCCCGATAACCCCTGAAACGTGGAGGCTTTCACATATTAGGAAGGTTCCGTAGGCTAGTATGCCGGTTAGGACCACCTCAATCAGGTGGTCGTCCAGGTGCCGTAATATGCTGTAGACTGCGTATCCTGTAACCAGGCCGATAACAAGTCCGCCTAACACCACGAAGAAGAAATCCAGTATGGTTTGCAGGATGCTGAGTTGCTGGTCTTGGCTTTCAACCAGCGACAGTATTACACCAAACAACACGATGCCTGTGCCGTCATTGAATAGTGATTCACCTTCCACGAGAACTGACAGCCTCCTTGATACTCCCAGCTTTTTGAACAGGGCTAGCACGGAAACGGGGTCGGTGGGCATTATCATAGCCCCGAAGAGGAGGGTGTAGATTAGTGGTATCCCTGTCAGGTGATGGAGGCTGTATCCCACGAAGAGGATGGCAAGGGTTAATCCTATTACTGCCAGCAGCAGGATTAGGTCCAGGTTCTCCCGAAGTTTGTCGAAGTCTATGTTGATTGCTCCCTCGAATAACAGGGCTGGGAGGAATATGAACAGGATTAGTTCCTCTGAAAGCGGTATGGGATGGAATCCTATGAATCCGATGAGTGTTCCCAGCAGTACCAGCGCTATGGTGTAGGGCAGCCGGATGTATTTAACTGCTATGGATGCTAGTACGGCTATCAGGAGGAGTCCTATGAATTGTAGTTCTGTTAAAACCAGTTCTTCGACCATGTATCTTAATTAGGAATTAGAAGATAAATCCTATTTATGCAGGATAGCATAAAAAATGAGAGTATTATGAACTTGATGAATAATCAATTGCAGAGTATATATAACAACAGTCCATATAAAGATAAACAGTAATATAACAGAGTTATATAATAAAAAAATAATATGGGATTCATAACTGAAACGAACCCCTAAAAATCATGAGTTGAATTGATTTATGAAAGAAACTCAAGAAACAAAAATCAAGGTAACAAACCTCTACAAGATATTCGGCAGAAACCCCAGAAAAGCCCTCCCATACGTCAAAGAAGGGCTCTCTCGCTCTGAGATAATGAAGAAAACCAAAAACATCACAGCCCTCAGAGACATAAACTTCGAAGTCAGGAGAGGGGAAATATTCGTTCTAATGGGATTATCTGGTTCCGGTAAGAGCACCCTCCTACGGTGCATAAACCGGCTTCACAATATAACAGAAGGCGAAGTCTGCGTGGATGAAATCAATGTTAGAGAACTAACGCGTAAAGAACTGCTTCAGCTGCGGAGAGTAAAGTTCGGGATGGTCTTCCAGCATTTCGCCCTGCTACCCCACAGAACTGTGATAGGGAATGTCACCTTCGGCCTGGAGATACAAAAAATCCCAGAGAAGGAGAGGATAAAGAAGGGGATGCAAGCGATCAAACTCGTCGGACTGGATGGCTGGGAGCATAGCAAGACAAGCTCGCTGAGCGGTGGGATGCAGCAGCGTGTCGGATTGGCCAGGGCACTGGCCATAGACCCCGAGATACTATTGATGGACGAGCCCTTCGGCTCCCTAGACCCGCTGGTCAGAAACAAAATGCAGGACGAGTTATTGAAGCTACAGAAGAAGATGAAGAAGACCATATTGTTCGTAACCCATGACCTGAACGAAGCCATTAAGGTTGGGGACAGGATTGCCATAATAAACAAGGAAGGCGAGATGGTCCAGATAGGTAAAGCAGAGGAAATTCTATTAAAGCCAGCAACCGACTACGTGAAGAGGTTTCTAGCGGACGTCGACAGACCCGCAGTAATAAGAACCGAGACAGTCATGGAAGATCCACAAACATCCTATAGCACAGAAGCCACTCCAGAGGAAATACTCGAGGGCATGAAAATTAACGAAACAGACTATGCCTTCCTGACAGAGAATGGCAAATTCATTGGGGGGGTAATGGACTACGACATGAAAGAGGCCATGCAGGAGGATAAACCCGTAAGAGATTATGTTATCAAGGTGAAATCAGCTGATTTCGTGAAGACTATCAAGGACATACTACCCCAGATTATTGACTCAGATTATCCTGTTCCAGTAGTCGATGATGATGGAAACCTTGTAGGTGAGGTGAGGAGGATTCATATCAAGAGGGTTTTACAGGAAAACAGTTGATACAATGAGTGGATACAATAAAATAATCAACAGGAAAAATCTTGTGGCAATATCACCCATAATCTTAGCTATTGTATTAAGTATGCTGGGATTTAACCTAGTAGACTCCCTCCCCCACCTCCCGGTGGAGGATGTTGGCGAAGGTTTGATTAGCTGGATGGATGATAGACTAGAAGTTGTTTTCGACTTATTAACCTTAATAATTGAAACACTATTAGGTTTAGTTAGCTCCATGTTAATCGGACTACCTGCTGTTGTGGTAATAGCGGCGTTCATAAGCCTGGGTTATGTTTTGTCCGGATGGCGTCTGAGTGCTTTCATACTCACAGGGTATCTTTTCATAGCAATGATGGGCTACTGGGAGGATGCCATGATGACATTATCGCTTGTGGTGGCGGCCACCGTAGTATCCTTGATTGCTGGAATACCCCTGGGGGTGCTGAAGACTCACTCCCAGATGATTGAAGTAGCCCTAGACCCGGTACTGGATTTCATGCAGACCATGCCCATGTTTGTATACCTCATCCCTTCGGTTTTCTTTTTTGGTATAGGGGATGTGCCAGGGATTATCTCAACCTTTATTTTCGCCACACCACCCGCTGTCAGGTTAACGGCCTTGGGTATAAAGCAGATACCTGCAGAGATTTTAGAGGCGGGGAAGGCTTTCGGAGCCTCCAGGCTACAGTCTCTATTCAAAATTGAGCTGCCTCTGGCGATGCCATCTATTATGCTGGGCGTGAACCAGACCATAATGTTATCCCTTTCTATGGTGGTTGTTGGTTCGATGATTGGAGCAGCAGGTCTGGGTGAGGTCGTGCTGAGAGGAATCACCAGACTCCAGGTCGGCGAGGGAATAGCAGCGGGATTGGGTATTGTATTGATTGCCATGATACTAGATAAGATAACAAAGAGTGTTGTAAGCAACAATGGAGCAACTCAACAGGTTTAGATTAATTGAGGGGTTTGATTTACCTATCAAACCCCAACTTGAGAGGTTTGAAACCAAGAGAATGCAATTCTCAAAGCAACAAAAAACAAGGTTTTTCAAACCTCTCAATTAAATAAAGAGGTGATATCAAAAAATGAAAAATATAGAAGTGAAGAAAATTATTGTGCTGTTTCTAGCGAGTGTTTTGGTGGTTTTCGCCGGATGCGCAGGTAACCAGCAGCAGGATGGAGGGGACTCCAGTACCGCAGGGGATAAATCCTTCGGCGAGAAGGTGGATTACACGATTACGGGCATAGAGCCCGGAGCCGGCATGTCCGGGATCTCAGAAAACATTATTGGAGAATACAACCTGACCGGTTGGAGTTATCAGCCAAGCAGCTGTTCTGCCATGCTCGCAGCCATGCAGGATGCCTACAAGCACAGGGAGGCGATTATTGTAACCGGCTGGGAACCTCATTCACTGTTCGCCTTAGGCGATATGCGCAAGCTCGAGGACCCTAAGGGGATGTGGAATAAACCCGATGAGACAAGGAAGTGGTTGAAAGAGCATGCTCCCAGGTGGGCTGATGCGGAGGTAGGTGGTGATGTGGCTGCAACAGTATCCTATAAGGGATTCAGGGAGGATGCTCCAGCAGCCTATGAGCTGTTAAGCAGATTCAACATACCCGCAGACCACCAGAGCCAGTGGATTTATGCCTACACCATCGAGGAAAGAGAGCCCAGGGATATAGCCAGAGAGTATCTGAGCAACCACCCGGAACTGAAAGATAAATGGATGCCTGCGGGCTTGGAGTTGGGCAAGAAATCCATTATACTGGCGGGTCCGGCCTGGCCGGGGGTAACCGTTAAAAACGAGGTTGTTTCCTTAATGCTGGAGGAACTGGGTTATGAGGTGGGAACCAAGCAAACCGATGCCGCTATTGTTTTCACGGCCATAGCAGATAATCAGATGGACGCTACATTAGCGGCCTGGATGCCTAACACCCACAAGGATTACTACAACAGGTATACGGATGATCTGGATGTTGTTGCGGTGAACCTTAACATGACCTGGCTTGGGTGGGTTGTTCCAGACTACGTGGATGAGGACATTCAGTCCATAGCGGATTTGAGGGATGTCTGAGTCCATCCCCTCTTTTCTTTTTTTTCTCTTCTGATACCAAAGATGTTATGCAAAAAAGGATATTTTCCATAGTATATTATGCATTTCAGAATATATGATGTGGTCTAGCTGCCCTTGCACTTCATGTAGCTGATCAGTTTTTTTTCCTCAAGAATATCAAGTATCTCTTTGATTACTGTAGAAGTGTGTTCGTTTTCAGGTAGGTCAATCTGCTCTTCACTCATCAGTTCAGCGAGTTCGTCTATGGTCTTATTGCCATCACATTTCTTCCATAACATCAGGATAGAACGCCCCATATGGTAGTTCTTATCATCTTCGTTGGTGAGATAGTTACCAGTAAACGCTGCTGTACCACGTTTTTTAGGCTTAGGGGATTGGTTTTCCAATAAAACACCTCAGATAAAGAAACTAATAATATATATTATGCTTCAAGGGATAAATAGAAGAGAAAACCAAGACGCCTCATTCTGGGCTTCTGCATAAAAGTCCAGTCCCTCAATCAACAGGATTATATAATGGAGATACGCACATATCTAACGTAGAAGATGGACTTAAGAAATTTTTTAAAGTCGAATAAGCACCGATTAATTCATTTTATTATTTTATCGGTTATTGCTTTGACGTGTCTTTTCTATGCATACTCAAGTGATGTTCCATTATTTGAGTCATCACCGTTTCGTTTTATAGCCTTTATATTTCTAGCTGTTATCGTTCTTATACCTGTTCTACTGTGTACCGGCTTACACTTCATACTGAAGCAAATACTGATTGAACCTTTTTTAGGGTATATCTCTATGTTAGCTCTTATCCTATCTTCAGTTGTTTATGTATGGTGGGTTGCGGGTTTTATGAATTCTCACCTCCAAATCACTTAAACCACATACTCTTAGAGCTAGGATCGTATTAGCGAGCCTGTTTATTTTAACCATAGCTCTTATATTTCGGACAATGCTCATTTAATGTGCGCTGGTTCCAATTCCTTACCTGTTTGTTGAGTTTAGCATATTAGTTATGATCCTGTTATTATACAAATCAACAACTCAACCCTGAAGAGGATGGTATATTTGCATGTTTGTAATGAAAAACAAGAAATGCGACTGGAGAAAAACTTGAAATCAATATTATCACTAAAAAAGAAACGTGGTCACACAATTCCAAGCCCTCCTGCCAAGCTTTATCTTGCTGTTGGGGGTTTGATTATAAAAAACAGGTTTAATTAAACGATTTTTGTTAGCACGATAAACAAGGCTAACCCAACACCAGCAAGGAATGCTAGGGAGGAGTGCTCTTTTTTTTGCTCTCTCGCCTTAGGCAGGAGATGGGAGGCAGATAGATACAACAATACTCCGGCCACAAAACCAAGCATTAAACCCAAGGTAGAGCCTCCTAGACTATTCACGAGGGGGTATACGATAAATGCTCCGAGAGGTGTGGTAAGCCCCGCTATTAAGAAGGCGCATATCCCTGCAATTTTCTTGTCTAATCCACCCTCTATCAGAAAGATGTAGGTGATAACTCCCTCAGCGAATTCATGTATAACCAGCCCTGTTGCTGAGAGAATACCTGTTAAAACGGAGACCTTAAAGGTTACTGCATATATGACCCCGTCAATGAAGGAGTGTAGTCCAATCCCCTCTGCCGCTGTTATACCGAACCCGAGTTCTTTTTGCTGGGTATGGTGTTTTATCAGCTCGTTAGAGAAGAACATGAATAAAAAGCCAAGCAAAGCAATGAATCCTGCATGAGGGTTAGTCTTTAGGGCGTTAGGTAAAGCCAGTATTAATGATGTTGAGATCAACATCCCTGCGGCGAAGCACATGAAGTATGTCTTTGTTTTCTCAGCCCACTCCCTGCGCCTGTAGATGGCTACAATCCCTAAACCGTTCACTACGGCTGCGAGAACAGCGAAAACAGATATCCAAATGAAGGTTTCGGAGAACATTTTAGATAAAGTATTAAGAGACATTATTAATAAATCAGTGAAAAGTTAATAAGTTATGCCTATTTTTATATAAGAAATTAATAATATTTGTTATGTCCATAGTTTCCATCTCACTGAAAGAAAAGCTGATTAAGGAGGTAGACGATCTCAGGGAAGGGGTTGGTTACTCGAGCAGGAGCGAAGTGGTGAGGGCTGGTCTGCGGCTGCTTTTGGAGGAGCATAACCAGAAATCCATGCTCTCAGGAAGGGTTGATGCTCTGCTGCTTCTGACTCATGATGAGAATTCCTTTGATGATATCTCACGCATCAGGCACCATCACCAGAGGATCATTAAGATGCAACTGCACAGCCATCTCGAAAACGATAAGTGCCTGGAGGTGATGCTCTTAAACGGGGATGCGAAGGATATCAAAAAAATCACCGACGAATACCAAACCAACAAGAGAATACACAACATCAAACTAGTAATCATCTGAAGAAAAAAAAAACCTTCTGCAGGGAGTTTGTTTTTGCATGAGCCATATCCACACCCACATTTTCATTATTGAGAGGTTTGAAAAACCTCGTTTTTGTTGCTTTGAGAATTGCAGTC
>JAYEGX010000022.1:0-5453 GCA_034659295.1 Candidatus Altarchaeota archaeon | reverse complement strand
TATCTCAGGGAGAGGGCTGTGTTGTCCATCCTCCGAACCACTATGCGGTATGCCGGGCCTAGGGAGGCCATATTCCACGCCATCATGAGGAAAAACTTTGGATGCACTCACTTTATTGTGGGAAGGGATCATGCGGGGGTTGGGGACTACTACGGTCTTTATGAGGCTCAGGATCTGTTCCAGGAGTTCCCGGACCTGGGCATCATACCCTTGTTCTTTAAATCGTTTTTTTATTGCAGGAAATGCGCAGGGGTCGTGAACGAGAAAACCTGCCCTCACCCCCTGGAAATGCATGAGTCGTTTTCTGGAACCAGAATCAGGGAGATACTACATCAGGGGAAAAAACCCTTGAAGGAGATTATGAGACCTGAGATAGCTGAAATCATACTAACGGAGGAGAAACCGTTTGTGGAATAAACAAAAAATGGAGCAGAAAGGCTTTACTTTATGGTTCACGGGGCTTTCCGGGAGCGGTAAATCCACGCTGGCGGATATTGTGGCAGAACAGCTTGGAGGGGCGGGATACCAGATTGAGAGGTTGGATGGGGATGAGGTCAGGAAACATCTAACCCGGGATCTGGGGTTTACCAGAGAGGACCGGGAGGAGAACATCAGGAGAATATCTTTTGTTGCTAAATTGTTGACAAGGAATGATGTTATTGTTATCACTTCCTTCATCTCTCCATACGTCAAAATCAGGCAGGATGCGAGGGAGGTGATTGGCCTGGACAGGTTCGTGGAGGTCTACGTGAAATGCCCGCTTGAGGAATGCAGGAAGCGGGATGTGAAGGGGTTATATGAACAAGCCTTAAAGGGTGAAATCCAGAACTTCACCGGCGTATCCCATCCATACGAGGAGCCCCAGAATCCAGAGATTACTGTGGAGACGGATAATGAGAAGCCGGCGGAGAGTGCGGGAAAGATTATGCGGCGGTTGCAGGAGCTTGGTTTTCTATGATATTTTTTTTAGCATAATGTTAGCTTCTATCATATCTTCTTTTTTCTTTAACCACGGAGATGTTTTCCTTTTGTGCTAACCCATAAGATTACTTCATTGGTCATCGGTTAATGGCACGGCTCATGATACGTGGGCAGTTGAATGCAGTTTTTTTCGCTTGAGAAGACCGAAGACAGATGATATCGATTTATTAACAACAAATCGCATATGCTACTGGGAATTGAAAGGGTGATATGATGCTTGTAAAGTTTGAGATTTATTATGATGGCAGTTACTGGTGTGCCCGCGGCATAGGGGAAGACATATTTACTCAGGGTAAAACACTGGATGAAGCTATGTCTAACCTAAGGGAGGCTGTGGGGGTGCATTTTGAGGATGCTTTGGAGCATGGGGAGGAGATAAGGATCCTTTCAATTTCTGAGTTCGGGGTGGATAAGATTGCAAAGGCTGCCAGTGGTTAGTGGTAAAGACCTATTAAAACTTCTGAAAAAGTTAGGCTATGAGATATTAAGACAGCGTGGGAGTCACGTTCGTCTTAGAAAAATAACATCACTCGGTGAACACAATATCACCGTTCCGCTTCATGATGAACTATCTAAGGGAACTCTTAATGATATCCTATCAAAGGTATCCCTATGGAATTCAACCCAAAAAGAAGAGCTTATAAAGATGCTGAAATAATGCTAATTCTTTCATTCGCGTTATCCCTGATCCCAATGAAGAACTACAGTAAAACCACCTCTTGCAGGCGAGGGGAGGGGACTCCCCCTGGTTGCAGGCAACCGCGGAGATGTTTTTCCTTTTTTATTCTCTAATCCGATTAAATAAACCGTGGTGTTTTCCCATGTCTGATCTCGGAGATATTGACCCCGATATTGCTAAGGCGATAGGTGAAGAGATACTTAGGGAGAGGAATAACCTGCAGTTGATTGCCTCCGAAAACCACACCTCCCGGGCTGTTCTCGAAGCCCAGGGCTCTGTGATGACCAACAAGTACGCTGAAGGATACCCCCACAAGAGATACTATGGGGGCTGCCAGTGTGTGGATGTGGCTGAAGACCTGGCTATCGAGAGAGCAAAGAAACTATTTAATTGCGAGCATGTGAACGTTCAACCGCATTCCGGTTCACAGGCTAATATGGGAGTTTATTTCTCCATCCTGGAGCTTGGTGGCACGATACTGAGCATGGAGTTAAGTCACGGGGGGCACCTCAGCCACGGATCATCTGTGAGCTTCTCCGGCAAACTCTACAATATAGAATACTATGGGGTCAGCAGGGATACCGGGATGCTTGACTACGATGAGGTGCTGAAAAAGGCCAGGGCGGTTAAACCTGACCTTATAGTGTGCGGATATTCCGCCTACCCCCGGATCGTGGATTTTGAGGCCTTCAGGGAGATAGCGGATGAGGTAGACGCTTACCTGATGGCTGACATAGCGCATATAGCCGGTCTGATAGTAGCAGACGAGCATCCATCATCCATTCCCCACGCTGATTTTACCACCACCACAACCCACAAGACCCTGAGGGGGCCTAGAGGTGGTATGGTGATGTGCAGAGATGAGTATGCTAAGGCATTGGATAAGGCCATATTCCCCGGGATGCAGGGCGGTCCCTTCATGCACGCGATAGCAGCCAAGGCCGTTTGCTTCAAGGAAGCGTTGGGTGCTGAATTCAGGGAGTACGCGAAACAGGTAATAAGAAACTCCCAGAAAATAGCTGACGTTTTAATGGATGAAGGATTCAGTCTTGTTTCCGGCGGAACCGATAACCACCTGATGCTCGTTGATCTAAGAGACATGAACATGAACGGGAAAGAAGCTGAGGCGGCCTTGCAGGAGTCGGGCATCACATTAAACAAGAACTCCATACCCTATGATGAGCAGAAACCATGGATCACTTCAGGGATTAGGATAGGCTCCCCGTCTGTCACAACCAGGGGGATGGAAGAAAAGGAGATGGGGGAGATTGCGTTGCTGATTTCAAGGGTGCTCAAAAATCAAGGGGATGCTAAAATCAAAACCGAAGTCAGGGAGGAGGTCAAAAAACTATGCAGCCGATTTCCCCTGTATGAATCTGGAAGATGAAGCTAATCGACGGGACGGGGATTTCCAGAGAAATCAGGGAGGATGTCAAGGCTGATGTGAAGAAACTGAATACTCAAGGTATATCTCCTTCTCTTGCAACTGTGCTGGTGGGTGAAAACCCTGCCTCAGCGCTCTACGTTAAGATGAAATCCAGGGCGTGTGATGCGGCTGGCATAAACTCAAAGAACTACAATCTCCCCTCCGGGGTGAGCGAGGAGGAGCTTCTGGATTTAATAAACAGTTTAAACAATGATTCATCAGTCCACGGGATACTCGTGCAGTTGCCCCTTCCCGTGGGGATGGATGTGAACCGGGTTTTCAAAGCCATAGACCCGAAAAAGGACGTTGACGGTATCACACCAGTGAACATGGGCAACCTGATGCTGGGAGACGAGTCAATGGTCTCATGCACCCCGAAAGGCATTGTAAGGCTGCTGGAACACGAGGGTGTGAGATTGGAGGGATCTGATGTTGTTGTGGTAAGCCATAGCGTACTCGTAGGCAAACCAATTACCCTGTTGCTTTTGAACAGGAATTCAACCGTTACCGTATGTCATGTCCATACAAGAGACCTGGCAGAGCACACCCTGCGGGCCAAGGTTCTCATCGCTGCTGCGGGCGTTCCCCATCTCATAAAAAAGGATATGGTGGGGCAGGATGCGGTGGTGGTTGACGTCGGAACCAACAGGGTCGGTGGCAAGCTGGTGGGTGATGTGGACTTTGAGGAAGTGAAGAAGCGGGCTTCATTGATCACTCCCGTGCCGGGGGGTGTGGGTCCTATGACGATAACCATGCTGCTGGAGAACACTGTTTTGGCAGCGCAGAGATTGGGCGGTGAACAAGATGAGTAAACTCAGGATTGGAGTACTTGCCTCCACGAGGGGCACGGATTTGCAGGCTATAATTGATGAGATAGATGCGGGCAGGCTGGATGCTGAGGTATCCGTTGTTTTGTCAAACAAGGAGGATGCTTATGCTCTTGAGAGGGCGAGGAAACACGGGATCAACGCAGTATTCCTGGAATCCAAGGGCAAGACGCGTGAGGAATTCGACAGGGAAATGATGGAAATCCTTGATGCGCAGGGTGTTGAGGTAATAGCCCTGGTTGGCTACATGCGTCTTTTGAGTCCTGGGTTCGTGCAAAAATACATGAACCGGATAATGAACGTGCACCCCTCTCTCCTGCCTGCTTTCGCTGGGGGTATGGACGAGAACGTTCATAAGACCATAATCGATCATGGGGCTAAGGTGTCTGGTGCCACAATCCATTTTGTGGACGAGGGATCTGATACTGGGCCGATAATACTGCAGGAGGCTGTGACTGTGGCGGAGGATGAGACAGTTGATTCCCTGAAGGAGAAGGTTCAGGCAGCCGAGAAAAGATTGTTCCCCCAAGCATTAAGATTATTTCACCAGGGCAGGCTGAGGGTGGAAGGCAGAAGGGTGAGGATACTAGACGGGGGTGTGAGCTAAATTGCGTGTTAAAAGAGCGTTGATCAGCGTATCAGATAAGAGAAATATAGTGGGTTTCGCCTCCCGGCTGCAGGAGCTTGGTATAAAGATAATCTCTACCGGCGGGACTGCAAGAGCCCTAAGAGAGGGCGGCATCAATGTGACGGGGGTTTCAGAGGAGACTGGATTCTCTGAGTTATTCGACGGCCGGGTTAAGACGTTGCATCCGAGAATCCACGGGGGCCTGTTGAATGTTAGAGGCAGCAGTGAGCATCAGAGGCAGATGAAGGATAACAGGATAAAACCCATAGATCTTCTTGTATGCAACCTCTACCCGTTTAAGCAGACCATCCTGAAGGAGGGGCATTCTATCAACGAGGCCATAGAGAACATTGATGTCGGGGGGCCTGCTATGGTGAGGGCTGCGGCCAAGAACTATCGGGATGTTGTGGTGGTCATGGACCCGGATGATTATGATAAAATTATTGATGATCTGAGAGCCGGCGGTGATATCCCGGAGGAAAGGCGCAGGGAGCTTGCTTCCAATGCATTCAGGGTTGTCTCAAACTACGACCGATCCATTCATGAATATCTGGTGGGGGATGTGGAAAAGTTCCCGATGCTGCTGGATTACAGGTTCGAGAAGAAATCTCTGTTGAGGTACGGGGAAAACCCGCACCAGAGGTCTTTTTTCTACCACCTGGTTAACCCCGGGAACCCCTCCATCGCGAACGCGAGACAGCTTCATGGAGCGCATCTATCGCTCAACAATATTGTTGACCTGGATTCAGCCCTGCAGATAATAAGGGAGTATGAGAAGCCTTCTGTTGTCATAATCAAACACACCAACCCCTGTGGGATGGCGTCTTGTGGTAGCCTGGCTGAATCCTACAGGTGGGCGCTGGACTGTGATTCTCTTTCCGCCTTCGGGGGTGTTGTGGGCCTGAACCGGGA
>JAYEGX010000021.1:0-5459 GCA_034659295.1 Candidatus Altarchaeota archaeon | reverse complement strand
AAATCAGAGGAGTATGCAGTTTAGAGTGTTTGAGGAAATAGAAAAACAACAAAACCAGTTAATCAAAGCCCTCAATTAAATCTTCCATTCGCTGAAACATGGACGCACACCCCATTTAACCTCAAATCCCGTTTATACTCCATCTAACACTAGGAGAAAAATCCACCCCCAGAATCCCCAACCCGCAATAATTATATACTCCTTTGTTCTTTATTATTTATTGAGGTGTTTATTTATGGAACTGAATATTAATATCAACGGAAGGCATGTGCACATGATCTTGTTCGTTCTAGTCCTGGGGTTTGCTTCGGTCCTGGTTTTCTCGCAGGGCACTCCAATACAAGGCCACCACGCAGAAGAAATAACCCCCGGCACCTTCGGTGAGGGAGGGGACTACATCTTCCCCACAGGAAGCAAAGTCGGCATCGGAGGGACAAGTCCGCAAGCAGACCTTGATATGGGAGCCGGCAGCATCAGGTTAGGTGGTGTTACAAGAACAAACTGGTCAACAGGAACAGTGTATTATAGGGAACATAATTATCCTGTACCACCAAAGTCAGTACACGATGATCATTGGGGTGGGGGTTTGGGCTGTGAGTCAGACGATGTATTATTGGGATGTTACATTAAGCATAGGGATGGAAATAATGGTTGCCCTGAAGACAATTACTTGCTAGGAGGTTGTATGTATGCGAACGTTGGAGCATGGGGCGCTTGGCTGGTTTTATCCGAAAACGCTGATGATCATAAATGTTATCTATGGCGGTATGGAGACTATCCTTGTTATACTGGAACCTACACAATGGTAGCTAAATGCTTGCGGCTATAGGTTTAATATCGTTAAGGAGAATGCCAGCGACCTGCGGACGGACACGCCCCAGCTGTTTTGTGTCAGTAACAGCATAATTCAAAAACATAACACCTCTTGTAGACTCCTGGAGCAGGTTGATTCAACCCTGGATGCAACAGCAAGGATTAAATAGTCCTTCATCCCCTGTTGTTTATTGAGGTATTCATTCATGGAACTAAATATACAAATCGATAGATGGCATGCATATATGATCTTGTTCGTTCTTGTTTTGGGGTTTGCTTCAGTCCTGGTTTTCTCTCAAAGCAGCCCGATACAGGGTCACCTCGCAGAAGAAATACCTCCGGGTACTTTCTCTGGAGGAGGGGACTACATCTTCCCACAGGAAGCAACGTCGGCATCGGAGAGATAAGTCCAGGTGAAAAACTAGAGGTCAACGGGAATATCAAGCTGGCTGGAGCCGCAGCCACCTACAAAATCACAAATGTTGTTGATCCCACAGAAAACCAGGACGTCGCCACCAAAGCGTATGTGGACGCGCAAGCGGGAGGATGTGGGATCACTGGTGGATGTCAGATTTTGCTAGTAATCCATACAATTACTATGTAGTTAATCCTTGGGGAAAAGGATGTAAGCCTAAGTTAACAAAGGCATTAGGATGTGAAGATGCAACAGCTGATGGATATGAATGCGGTGATGTATATTATTATGGTAAAGGGGCTAATGGTGAGTATGTATCTGTGTGTCTATGCGTAAAAAAGTAGCGGCAAGGATAATGAATTTATTCAATTGAAGACTAGCAGGTATGACCCCCAGACAAAAAAAAATTGATTTTATTAGCGTTATTGTTTTATCTTAAAGTATGGTGAATTATCGGGATTGTGTGTTAGTTCCAGGTTTGTTAATCCTGGTTTTGGCTCTTATCGTATTCTTGTCTCTGCCTTCATTATATCAGAGCCGCCCCGGAACGTCAGATGATAGCACAGATTATGTGACCAAGGTTGGGCTATTTGAGGTGCGCGGCAACTCCTTAGCCCCCTTAATAAAACCCGGCCAGACCATTAAGCTGCTCTACAGATATTATGATTCCCATCCAGTGGATAGAGAGGATATTATCGCCTACGATTACGCCGGCAATAGCGCGCCGATTATTAAGATCGTTAAAGCAATACCGGGAGATAAATGGCATCTCGAGAAAGATGATCAACGGGACAGCTACCAGGTTATAGTTAACGATAAGCCATTAAGGAATTCGGTAGACAGAATCTATCAAATCCCCGAATCCAACATCCAGATGCTTAAACTCTATGCTAAAAGCTATCCCACACTCCCAGAGGATACCTACCTCCTCTTGGGTAACCAACCGGGAGGCAGCCTGGATGCTACCAGGTTCGGCTTAATCGACCGAACGGATATCCTGGGGAAGGTGGAGATTATGTCACTGAAAAAGAGGTAAGGGAGTGTTGAGATTCATTCCTCTGCAAGCAACCCGGATGCAACAGCAAAGATTATATACTCTTTTATCCTATATTGTTTATTGAGGTGTTTGTTTATGGAACTGAATATTAATATCAACAGAAGGCATACATACATGATCCTGTTCGTTCTTGTTTTAGGGTTTGCTTCAATCCTGGTTTTCTCTCAGGGAGGTCCAATACAAGGCCACCCAGCGGAAGAGATAACACCAGGCACCTTCTCTGGTGGAGGAGACTACGTCTTCCCCGCAGACAGCAACGTCGGCATCGGAGCGGCGAGTCCTGCCGGAAAGCTGGATTTGGCCCTAAACCGAATTGTTAATGTCGGAGATCCTGTAGATGGTAAGGACGCAGTTAATAAGGATTACGTGGACGCGCAAGCGGGAGGAGGTGGGGGATTTGTGACAGTGGCGGAGAATAATGATGCAACATTCACTCAATCTGATTACGATACAGTGGACTCATTTATACACAATGAGGGAGATATAATAGCAATGCAATGTCATACCGTCGGAGTAACGGCACCTCCTGTTCCTGTTACATACTCAACTTGGACAGATGGTAGTGTTGTTACAGCGAGTACTGTGAGAATGGGAAGTTACACTTGTCATGCGGGGAGTGCATGTAATAGAGTTGCTGCTGGTCAGCCTTGCACTGGCGGCTGGAGAATCATAGGTGTGAAATTATAAAGATTCTTATCTTCAAAATCCCCCCCCACCCTTTCAATCTTGCTTTTAGATTGAAAAAATGAGATATATTAGCTTCGTTCCATGGCGGAGTCTTCTGAAAGAAATTCCACCGTTATTGCAGGAAAGAAATAAGAAAAACATGAAACCATCATCAAGACCCTCTTGGAGAGACTCCAACAGGGAATCAGGTATTGGCTTGATTGTCTTGTTTTAGGATATAATGTTTCGTTCCGATACCGGCTCAGGATGGGAGTATAAAATGACTCTAACATCAGACGGCAATGTAGGCATCGGGACGGCGAGTCCGCAGGAATTACTGCATGTGCAAGGAACTTCAGATGCTGCGCATACTCCTCCCTGGTGGTTTCAGGATATAGCTCTTTTTGAAATAACTGATTTCATTATAAGAGATTCAAGTCCTAACCTCAGGTTAGAAACTACTGATTGGGGAGGCGGACCTAACCTTAACTTTGGATTAAGTACCATGTCTGACAATAAATTACATATCTAGTAATCGATGGAACCAACGGCAATGTCGGCATCGGGACGAATAAACCTAAGGCAGGATTCAAGCTTGATGTGGAAGGGAAAGTCCAGGCGCAAGCCTTTGATACAGGAGATATCACCTTCCGGGACCAGAAAACCCAAAAGATACTCTGGAGGATGTTTGAAGATGAAAACGGCCTGTATCTCGAAAACCCAAAAACAGGTAAAGTTTACAGGTTTGTATTAGAAGAGATAATAAAAACCCATACTGAATAAGGAAGTAAGCGGGCGAGAGCATAGCCCCTGATGCACCTGTATCATCCATCCCCCCTGAAAGAGGATTTTTTCAGCCGCAGCTTCCTGTGCCTGCGCCCGAGCCCTCGTAGCCGAAGCCTGGAGCGGGGTTAGCTGAGTCCAGGGATTGATTGCATTCCTCCGGCATCTCATCGAAGCCCAAGCAGATTATATCCAGTAATGCTGCGGGACTCCGTCCGAAGCTTTCGATCTTCAATCCATTAACCGCCAGCCCAGGGGATCCTGCGATGCCGTACTCCACCACCTCATTCTGGTGGATTGGGAACAGGGGAAACCGCCCGCTCTTCCAGGTACTCTTGTCTTCATACATCTTGGTTATACTGTGCTTCTCATCCATCTCATTAATGCACGAATCCAGGGCGTCGGTATCAACATCAACCTCAGTGAGGCATTTATCTGACTCACCATCCCCCAGGAAACACTCGAGATAGCTTAGATACTTGCTATCCTGCTCCTCCTGGATACAGTGCTGGAGCAGCTGCTCATCCAGCTCTGTTTTACCGTGCATGGCGTAGTCACAGAACTTGACGCTGAGATCAATCCCGTCACCCAGAAGCTGGGCAACAGGTAGGATGCCCTTCTCTGCCTGCGTGCCATACGGACAGTGGCTCATCACAAAGAGTTCCACAACAGGCTTCTCCAGCTTGGGCATGCATGCCATGTGCTTCTCGCAATCAGGGTCATCGCAGTCCACCAGGCCATTGCCTGTGTCGTCGATGTTGTTGTTGCAGATTTCTGCTGTGGGATCGAAGTTTGCTCCAATCTTAAGGGACAGATAGGTCCCCTTAGGGTCCATGTAGTTGGCGAGGGAGTTATATGCCTCAACCTCCTTCACGGTCTTATCGAACAAGAACGCTGGCAGGTACTGTATGCTAAGGTCCTCGTAGAGCTCCTTACCCGCCCCTGTATTATAGTCCAGGGTCGTTATCTCTAAATCAGATATGAGAGTATTCAGTTGAGCTATCAGACCTGAGACATCACACATCACACATCTCTTATCGTTTAAGACAACCAGGTTCACCGCAGAAGATGCGGACGGGCTGGTTGTTGAAACAATAGGATTTGTTGTTGTGGTTGTTGTGGTGGTGGAAACAACATCTCCATCAGAGTTGAACAACAACACACCAACGCCCATGCCAATAAGGAATATAAAGCATGCGCTGACCAACAGCGCAATAGGGTCTTTGGTTAATGAGTCTTCATTGGGTTTCTCTATCTTAACCGGTTCCTTGATTTCCTCTACAACTTTGTCTTCTTCAGCCATTGTTTCACCTAAAAAAATGATAATAGAATTAAAATTTGATTGAGTTAATAAAAATAAAAACTCAGGCGTTGCCCCGGGATTCCCCCAGCACGAAGCCTGATGCTATCAAGTGCGCCACCCTGATGGGCTCGGGTATGAGACTCCGGGTAGAGGATAATTTGACGATTGACTCCGCGTCCCTGAAGCTGATGCCGTTGTATTGTATGTGTATGTGCTTTTTTTCCCTGGTCTCCACCTTCATGGGCTTGCCAGCCTTCCTCATGCACTCCCTGTAGAAATTTCTGTGCTCAAGTCTGCTAACAGCATGCTCTATCGCCTTGAAGTCAGGCATCTTTCTTACCACCACAATAACCGCCAGCCCGGTCTCATTATGGAGGCGCTCTATGTCCACGAGATTGAATCCCCCGAACCCGAGGCCGTCC
>JAYEGX010000020.1:0-5551 GCA_034659295.1 Candidatus Altarchaeota archaeon | reverse complement strand
GGGGGGGGCTGGAGTATGGGGGATTTCATAGATGAGTCTGTGGAGAAGATGAGGGAGAAGATCGGGGAGGGGAAAGCTATTATTGCCTTAAGTGGCGGTGTGGATTCAAGCACGGCAGCGGTTCTGGCGCATAGGGCGGTAGGCAAAAATCTTACGGCTGTCTTCATTGATACGGGTCTTATGAGAAGGGATGAGCCGGAGTTTATAAACAGGATATTCACTGAAGACTTTGATCTCGGCTTCAGGTTTGTTGATGCCAGAGATAGGTTCTTTAAGGCTTTGGAGGGTGTGGTTGATCCGGAGGAAAAGAGGAAGGTTATCGGGGAGACGTTCATAAGGGTTTTTGAGGAGGTGGCGGGGGAGGTTGGAGCCGATTACCTGATACAGGGCACCATCTATCCTGACCGGGTTGAGAGCGGCACAGATGATGCTGCGACCATAAAGAGCCATCATAATGTTGGAGGGCTTCCTGACGTCCTTGGAATTGAGATTATTGAGCCCCTGAATGATTTATACAAGGATGAGGTGAGGGTTGTCGCAAGGAAAATTGGTTTGCCTGAGGAAATCGCTGAACGGCATCCGTTCCCGGGGCCGGGGCTTGCTATAAGGGTTATTGGCGAGGTAACACCCGGGTCTGTCGGGATTGTGCGGGAAGCCGATGCTGTGGTGAAGGAGGAGATAAGGAACGCTGGCTTGGAGAAGGGTCTCTGGCAGTTTTTCGCCGTGCTTCTGTCGATTAAGACCGTTGGCGTGCAGGGTGATGTGAGGACTTACAGGAATACATGTGCCTTAAGGATTGTGGAAAGCGTTGATGGTATGACTGCCAACTTCGCTGAGATTCCGTATCCTGTTTTGGAGAAAATATCGACCAGAATAACAAATGAAATACCCCGGATTAACAGGGTGGTCTATGACCTGACCCATAAGCCTCCCGGGACCATAGAGTGGGAGTAGCTTGTTTTTTACCTTAAGTCGGTGAGGGATTTCTTTTGTATGGGCTTGAAGTGTGTCTCTTCTTTTTTTGGCGGAACAGGACGTGCCATCTTCTCTTTCCCCATCTCCTCCAGTACCCTGATTAGAAGTTCCTGGTCTGAGGTCTTCCTCAGGCTTTTAGCTGAGAGAATAAATAGCTTCTTTATTTCCGAGATGTGTCCTCTTTCTGTCTGGAGTATGTGGAAATACTTGTCTAATTCCTCAAGACTCCTGAAGCCGTAGGTGACTATATGTGTCACATCTCCTTCCGGAACACGGTAAAAGTTTATGATATTGGCTCCCTTTATTCTTTCGTTGATGTCTTCTTCAGTAAGCAGTGTCCTTCTTGCCTCTGGTGTGAATTTAAAAAGCAATATTGCAATGACATTAATGCCGAGTTTTTCATAATCAACTATCGTAGAGTATCCCTTTATGACCCCGTTTGACTCTAGTTTTTTTCTTATTTTGCCCACTGCTTGGGGGGTTATTCTCAGTTTCTTGGCGATATCCGAGTCCTGTGATCTACCGTTTTTTATCAGTTGTTTAAGGACGTATTTATCATTGCGTGTTAGTTTCATATAGTAACTTATTTATACTTAATAGTTTAAAAACAAAACCAACTGCATTTAAAGCAGGATAATCAATAATAAAAAAAACCATATGCTTAATGAGGTGGATTACTATGAATCTAAGAAGACCAAATGCTAATGATGCAACGGAAACATTTAACCGTTCAAGGGATGTTGTTCCAATGTCTGGTATATGCACGAAATGTGTTGATGGATGTAAGGGGGGTTGTGAGATCTGGCTTTCGTCATTCAGGGGTCGTGAGGTCCTCTACCCGGGGCCGTTCGGGGAGATAATCGCAGGTGCGGATAAGGATTACCCGATTGATTACTCGCATATCAATATCCAGGGCTATGCCGTCGGGGCAAGAGGCTTGCCTAGTGATGTTAAACCAGGTCCCGATACGGCGATTTTCCCTAACGTTGATACCGAAACAGAGTATGGATGGGATAAGAAAATCAAGTTGAAGGTGCCGATATTCACGGGGGCACTGGGTTCTACGGAAATAGCCAGAGCTAACTGGGAGCACTTTGCGGTAGGAGCCGCTATTTCAGGTATTACATTGGTGTGTGGTGAGAACGTTTGTGGAATAGATCCCGGACTTGTTTTGGACGGTGAAGGGAAGGTTAAGAAGTCTCCGGAGATGGATCGTAGAATAGAGGTCTATAACCGATTCCATCAGGGGTTTGGTGAGATACTTGTTCAGATGAATGTGGAGGACACAAGGCTTGGTGTTGCAGAGTATGTGTCATCCAAACATAATCTTGACACGATCGAGTTAAAATGGGGTCAGGGAGCTAAGTGTATAGGCGGCGAAATAAAGGTTAATACGATAGAACGGGCTGCTGAGCTTAAAAAAAGAGGTTATCTTGTAACACCTGATCCGACCCACTCTGATGTTCGAAGGGCTTATCGGGAGGGGGAGATTAAGGAGTTTGAGAGACATTCCCGCCTGGGTTTTGTGGAAAAGGAGTCATTTCTTGAGGAGGTTGACCGGCTAAGGGATCTTGGATTCAGAAGGATCACACTCAAGACGGGGGCATACTCTCAGGCAGAGCTTGCTATGGCTTTGCGTTATGGTGCTGAGGCGAAACTGGATTTATTGACGATAGACGGCGCACCTGGAGGTACGGGGATGAGTCCCTGGCCGATGATGAATGAGTGGGGTATTCCGACGTTCTATCTGCAGTCTCTGGCATATAACTTCTGTGAGAAGCTCAGAGAAAACGGGATGAAGGTTCCTGATCTCGCTATTGCCGGTGGGTTCTCGACTGAGGATGGCGTATTTAAGGCGATTGCTATGGGGGACCCCTATGTGAAAGCTGTGTGCATGGGGAGGGCTTTGATGATACCGGGTATGGTGGGCAAGAACATCGGGAAGTGGCTTAAGAAGGATGAACTGCCTAAGACTGTTTCGAAATACGGGAGTAATGTTGAGGAGATATTCATTACCTATGAAGAGCTTAGGGATACGTACGGCAGTGAACTGAAAGATATCCCTACCGGTGCGGTAGGCATCTATACCTTCTGTCAGAAGATGCGTGTGGGTCTGCAGCAGTTGATGGCTGGTAGCAGGAATTTCAGGATTTCAACAATATCTCGCAGGGATCTTATGGCTTTGACGAAGGATGCGTCGGGGGTCTCCGGCATCCCGTATGTAATGGATGCCTATTCAAGAGAGGCGGAGAAAATATTGGAGGAATAATATCCTCCCCAAACTTTTCTCCCTATTGATTGGGGAGAATAAACTAGAAAAAAACGAAAAAAATAAATAAAAAAAGAAATGTGGGGGTGGGTGCATATCACCTCACATCGGGATGTCCGGGATTTCAGGCATTCCTCCTGTGAGGTCCATGCAGTTCTCTATCTCGGATTTGCTTATGGTCCTCGTCGCCCCCTTTAGGCCGTAATCGTAGAGATACATCACTGTTTCCCCGCTCGGGTCAACTGTTTTCACCATACCGAATGGTACTTCGCTGCTGACCCAGTATTCACCCTCTCCTGAACTATATTTAGCCACGTTAACGGTTTTCCCTGTTGGTGTGGTGTATGTTCCATAGGAGATGTCTGGCATATCCGGCAGGTATTCCTCTGGCGTACCTTCCTCCCCTCCTAGTGTGGGGGTATCTTCCTCCACATTGCTTACGTCCATGCACATCACACTTCCTTGGGTTTTCATCGCGTATTTCACCAGCTCTTGTGTGGATGAGTCAACCCACATCTGCATTATGCTGGTCTGCCCTCCAGCGTCTACTTCCATCTCTAGTCCGGTGCTCTTCACGCCGTTTACAGTATCTGTTCCTATGTTCTCCATTCTCTGTCTTGTTTCCATTTCCCCTGATTCCATCACGTACTCAACCCACTGCCCCTCGCTTACCTCCATGAAGCCGGTATATATTCCTTCAACTCCGGAGGGTGTTGTTGTCGCAGACTCTGCTTGTGTAGTTGTCACTCCACCCTCTGAGGTGGTTGTTTTTCCGGCTGTGGTGGTTGTTTTATCTCCTCCTCCTGTGCAGCCGCTTGCTAGTATCAATCCGATGGTTAGAAAAAACAGTCCCGTTGCTTTAAGATATCTTTTTTCCATGAGAAACACCTTTTTAACTATTTTGGTTCTGGTTTTAAATAACTGGTTGGTTTGTTTTTTAGATTTCAATGCCGTGCGCTTCTTTCATCACGTTCAGGACGACCATGGTGTATGTTCTTTTCACATCCGGCATTGCAAGAATTTCTTTGATGAATTTGTTGAGGGAGCTGCGGTCCTTGAATTTAGCAACGATTATTGCGTCGTAGTCTCCGGTGACGTCGTAGAGGGCGGATACGTTTGGTTTTTCCGCGATTTTTTTTTCTATTTCTGGGAGGTGCCCGCCTTCGACTGTTATGCCTATTACTGTGATTAGGTCGTATCCTAGTTTGGAGAAGTCTATGTCTGAGATGAATCCCTTGATTACGCCCGTCTCCTGGAGCTTGTTCACTCTGTTGTAGATTGTGCCTTCTGCAACGTTGAGTTTCTCTGCTATTTCCCGGTAGCTTTTTCGTGCATCTCTTTTCAGTTCCCGTAGTATGTTCAGGTCCACGTCGTCGATCTTGAGTGGCATAATACTTTCTTTAGAATCTAGGATATATAAATCAGTAAACCGGCAGATAATTGATGGATTTTTATTTAATCCACAATAAATCAGGATCATATTTGGGGTATTATCTAATCGTTAGGTTGCCTTTTAAAAATTCGGGTCTATATATACTAATTAGTAGAATGGAATCCAGTAACCGAAGTGCGAGGATAAGGGATTATTCAGTGGCCCTGTTATGTGTGGTGTTTGTAGTTCTGGGGGCTGTGTTTTTTTCGAAGATTTTTTTGCTTATGGGCTCCGGGGGAACCCCGATCAATACTAGAGCAGTGTGTGGGAATGATTCAGCGTATGTTTTCATCGGCGCGAACGAGGATCTCAGAGATGTTAGATGTGTCGCCCTTGATGAGGGGTTCTTCGATAGTTCCGTGATTGTTTTAGGGGATCTGTCAAGGAATGATGAGGACGTCTGCAGGTTCAGGTTGTCGGCGAATACGACCGAGCCTTTGAGGTTTGAGGTATGGTATAATAACAGAGTCAAGAGGGAGGTGTGTGAGTGGCAGCATTATCCCCGGTATGTTGATTAATCCTTTGAAGGTTACCTGTGAGGGCTGGCATGAGGAATATGCAGACAGAACAATCTGGTTGAAAGATGGTTTAATCACAACCTGCGGCTCTAAACCCCCAATCAGGAACTAAATGCTCTTTTTTCCAGCTCTCTTCTATGGATCAGCAGAATATCCCGGATTATTTTTTCCATGAATTTATTAATGTATGGTGCACAAGAGTCTATAAATTCATGCACCATAAGTTTTTAGTATTATGCAAATGTACATATTTTGGTTCCAATAAGGCAGGGGGTATGGAAAGGAAATTCGGATCTTCTTGGGTACTCTTAAACCCCTTCTGATTTAAATACTATAATCCCCATTATACTAACCATG
>JAYEGX010000019.1:0-5561 GCA_034659295.1 Candidatus Altarchaeota archaeon | reverse complement strand
ACACACGGAAAAACCATCATAATCAACATAACCGGAGCACGGAAAACACAAAGCCTAGGAGCACTATACGGCGCATACGCCAGAAGAGAATTAATCGAAAAAATAGTATACATCACCGAAGAAGACAACGAAACAATAGAACTACCCCTACTATCCTTCAACCTAAGCAAAACAAAAAAAAGAATACTGGAAGAAATAAAAAACGGAGAGAAATCAGTCAGAAACCTGGCGAAAAAAACAGGGATCTCGCGGGCCATGGCCTACCACCACATACGAGAACTCAAAGAATCTGGATACATCACAGACCAAAATGGGATGGAGACCACAACAGCAGGAGAACTAGCAATCCTCTAGGAGGCAGGAGAAGCTAATCGCTGCCTAAAATCCTCATTATCTCCCCCTCAAACTCCCGGAAATCCCTGAAACCTGATTTTATACTCTTGAAACCTATTTTATCATCAACCCCACCATACCTGTGGACAAGAAAATTCCGGAAACCCCTCATCCCCTTCACAATAGAACCCACCGCCTCAGACAATAAATCAGCCTGAACCAGATGATCAACAATATCCTCCTCATCCGCTGGAATACCCAACTCCAAATCAGAATTCAGAACAGCACAGATATCCAAAACATCCTCAATACAAAACTCAACCCGCTTATAGATGCCATCCTTAACCAGACCCAGATTCTCGAATTCCCTGAAAGAAGACGGCAGACTCTCCTCAACCAACCTCACACCCTCATCAATCTCCTTCAACTTAACCCTGATCAAATCCTTCCTCATAAATCAACCACCCACATAATCCATCAAATAAGGACGGAATAAATCATACTCACGGATACTTTGAAGAGCAACATCATACATAAACTCCCTATCACGCACATAAACCTCCTTCCCCCTCAACACCTCCTTCCTGACATAAAGCGGCAACCGCTGGAAAATCTGCACATCAAAGTTAGAGGGTAACCCCCCCAGAAGCCTCATCCTGAATCTCGACTGCTCCTCCTCACTACCCACATAATAAACACAGAAATCAATATCCGAACCCTCAACAGCCCTCCCCTCAGCAGAAGACCCGTAAACCAATATAAACTCCACCCTACCGAAATCATCCATCGACTCTACAACACCCATAAATTTACGCACAGCCCGATCTATATTCATCCCAATAATATTATATAGAATAAACCTATTTAATCAATATCTGGATTGACCTAAAGAAAGCTTAATTAAAGCCCTCAGGAATGCGCAGGAGCTGAACAACATATCGTGACCAGAAACAGCCACGCTGAGACGAACAGGAGTTTCATCCCATCAATTCTTATTCCCTGAATAAATCTTCAGTTACCATAATATCCCCTAGTCCTGAGGATGTTCTTATCTCAATACAACCCTACTCTGTTTCTAACCCTCTAGGATATCCTTCCTGGTCGAGTTTTTTGAGATCCTCTTCCACCGGAACACTGCCCTTAGGGAAGCGGTACACCTCCAGGATAATGATCAAAAGAAAGGATAACACCACAGACAAAGAAACCGCCCTACCCCACGGCTCCCCCATAGAAATGCTTGCAACAAAAACTACCAGCAAACAGTAAACAACCTCAACATAACGTATCATCACATCCTCCCAGGGGCCTTGATGCCCAACAAAAACAAGCCACTATATAAGACCTGTCTCACAGCATCCACCAACAAAAGACGCCTAAGCCTCACATCATCCTCCTCATTTAACACAGGACACTCCCTGTAAAAGCGACTGAACGCAGAAGCCAGCTCATAAACAAAAGAAGAAACCAGATTCGGCCTATACCCCAACGCCGCCTTCCCCACAACAGAAGGGAAACATAAAAGCATGAAAACAAGCTTTTCTTCCAGCTCATCTAAATCCCCCACCCCCTCCAAAACAACATCATCTAAAACGATACCGGATTTCTCCAAAATACTGCAGCACCTGGCGTGAGCGTACTGGATGTAAGGAGATGAGTCCCCGTCAAAGTTCAACGCTTCATCCCAGCTGAAGTTTATGGGCTTAGAGGGGGCGGCCTTCAGTATGTGGTATTTCACAGCTCCAACACCAATCAAGGGCGCAACATCCAATGAAGCAACACCCCTCGCCTTTATCTCATGCTCTGCTTTCCCAACAGCATCATCAACCAACAAATCCACTGGCGCAATCTGACCCTTTCTTGTCGACAGCTCCAAACCATCAAAGCTAACAAAAGAATAATGCACCGCCTCCAAGGACTTCTTCACACCATAAAATTCACCCAAGATAGTCGCAACCTCCATGAACTCCAGCTTATGATCCTCACCCAAGACATTAACCAACCTACCCCCTAACCCAGCCTTATGGAGGTGGTAAGCCACATCCCTCGCCAGATAAACTGAGGTACCATCCCTTCTCAACAACACAGAAACTCCGCCCCGTCTCTCAATGCCGAAACCGCTTAAGTCAAGACCCAAGCCGGCACCGTTCTCTTTCGCATACTCAACCCCCCCAAGGAAATCAACAACCTCCCTAACGCGTCCATCCATGATAAACGTGCTTTCATAATCAAAGACATCAAAAGATATACCTAATCTATCGAACAAAACCATCTGACCCATAAGGCAATCGCTGGCCTTCCTTTTTATAGCCTCAAGGGCTTCAGCATCACCTGATTCCGCTCTCTTAATCAACTCCTGCACTCTTGTTTTGAAGCCTTCATCCTCTTCAAACAACCGGTTAGCTGAAACATACTCCGCGAAAACCTTAAAGTCCTTCTTTCCCATGTACCTCCTGTAACGGTTTCGTGCCTCCCCATCCGGTTCAACATCCTCAAGAGAGGCTTGTGCTATCATAGCAACCTGCTTGCCCACATCATTAACGTAATAATGTGTTTCCACATCAAAACCATAGAAGCGAAGAATCCTGGCCAAAGAATCACCGATCAAAGAATTCCTTAACCTGCCAACGTGCACAGGCCCTGAGGGATTAATCGAGGTATGCTCTAATATTATCCTCCCCCCTCCACCGCACCCGCTACCGTAGCTATCACCCTTTCTGCGGATTACGTCAAGGAGAGTGGGTGTTAACGTCTCATAATCCAGGAAGAAATTAACGTAACCGTTCAATGCCTCAACTCTTCCGATGCCATAAATGGAGTCAGCATCCAGCTTTCCGCAAATCTCCTGCGCCTTCTCCCCCGGGTTAACCCCCTCCACCCCAGCCAGCTTGAAGGCTATGTTGGAGGAATAATCAGATACCCGTGACTCTTTGATATCAGAGGAATCCAGCCTCTCGCCGGTAGCTTCATTCAGGGAATCAACTATACCACCCACTATCTTTTTGTGCATCAATAAGATTTTAACCTATAAACTTAAATAAATCAATGAGAAGACTTGAACAAAACACCCGGCTAAACTAAGGAAGAAATGGAAGAGAAAAAGAAAAAAGCAAGAAAGAAATCAATGGATGAAGGGGATCTAAGGGAGATCACAGAAGAGATTCTCGACCAGGGTGTTGAGGGACTCATCAATAAAGAGAAACACCTGGAGAAAGCGATCGGCGATAAAAAAGAGGAATGGGCGGTGAAAAACCTCTTAAGGAAAGCCAGAAGACTGGAGGAAAAGGAAGAATACAGGGAATCGATAGACTATTACCTCAGGTTCATAGAGAAATACCTGGTTCTGGTTAAGGCCAGGAAAAAATACAGGCTAAAAGATTACTATAAGGCTGGGGACCACTACACGAAAATAGCGGAACTCTATAAAAAAATACATCACATAAGAGCCGGAGAAAGACTCAAAGACATGAAGAAAGCATCTGAATACTATGAGAAAGCGGCTAAGATATATCTGGATGGCCAAGAGCATAGTAAAGCAAATAAAAGCTTCCTTCGGTCAGCTGAAATATTTAAGGAACTGGATTTATATGAATTCTGCGCTAACCAGTATATAAACATAGCTGAAATATATCGCATAAAAGGTGATAAACTGCTTGTAAGCGGATTCTATGAGAAAGCAGCGCAGGAATATCTGGAGGGGGGTATGAAAGAAAAAACCATCGAGATGATTCTGGAAGCTGCTAAGATGAAAGGCGAAATCAACGACAAGGAGGGTGTTAGTGAAGATTATGCGAAAGTGGCTGACATCTACAGAAGCATGAGAAAACACAATAAAGCCATAAAATACTACGCGAAATCTGTGGAAATACTTTATGGGATAGAGAAATTCATAAAACTTAGGGAGATATACGATGGTATAGCTGAAGATTATGAGAGCCTGAAAAAATATGATGATGCGATATATTACTACCTCAGCTCAGGTTACCTGAACAAAGACAACGACAATTATGCTGCAAGCAATGCTTTTGAAGGGGCGGGTAGATGCTATTCCACTCTGGGAGACTACAAGAACGCCATAAAATACTATACTGATGCTGCTGATTTAAGGATTGACTTAGCTAAATATCTTGACACGGCCGTTGCCTTCAAGCAGGTAGCGGACTGCTATAGGGCTATAGGGGATGTTGAATCAGCAGCCGAATACTATTTCAAATATGCTGAATACGGCCTCATGGATGAGAAAGGTCTGTCCTCTATTGAGGGGTTTAAAATAGCATCTGACATATACCTGAAACTGGCGGAATCCCTACCCCAGATGGATGAGGAGAAACTAAAGAAGGTTATAACCCTATATAAAAAACTAGCGAAAAGCCATTCCGGGATGAACGACCACAAGAAAGCAGGTGATTCCTTCTTTATAGCAGCAGAGCTTGAAAACGACTTGGACGTGGAACAACAGGTCCAGACCTATCATGATGCCATAACTGAATACCAGAAAGTAGATGATTTATGGGATGTGGGTAAAAGCTATGCCCGGATTGGTGAATACAAGGATTCTGTTATATCCTACATCCAGTATGCGAAGGACATGCTAAAAAAAGAAGACATCTTTTTCACAGGCGAGGGCTATAGAACGGCAGGGGATGGCCTGAACTGTTTGGGTAACTCAAAGGACGCTTCAAAGAACTACAATAAAGCGCTGAAATATTACCTGCTCTACCTGCAGAAAACAGAGAAGATTAAGCTGATTGAGGAAGAGAAAGCAAGCCAGGGTAATACGCTAAAGCACATTGGTGAATGTTATATGGGCCTCGGTAACCTGAAGGTTGCCGGCAACTACCTCAAAAAAGCACTTGAATACTTTAAGAAACACAAGATGCTAAGAGAAATCACTTACGTTAAAGCATTTCTGGATGCAATCGAAGCGAAAGTTGTTATGCGAAGTGGTGACTACACTAGAACACGCGACCTGCTGGTTTCATCAATCGATGGATTTGATAAGCTGCTAGAGGACAAAGAATACGATCGAGAATATGTTGAATTATTTGGGAAAAACAAAAAGGAGGTCGAGGAACTATTGGATGCGCTAGAGAAAAAACCCGAGGTTTCACTACTCATAGACCGGACATCCAATACCTTTAATGCACTTCCTGTGATCATTAATATACACATAAAAAACAAGAGCCCTATCACCGTATACAACATCTCCTTTCTGCCTCACCTTCTTGATG
>JAYEGX010000018.1:0-19485 GCA_034659295.1 Candidatus Altarchaeota archaeon | reverse complement strand
TCCAGCACAAAAACCAACCTGAACATCATCAAAAGATGATGTTCCTCTCAGTTCCGAGGGAGGTATTCGGAACTACTGTACTATGAGAAAGATAACCCTGAAGAAGGGAGATCTCACACTAAGCGACGAGGTTGTCTTCTTCTTTGAGAAGACCATAACTCCCTTCGGGAATGGTGCAAAAATAGACGCACCAAAGGAGTTTCTTGGGCGGAAATTATACGTCATGGTACGTAAAAATGGGCGGAAGAAATAAACAGGATACTGAACTGGAGGAAGAGAATAAACGCCTCAAAAGAGAAAACGAAAAACTCAAGAAAGAGAACAAGCACCTTAAAAAACGCCTCAGATTCTATGAAAACCCACACACCCCACCCTCAAGATTGAGGCTGAAACAGGAAAGCTCACAGAGGAATCCAAAGAAGAGAGGGGCTCCAGTAGGTCATAAGGGCACAACCCGAAAGACACCCGCACCCACCAGGTTTATAGATGTTGTGGAGGAGGAATGCCCACACTGTCACAGCACACTGGGAGAGCCGGTCAAGGTCAGATCCAAGATCACTGAGGAGATGCCGAAGCCACCCCCTCCAGAGGCAATACAGTTCAACATCTCCGAATATAAGTGCCCCTCTTGTGGAAAGAAAGGGGTTGCAAAGCACCCGGAGTGCCCAAAACAAGGTCGCTTTGGTGTGCGGATGCTGTCGCTGATCGTTTTCCTGCAGATATTTATGAGAGGTGTTACCAGAAAGGTGCCGGCCTTTCTGAAGTACCAGAACGGCATGAACCTGAGTCCAGCCTCATGCTCCAACATCCTGTCAAGGATAGGCAGGGTATGTCAGAGCGAGTATGATGAACTGAAAGAGAGAATACGCAAATCAAGTGTCGTCCACGCAAATCGAATATGATTTTGATACTCTTATCTCCTTCAGTCCCTCACAGCAGCTTAGATTTGTCGGGCCCAAGAATGGGTTTCTATTAACTTTACCGCCTTCATCAACGCATTCTATTGCAGATTCCAAGAGGGGTTGATTCGGATCTGATTCTGAGGGCAATCCTGTTTGAGAATTCTGGCTGGCAGGAGTAGAGTAGACATACCCCGGGGGGTCAAAGGGCTGGTTGAAAAGCTGAGCGTTTATGACATAATCACTAAAATTTGAGGAAGTTAAGGATTAAATAGTAGTAAAAACTAAGGGAATACCATGAACTCTAAAAACATTCTGAGAAGGGGAACGATCCTGATTTTGATAACAGTTATCCTGGTGATGTCAACATACGCTGAAGAAAAATGTGCTGATTACTGTAGCAGGGGTGTGTATTACTTTAATGGATTTTATGATGTTCGCGAGAGTGTGTGCAAATATGATCAGTTAACCTGCAGGTATGGTTGTGATGATGCGGGTAAAGAATGTGCTGACTCAACAACCACCACAACACGAACGACGTCAACCACAACAACCACCACAACACGAACGACGTCAACCACAACAACCACCACAACACGAACGACGTCAACCACAACCTCTCTCTCGACCACGACTTCAACATTATCTGAGTGTGCTGATTACTGTAGCAGGGGTGTGTATTACTTTAATGGATTTTATGATGTTCGCGAGAGTGTGTGCAGATATGATCAGTTAACCTGCAGGTATGGTTGTGATGATGCGGGTAAAGAATGTGCTGACTCAACAACAACGACCACGCTCTTAGAGGATTGCACTAGCTACTGTAGCCGAGGCGTCTACTTTTTTGATGGAGTTTACAACAGGCGTAGTGGGGTGTGTGAATACAAAAACCAGACATGCGTTTATGGATGCGATTCGCTGATGAATGAATGCACAACCGCACCTGCGGAATACAGGACAGAGCTTTCTGTTAAAAGACTGTCAACCAACACCTACCTGCAGCAGGTTGGCAGAAAAAACAAGGTCTGCGCCGAGATAGAATACGAGGGAGAGGAGGGTCTGCAGAGTCCTGCATACATAAAATGGTATGTGGACAAAAGGCCGTACGAGAGAACCACCATAAGTAAAATTGATGCTAGGAAGACAAAAAAGGTTTGTGTAAATTGGACACCTGAACATGAAGGCGTCTACAGTATCAAAGCAGTACTAGGGGCTGCGAGAGAGAATGTTCACATAACCAAGGCCACAGCCTCAATGGATATTGAGGTATTGAAGAAGATCTCAGAATCAGACTCCGACGGTGATGGAGTCAAGGATTACATGGATCTCTGCCCTGACACTCCTTCGAAGGTTGAGGTGGGGGGGCATGGATGTCCCCCGTGTAAGATAGACACTGACGGAGCTAACATCTACAAAAAAGGGTCAGTAGGCTACTTCATAAAGAACATTCCCAAGATAGGTCCAAAGGGTAAGCCAATCGGGCCCAATTATCTGCAATGGGAATTCTATAAAACAGATGAGTGTTCATCCACAGGAAAACAGGTGGTGGACTTCTACTGTGATGTGGACTCAGACGACTGTGTCGACATTATGTCGAACTCGGACTTCATAAATCTTGTTTCAGATGTGGATATGGGAGAGTTGGCCACATATTACTGCATCTTACACCCCTCAAGCAGCCAGGAGAGCGGTACACTAGCCTATCAGATGGTGTCCTGTTTGTGCGGATGTAAAAATGGGGCCTGCTTGCCTGAAGTCGACGGAGACGAAGACGGTATAGTGGACTGCTTAGATGATGACCTGGACGGGGACGGAGTGGATAATAGTGAAGACAACTGTTTAGATATCAACAATCCAGGACAAGAGGATTATGACGGTGACGGGTTGGGTGATATGTGTGACGTAGACGATGACGGAGACGGCTGCTCAGACGACTATGATGACAGACCAATGCAGTATTCTACTGATCTAGATGGGGATGGTTTGGCAAACGACTGCGACTCTGACGATGACGGAGACGGTTGTGTTGATGAAGAAGACAAGTTCCCCTACACTGCTTCAATAGATGTAGACGCTGACGGATTAGCTAACGACTGCGATAAATGTGTCTTTGACCCTGAAAACGACGCAGACAATGACATGCTGTGTGCGGGGGAAGACAATTGTAACCACGCCTATAACCCTTATCAGGTCGACTCAGACAACGATCTGGTAGGCGATGCCTGTGAAGGGTGTGCTTGGACGGTTTTTGACAGCAGGAAGGTCTGCAACCCTGTTGGTGTTCCAGACAACACGCCCTGCACCGCGGGATGGCCTGAACATCAGGGGCAGAAGATAGGATACAATGAGAAAAACTATGCATGTGATCTGTACGAGGTCGCTAGAGACGATATGCTCAAACACGCCCAGACGGCCCTTGAGTGCTGCGATTACTACGCCCAACATGGAGTCGGAGATCAACCAAAGTGTCACATCTGGACTAAAACAGCATATATTGGATCAGGGCTATCATTTGATGTAAACTATAACAACATCAAGAGATGTGTGTCACTCTATCTCATATATGGTCTGGGTTCAGGGGATCCTCCGGAGTACATGCACAAATACTTCACTAACGAGGTGAGATGCAATGAGAACTTTGGCACAGTCAAGAACGCGGACTGTGGGGAGTGTTTTTTCCCTGAAGGAAAGGTACCCTACATCTGCATTCCTGGGGCTGGGGCAAAGTATCAGGATGCTGTGGGCTTGACATGTGAGGGTTATGTATCGAACTACCCTGATGGGTGGGAGTCAGACACCAACTTGGGTGATAACACATGCCGTTTCTCTGACCTACCACCTCATGTTAGCATGAACATAATACAAACTGGAACATGCGTTGACTACTCTACTGTTCTTACCACATTACTTCGGCTCTCAGGATACGGGGAAGATGAAGTATACAGCACAGACGGGCCTGGACATGCCTTCAACCTTGTTAAGTTTCCAGGAGACAAAGACTATCACTTTATCGACACAGTAGGCAACATCATAGGATACACCCCCGGAGGCAGGCCACAGACGTCCTACGACTATAGCGACACTAACGGATGCAAGTATTGTGAATATGATGGAGAGCCCGGCGACCACAAGAGCCAGAATGATATGGGAAAATTCGACAACCCAGGGGTTGCGGACGTAATTGGATGTCCTTGTCCCGCTAACCTGGTGCCGGTTGAGAGGGGGGGAACCCTGGTGGTTGGAGACAATGAAGAGATGGCACAGGTTCAGGATGCTGATTCAACAAAAACCAAGTCGGAGGAGGCTTATGGTGTGAGGGCAGAGAGAATAGTTGCGGACAGGTTAAGCTACGGTAAGGCTACGACTGTCATCTTAAGGGTAACCAACGTCAATCAAGAGGCGGTGAACGTAACACTCCACCAGTACATCTCTGGAGGTCAGGTCGACGAGCCTCTTAAAAGGGTTCGCACACCAGCGGGTGTGGATGCTGTCTCCCCCCCATACATTGAATACAATGTGGGGCTTGGTGGAGGCGAGTCAAAGGAGTTCAAATATCATCTCCAGCCAAATATGGTTGGAGACCTTTTCCACCCCTTCTGTGACGTGCAGACAGCTAAGGGTTCGTTCACGATCCCTACTCAGATGAGTGAGGTAGCGTGCGTCCCGGATGGGAGCTGTGATGTGTCCTACGGCGAGAACTACTTAACATGTCCAAGCGATTGCTCAACGGGATCAGAGGATAATATGTGTGACGGCATTACAGACGGAGTATGCGACCCTGACTGCATATCCTCTGCTGACGGAGACTGCAGGATTGCCTCCATGAATGGAAATATAGAGGTGGAACCAGGCTCCGCCACCGGAGCTGTGGTGTTCAATGGCAAATCATATTATTCTGCTAGGGAGGTATTCACCTTAGTTCAGGATGATAAGGGGGGTAAGAGCAGGATACAAATCACGTTAGATCATGGAACTGGACAGGCCGTGCTCGCCTCTGGAGGTGTTGGGGCGTCAACCCAGCAGCGCCTAAGCACGAGAGGGGGGAGGCTGTATGTGTCTGATAGTGTGGTTCTTGTGACTCCAGATAAGGCATCTTCAAGGCTGGCTGATGAGGAGGGTGTGGAAGTCACGTCCTCAGAGCTCATAGTAGACCAGGGCAGGGCATACTATAAACTAACTGGTATGAAGGATGCTAGAATACTGTGGTTGTTGTCTGCCAAAATGGAGGTGGAGGCCCGGGTTGATGCTGAAATAGGCGAAATCGGCGACGTGAAAAAACCATGGTGGAGCATCTTAGCATAACTCAGGTGATATTTTAAAAATAAACAACCCCACCCCCTTTGAAGGGGATAGTATATGGCTGATTTCCAAAGCAAATCAGACACGTGTCTGAATCAAAGATTCAGCCAGATCCTTGCGCGTTTGTAATAAATACAGACTACATAAGACGTATTTGTTTAGCTGAGTGATTTTTTTTCTGTGTTTTCTTTGTGAAAGGTGAAGGCTCTTTATACTTTTAGTATATAATAGTATGTGGCAAAGCACCCGGGAATGCCCAAGACAGGGTCGCTTCGGGGTACGGATGCTGTCGCTGATCGTTTTCCTGCAGATATTTATGCGAGGCGTCACCAGGAAGGTGCCGGCCTTTCTGAGATACCAGAACGGCATGGACCTGAGTCCAGCCTCATGCTCGAACATCCTGTCAAGGATAGGTAAGGTATGTCAGAACGAGTATGATGGACTGAAAGAACAGATGCGTAAGTCCTCTGTTGTCTACGTGGATGAAACCTCCATATCCGTTATGGGCAGGAAATACGGGATATGGATCTTCCGCAGTGGAAGTGAAGTGCTTGTCGCCATCCGAAAGTCAGGGGGAGGCTAGGTGCTGGAGGAAGTGCTTGGCATAGACTGGAAGGGCGTTATAGTATGTGACGGATGGGGAGCCTACAGGAGGCTTAAGAAAGCAACCCTGCAACGATGCTGGTCTCATCTGATCCGGGAAGCTAAAGATCAGAAGGACACAGTGCCGAGAAGGCGCCTCTACCAGAAACTGGTGTTTCTATTCAAAGAAATCAAGGCATTCAAGAAGATCGAATCAGATGAAGACAGGCGTCAGGCAAAACACGATGAACTCATGGCAGAGCTGAAGAAGCTTACAACGTACTACCGACAGTACCCCCACCTGAACAAACTGCTCACCTACATCGAAAACGAAGGAAATGCTTGGTTCACATACATCCTCCAAGAGGATGTTGAACCAACCAACAACTTCGCAGAACAATCCCTGCGCAAGATGGTCATACTCAGAAACATTATCGGAGCAATACGATCAGAAAACGTATCGAAATACGAGAACACATGCTCGCTATTCGCCACATGGAAACTAAGGAAATAAGATGCATACGCCAACCTGAAGAAAATTATTTCAGAACAATACTGCATGAGCTAAACAAACACAAATAATTAATTCAATCTACTATAAAATCCTTACTCGATCATTTCATCCTCCAGCTCACAGATTCCCTCCCTCATTGAATTCAATCTTTTTTCTTCTCAGCGAGGTTATTTTTTAATCTCTTCCCCGCTAGTTTTTAGGATCAATCGTTTGATGAATATCCCTTCCCCACCCCCGACTCCTGAAATAGGGATCAATATCCCCACAGCCGCATTATTTCCCGCACCCATAACACCCAAATATCAAACCAAAACAGCGTTTATCTCTTTCTCTTCCTCCAGCTTAATTGATTACCTCCCCCGTCCAGCTCCTGGCTTTCAGGGGGGTTTATGAGATATTACTCCCATCTTCTTTTCTAGAGAGTCACATCACCGGCAGCAGCCAGAATCTTAAAGTATTTAAAGGATAATTAACACAATAGTATTAAGTAGGGATTCAGGGGTTCAGTGTTTAATCATAAGAGGGTTGGATGGTATTTGTTTAGTCCGAAAAAAACTCCAGATTCCAGGAGGTAGTGGATGCTGGAGGAAAAACTAACAAATCTTTTGTGATATAACAGAAACCACCGGCTCACTTGCTAACGTGGACCTTAATTTAGGATATAAAAAAAAAAGACTAAAAATATGTGAGGCATGAAAATGGCGGAAAAAGTTGATCAATCAGGATACTATGCTTTTGGCGTAGTAACTTTGGCGAAATTCATTAAGGAAATAAGACCGGTTATCGGTCAAGGAGCGGATGCTTTGATGGGAAGATCTCTGGCTAAGATTCTAGCCGGAAGCACGAGATTCGAGAGAACAGGGCGTATAAGCTTTAAGGAGGCTGTTGATGAGGCGAAGAACGTCTTTGATGAGCTGGTATGTTTTGGGATACCTGAGGTACTGGAAGTCGACGAGAAAAACGAGAAGGTATTGATTAAGTTGAACGACTTCATACTGAGGTACAAGGAGCATGATAAGAAAATAAGTGAGATGGATTCAACCATAATAGGGCTTAGGTTGATGGAAGCATTTTTCAGGGACGCGACCGGTGAGAGGAAATTTAAGGCGCATCTAGACGACTTCGACGACGAAAATTTTACAGTGCGGATAGATAAGAGCGTGAAATAAAAAAAAAAAAAGGTGAACAAAAAAAATGGTTATATCTAAAGAGTTTGGGTTTCAGGGGCAAATATGTCCCTATCCAATGGTTAACACCATGAAGACGATAAAGGAATACTATGAAAAGATGAAGAGCGGAGAGATAGCTGACGAAGAGGTTCGGTTAGCTTTCTTAGTAGACCATATGCCAGCAGTAGACAGCGTTCCAGAGGAGATAGAAAAGAGAGGTCACGGATTCAGGGTGATGAAGGCTAAGGGTAAATCCCTTTGGAGGATTGATATCCAGTTATTGAAGAGTAAGATGGAAGGTGACTAAAGATGGCTGATGAATGGGAGCAAATAGATTCAGGAGGATGGGTTGACACCGGAGAGGTTGAACCCGAAAGAGAGGAAGCAGCCCCTCAGGAAGAGGCTTCATCTCTGGAAGCGGCTTCATCCTCTGGAGGGGATGAGTGGGAGCAGATAGATTCTGGGGGATGGGTTGACACCGGAGAGGTTGAGCCTGTTCCAGCAGCAGCTGCTCCGAAAACATCAACACTAGCTAAGGCTGCTGCAGCACCTAAACCAGCACCTTCACCAGGAAGAGGTTTCTTTGACACGTTTTTTGCTGGTGAATTCTGGAGTATCGGGTTTCTCATGGTAGTATTACTTCTTGCTGGCTTAACATGGTACGCCTACAGCTCCAACAATGTCGGGCTCACTGGTATTGTGGTGGGTGTGTTAATCGGTTTCGGCTTCCAGAAGGGCAGGTTCTGCATATACATGGCCCACAGAGAGATTCTCTTGATGAAGAATTGGGAGATGATGAAGGCTTTGATTCTGACGATATTGTTGATTATGGTGGGTTATCTGTTTGTGTCCGACCAGGGTATTGGTTTAATGTCTGATGTTACTGACGGTACATTTACTGCAATATCTCCGAGACCGGCTATCTGGCTTGCAGCTCTAGTGGGCGGGTTCATCTTCGGCATAGGAACTGTTTTAGCCGGAGGATGCGCTGCTGGAACAACATACAGGGCGGGTGAAGGATACATCGGTAACATGGTTGCTGTTGTGACTCTGATGCTCGGAGCCTCTATAGGAATGTTCGGTGTTTTAAGCCCGATGATAGGGGAGCTGAAAAAAACAGCATTTAAGTACACCCCACTCCATGCTAGTGAACCGATAAGCAACCCAACGGTATATGATATTTTGCTGAAGGAGTTTGGAATCAGCGCATGGTATACTGCAGCTGCAATAATCTTTTTGGTGGCTATCATCTGGATTTTGAAGTCTGGTTTCAGTCTTCCCCAGATAATGCCCAAGGGCGGATTCAAGCTGGAGAATATTATGAAGCATAAGTGGACTAAGTGGAAGGCTGGTGTGTTCATAGCCTTTGTTGTGGTAGGTGGGTTACTGACTCACAGCGCTGCTCAGGCCCTCAGTGGCCAGGGACATAACTACTCTGTATGCGCTGCCTGCGGTCTGGTGAGGTTCACCAACAACTATTTCTCAACCAACGGGAACCTCTTTGAATGGTCTGGCTTGATGATGGTAGGCTTGGTACTTGGTGCGTTTATCTCAGCCCAGTTCTCTGGTGAATTCGGTTTAAGGGTTCCTGAGGGTAAGATCATACTCCAGGCAGGATTAGGCGGATTCCTGATGGGCTTGGGTGCGGTGGCAGCATTAGGTTGTACTGTAGGGCATATACTCTCCGGTGCACCGGCTCTGTCGATTGGCAGCCTCATAGGCTGGTTCTCGATTGCGGTGGGTATAATGGTTACAACCTACTATATGTTCATGAGAGATATGTGAACATAAACCCCTAATTCTTTCTTCTTTTTTTATTTTTTTTTATTATTTGATGACTATCTTATTTCGTTCCTCCACCCCGATCAGGTTCCCGCAACTGCAAAAGACTTTTTTCCCGTCCCGTATGCTGTAATCTTGGAGTATGCGTTTATTCCAGCAATGCCGTAGCTCTCCTTTGCCGATTTTCAGGTAACGAAATATTTTTCCCCCACATCTTCCGCATTTTACATCGATTGTTTTCCGCATTCTATTTCAGCATGAAGAGGTTACCTTCAGCAGGTTTTATGATCTTGCTCTTAATATGAGCATATGGAGTTTTTTTGAGATTATGGCATTAAAAACAAACAATCATAAAAACAAAAAAGAGATACTGGAAAAGGTCAGGAATCTCAGCGATAAAGACCTGTGGGAGATGGTGAAGCTCTTCGACTTATGTAGTTATTGCTGGCATGATAAGCCAGAGAAATGTGAATACCGGCCACTAAGGAAGAAAACAGGTTTAGGGGAATGCTATGTCTACCAGGATAAGGTGGGGTTATATGAGAAAGGGGATGCGCACAGATAAAAAAAACTGAAAACAATATTCGGTTAAACCTTTTTAAGAAAAGCTAAGAACCAATCGATAGCGTTGCAATATCCCTTTTATGACTTTAAGGTCATATACGCTACGCCCGGAAACGGCTTAGATATGTATCATATCATTTATAAATAAGATGGATGGAATTGTTAGATTGGTTTATCCCTGCAGGTCAAAAGATAGGGTGATGGTGCGTTCATCCCTATCAAGGATCCCATCCCTAAGAGATAGTATGAGTGTGTATGATATTGTGGACTATTTTAGGGACGAGATATTTACGAAATCAGGTGTTAATGGATTTGATGAAGAGATCAGAGACCGTGTTCTCTTAAGGGATATAATCAACCTGCATAACCTGGAGGGTATCAGGGACGTGTCACAAATCAGGTCCATGACCCACAAGATAACATCTGGAGGTGATATATTTTCGGGTGGTGGATTACCGAACATAAAACTGGTTGAGACAGAAGATTGGGTTCTTTTCGACGGACATCATTCCATGCTTGCTTATATGCTAGCCGGGAAGAAATACCTGGATGAGGTCCCGCACCTGATTGTTGAAGATGCGAAAAGGACACGCGTCCCGGATAAGGAAATTCTTGTATTCTTCGGGGAACATAAAATTGGGTTAAACAGCAGGAACTGGAGAGAGCATGTGATAAACTGGCAGGAGGAAAAGAGAAATCAGCTCCAGAAAAGGGTTCAGAACAATATGGGGGAGTTGCTGGACTCTCTTACACCCTAGGTTAGTGAGAGTCTTGCAATCAGGTAGGATATTGTTGATTCCGCACCCTGATTCAGATTAATTGAAGATTCACCGAGACCATCATGGCATCCCCCTGTTGATTCATCATAGATCACCTGGTTCAGGGAATTAGCTCCAAGGAACCACCTGAATGCTGTAATCGCATCCCCCCAGTATACCCCTTTTTTTGTTATCTTACCTGCTAAAACAAGAGTCTGGACCATTGAAGCAGCATCAACGGGCTGCTGATCAAAGTGAGCTCTGTGGCCATTTTTGAGGTACCATCCATCCTGCCCTACGGGTGTGAACCTCCCGTCTATGAAGGTGATTGAACACAGGAATTCCAGGGTAGTTTCCGCTATTTCCAGATATCTCTTATGATCTGTGGCTAGATAGGCATAGAAGAGAGATTCAGGTAATTTGCTGTTGGAGTACGTAAGATATTCCTCAAACCACTGCCACTTATCAGATGATTTCGTTTCATAAAGCAAGATGAGATAATCAGCCAGCTCCCGTATCTTATCACGGGTTTGAGGGGATGGTCTGACCTTGTTATAGTAGTATAAACCAATAATCGAGAATGCAACCGCCCTCGGAGATCTGATTGTTTCAAGATGTTCCAGTGCTTTATTAAACATCTCCTCAGCGTTCTTCCTTAGATCAGATGGGATTTTCTTCAGGGACATGAGATATCCAAGAGACCATAATGCCCTCCCATATGAATCATCACTCCGGTGTTCATTATCAATCTCCCGGCTGATGTTGACGAAATTATTGAATCTCCCGTCTTTCTGTTGAACATATCCAATGAAATCCAGGTAGGTCCTGATTAATCTAAGTGTCATCTCTGATCTGAAGATGTTGTAGTGCATGGAACAAACAATCATTGCCCTTGAGTTGTCATCAAGACAATACCCTGAGCTGGGGTCGGGTTTCGCATGATCGGCGAACTGGATAATACCGAAATCATCGGTTAATGTCGTCATATGTTTGAGTTTTATTTTCGGTAGTTTCTCGTATTTCTCAGAAACATCTATGTATTTTTCAAATACCTTGAGGTAGGATAATGCCACATTCGGCCATGTCATGTGTCTTGTGTAAGAGTATGCATTCTCTTCCATCGCATGCCTCATGGAGGGCTTTGATAGTAGTTTTATTATATTGTCTGCAAACAGTTTCGGATTATTGAATTCATCAAGCAGCATCCCTCTATCCGGATTAACAGCTTCTTTCGCATGCAGGGTGGGGGTTGAGACAACCACACGCCCACAGCCCATCGCATAGGATAATGTACCGCTCACTATCTGGGAGGGGTCAGTGGATGAAAAGACATAAACATCGGTTGCCTTCAGATAATCTATTATCTCACCTAATGTGACATACTTGTTATAGAATTTCACATGTTTTTCAAGCCCTAATTCCTTCACCTTCCCCTCAAGAAAATTCCTATAGCGTTCCCCCTCCCGTTTTCTTACTACAGGGTGGGTTTCACCAATTATCAGGTAGAGGAGATTGGGGAATCTCTTAATAATCTCTGGAAGCGACTCAATAACGTGTTCATACCCCTTGCCGGGGTTCATCATCCCAAATGATGAGAGTATAATCCTGTCCCCGTAGCCTATCTTTTTTTTCTTTTTCATCCTTGAATCAAAGGGGACGGAGGGTATTCCATGGGGTATGACAAAGATATCATCCCCGGTTAATCCATAATCTTTTCTAAGAAGTCCAACTGCGCGATTAGTCATTACAACAATACACGCTGATTTTTCTGCGATCGTGTTCACAATACGCTTGAGTTCCGGTTTTGGATTTGGAAGAACTGTGTGGAATGTGGTGACCACTGGTTTAGATAGGGTTTCCAGGAAGGGGAGCAGGTGGTTCCCGTATTTTCCGCCAAAGATGCCGAATTCGTGTTGGATGTTTATTAATTTAATATTTTTTGTTTCATTGATTTTTTTTGCGATCTTGATATAGCCTTGGACGTCTGTATCGTTTACCTGAAGTATCACCTCCCCCGGATAGTTGTAGATGCTTGTTTCGTCATTGTTTATTGCAAGAATCATGGATTTGGTTCCTAGATTGAATTTTTCATTCATGGCCTTAGCCAAATTTTTGGTGAATGTGGCTAGCCCACACTCTCTGGGAGGGTAGGTTCCCATATACAGGATCCCTGATGATTTCTTTTTGTTTTTCATTTGTTTTTAAGGAAAAGAGTGAGATTATTTCAGCAACTCAGCCAGGAGCTCCTCCAGATCGAGTGAGACAACACCTATGCGGGTGTCAGCTGTTCCATGGTATATGTAGAGCCTCCCGTCGAAGACAGCGGTTCCCGTAGGGAAAACAACGTTGTTGACCACACCCTTTTTTTCCCATTTCTCTTGGGGGGAGAATAATGGATTTTCAAGCCTGCCTATCGTCTTGCAGGGGTTGTCTTTATCTAGCAGGGCTGTTCCTGCCCGATAGATATTCCCTTCCCCGGAGTCTTCAACGGCATGGTAGATGAAAAGCCATCCTTCATCGGTCTCGATGGGCGGGCATCCTCCACCAATCCACCTGGACTCAAACCAGTATCTGGCGTCAAGAATTATGTGATCAGATAATCTTTTTAGGTGTTCCATCCAGAATTCCCTGGTTAATTCACTGAAATCATTGAAGTAGATAACCTGTATTTCCGGGAGAACCCGGTGGATTAGGGCGAATTTTCCATTAATCTTTTCTGGAAACAAGAACGTGTCTTTCCCCCATAACAGCACATCATTTTCGGTTTCACCCTTGTTTTTACCGTATTTATCGAAACAGAAGTATCTTTCGGGTATGTTTGATTGACTGAATAATTCCGTTGCTTCAGCGTAGGATATCCTGTGCGTGATTCTCCCTTTTTTCCCGAAGTTTTTCAGGTCTTTGCTTGTTGCGTACGCGCTCCATACGTCCCGTCCATCGTAGGCCATGTAGGTCATATAGTATGTTCCTTCAATAGAGACTATCCGAGGGTCTTCGGTGCCTTGTTTCTCATAACCGTATTCCGGGAAAAGGATTGGTTTCTCTGCTCTTTCTGCGACCTCAAGGGGACCGTCTAGTCTGCAGTATCCTATGCTTGAGTAGTTCCCCTTCGCAACAGCCCTGTAAAACATATGGACTGTATCCCCGACCTTGATGCATGCTGGGTTGAAAACACCCTGGCTTTCAAACTCCAGATCAGTTGGTTCAAGAATAACCCCCTCCCTCTTGACCACTACCATAATAAGTATATAGGAATAACGGCATAAATCCCCTAGTTTAGCTTTACCTTAGCATATCACACGTCAAAGAAGCCTGAATCACCCTCTGAGAATCAGACACAACGTAATATTCTCCTCTTTTTTCTCTACCTCTATAACTTAATAGGTGGTGTTTTATGCCAGACACATGGGTTCAGGCGCTCAAAAGCTATTCATATCCTGTTGATTTAAGGTTGTATGAACGTGGGTATGGGTTCCCCGGTTTCTTTAATACTCTAATCAAAGGGGATAGGTATAGCACAATAGCTTTTGAGGGTAGATTTAGAGAGAAGGGGCCTAACGAATTAGGTGCCTTCTTTGAGGTTATATTCTGGAAGCTATATTCTCAAGAGGGTAGGAGACAAAAAGGGACTAACCGGATTCTTGATTTTGTCAAAGAGAAAGAAGTTAAAGCAGGGCAGTTATGGGATGCTGTCCAAGGCTTTGTTGAATGCCAGTCCATAAGAAACCTCATAAATATCAGAAAATTGCTTGGGATAAAATCAAGGGTTTTAGCTGTGCCGTTAACCTTACCTGCGTTGGCAAGCCCAGAAACCCTGCCTATGATAGACAACCAAGTCGCTAAATGGGTGAATATAAACTATAGAACGTACAGCGAAAACATGCAAAACAAGCTAACACCTTTCAAAATGAACTATACTTCACTGCAACAGAACGATTTTGATAGCTATCTTAGCTGGATTGCATGGTGCAGGGAAACAGCCCAAATACTAGAGGATTCAACAGGAAAGAGATGGCGACCTCGCGACGTAGAAATGGCAGTATTCACAGCAAAACGCAGTAAGATAGATCTAGATAGGTCACACTAACAAAGTAACTCTAAATCAAACACATTGTTTTATTCTTTCTTATTTCTGCTTTGTTTTCTGAGTAATTAACGAAAGATTACTTAACGATGCGTTGGAAGAAAACTAATGAGAAAAAATTAAGAAAATATTATGGTGAAGCAGATGATGCATTATTATTAGAGTTATTCCCAGATAGGAAGATAGAAGCGATTCACAAGAAGGCTGAAAAGCTTGGATTAAAAAAGCCAAAATATAGATTATTGTTAAAAAAGAAAAATCCAGGGATAACTCTGATGATTATTGTATTCCTTACACTTGCTGTTATTTATATTGGAGTATCTTACAAACCAAATGTTGTCATGAACTACAAACAAGAGATTGGAACACTTAAAAATTTTGAACCATTAACTTTCTCTAATAAAATTAAGATTAATCAAGCAAAAGTAAAACCAAACTATTTAGATAAGATTTTTAATATCAATTCGGTTTATCTGTATGTTTTTTTGAAAGAACCAGAAAAGGAGGGTAATATCAAATTTGGTGGTTACCAAGTCGAACTTTTTGATCCTTATAAAGAAAAATATGTTATATTAAATCCAAATGAGAAAAAATTCGTTGAAGAAATTCAATTTGGATCGAACACATCTGTAAACCTCAGTATAACTGGAGTATTTTGTAATAAAGGAAAATTTAGCCAGCCTTATTCAATATATATAGAAAAACCAACACACCATGTCTGGATTGTGTTAGGAGGTATATGGCTACCTATAGTGCTAACTTTTGTAGTGAAGTTGTATTAATTAATTACAGGATGTTTATCTAAACATCTCCTTGAGGAATTTTTTCTCTTAGTGCATAAAAAACAATAGAATTATGCATTATGAAATATTTTTTGGGGGTTTGGGAGAGGGAATCTAGAGGCGGACGGGTACACCATGCTCGGAGAGATATTTCTTGATTTCAGGGATGGGATATTCGTTGAAGTGGAAGATTGAGGCAGCGAGCGCTGCGTCAGCCTTACCCTCCCTGAAGGCCTCCAGCATGTGCTGTGGTGTGCCCACGCCGCCGGAGGCGATTACGGGAATGTTCACTGCTTCGGAAATCGAACTAGTGAGTTCGATATCGAAACCCTCTTTTGTGCCGTCCCGGTCCATACTAGTCAACATGATCTCACCAGCACCTAAATCCTCCACCCGCCGAGCCCACTCCACCACATCAACGCCCGTAGGCTCACGACCACCATAAACAAAACACTCCCAGCTACCGTCACCACGGGACTTGGCATCGATTGCTACAACAATACACTGTGATCCGAAAAGAGAGGCGCCCGCCTCAACAAGAGAAGGGTTCTTGATGGCTGACGTGTTCACCGTAATCTTATCAGCACCCGCTCGCAGAACCTTTTTCATATCAGCAGTGGAACGGATTCCCCCACCAACAGTCAGGGGGATGAAAACCTCCCTGGCGGTTTTTTCAATAACATCCACCATAGTACCGCGGCGCTCATGACTTGCGGTAATGTCAAGGAAAACAAGCTCATCCGCACCCTCCCGGCTGTAACGGTTGGCCAGCTCCACAGGCTCGCCAGCATACCTTATCTCCCTGAACCTGACGCCCTTAACCACCCGACCGTTAGGTACGGACAAATCACAGTCCAAACACGGGATGATGCGTTTAGTTAAAGCCATTTACCTGCTAAACATCTTCCTTAATCTGGAACCGACTTTCTCAACCTCCAGCTCCTTATCATCCGACCTCATCCTCTTAAGGTTAGGTAAGCCGTTTCTGTACTCCTGAACCCATTCTTCTGCGAACTTATCCTCCTGAATATCCTTCAGGATTTTCCTCATATTATCCCTGACCTCGGATGTGATTATCTTACTGCCCCTTGTCCGGCCACCGTACTCTGCAGTATTGCTGACACAAGACCACATGTACTCGAGACCACCCTCCTGAATAAGGTCGGTAATCAGCTTCAGTTCATGGAGTGTTTCGAAATAAGCCAGCTCCGGCTGGTAGCCATTTTCTACCAGGATATCAAATGACGCCTTAATGAGTTCACTTACACCCCCACACAAGTCAACCTGTTCCCCGAACAGATCACTTTCCGTCTCCTCCCTGAAAGATGTTTCAAGGACGCCCGCTCTTGTTGCACCAAGGGCTTTTGCCAGCGCGAGGACAACTGATTTAGCCTTACCGGAATAATCCTGTTCCACCGCTATCAATGCCGGGGTCCCAAAGCCGTCCGTGTAGGTTGTTCTGACCAAAACACCAGGACCCTTCGGAGCCACCATAATCACATCCACATCAGATGGAGGCTGTATGGTACCGAATCGGATGTTGAAGCCGTGACTGAACATTAAGGCATCACCATCTGCGAGATTATCCCTGATATCGTTCTCGTATACCTGGGCCTGAACCTCATCCGGGAGAAGAATGTGAACAATATCCGCCTTCTCTGATGCTTCACGTATCTCGTAGACCTCAAAGCCATCCTCTCTGGCATTATCCCAGCTCTTATCCCTTATGCTGCCGATAATTACGTTAACCCCTGAGTCCCGCATATTCTTGGCTTGTGCAGCTCCCTGGTTCCCATATCCTACGACTGCAACAGTCTTATCTTGTAGTGTAGATAAATCCGCGTCATCATCATAATAAACCTTGGTCATAAACAATCACCTCATTAATAATAGAAATAGGGAAAGATTATATTTAAACCCTCACTGCGTATAGAAACAATACACGATGGAAGTAACCCTAATACAGGATGATAAAGAGAATTTGGAGATAGAAATTAATGACTCCCTTCTGCCCAATGTTCTGGCAACGAGGCTGGCAAGAAACAGAATAGACTCCTATTTTTACAACCCCCATCCGCTGCTCCCAGGGTACAGGGTACATATCGAATCAAAAGACGGGAAGGAAGACCTCAAGAAGGCGATAAATGACCTGGAGAAGGACATAGGGGAGCTATCTAAGCTGTTCAGTAAGGAGCTGAAATCAATCTGATTTATATACCTGAATCCTATAATATATCTAATAGAACAAATCTATTAAAACATAGTTATATCGGTGACTTTATGGGACAAGAATATATGAGTATAATGAACCTATTCCTGCACGATAAACCCACGAACATAGTCCTGAGACTGAAAGACTGTGAAGGCAAATACGCCTCAATTCTGTCCAAGGAAACCGATTGTACATACACCCACACACTAAAAATACTGACCCAGTTACAGGACTATGGGATAGTGGAATTCGAGAAAAAAGGCAGGATTAAGGAGATAAAACTGACCGCCATAGGAACTGACATAGCCCACGAACTGGAGGGGCTGAGCAGGCAGATAGAAAGATTAGGTCAGGAAATACAGGCTCCCGCAGAAGAACTTGAGGGATAGACTCTTTTTTGAAGATATGGAGGTAAACAAAACAATTCCACCACCATTAATTTATATACTGCTCCTACAGGAAAAAATAGGATATTACCAGAAAGAATAGATTATTCCATATTATATGCTAAAAAGCATAAACTGACTCGCAACCGAGTGGACACCCAAGAAAAAAACTAAAGTTTCCCCAGAACCCGGAAATGCAGCTTAGCCACCTCCCCAAGCCGCCCCATCCCATAAAGCTCCACGAACAGCCTACCAGCCTCCACAGCCCGTTTAGAGGAACCCTTAGGGAGATTAACGCCGTACAGATCAGATAAACGACTTAAACCCTTAAGGAACGAATCCCTTGCCAGAATAGATGCAGCAGCCACAGCAGGATTATCCTCCGCCTTAGGTCTTTGTACCAGCCTAATCCCCCGGCCCTCAGACATCAACGCATCCTCGATGAAATAGGAATCCCCGAACTGGTCAGCGATAACAAGCGAACAATCCACCCGCAAGAGAAGGTTCTCGATAACCCTGCAGTGAGCCCACGCCAAGAGGCGGTTAAGGTTTTTCATACCAGAGTAGAGCTCATTATATCTTGGGGGGTTCACGACCACAACATCATACGCGAAAGAATCCCTGATTAACTTGCCCAGGGAACAAACCCGCAAATCAGAGAGCTTCTTGCTATCCCTAACACCCAAAGAAACAAGTTCGTCACCTCCCTCGGAAGAAGCATAGACTCCCGCAGCAACCAGCGGGCCAAAAAAATCACCCTTCCCCGACTCATCAACACCAACACAGCCACAGGACATATTAAATCACACGCTATCAAAGGGGGAAATTAATCGCGCCTCCTCTTCCTGTGCCTGGCGGTTTCCACGATAGTCTCCCACTCGGAAGCAATCTTACCCAGATAATTAGAGAATGTAAGAGACTCTGATACCACAAGAGCCCTTGATTTCTTTCTCATGGAACCGGATGCTTCACGTTCCCTCTTAATCAAACCGCAACGAGCCAGTTTAGGTATGACCTTGTTCTCCAACGTAGACCTGGAATAACCTGACCCTGAAAGAAAGGAAGACACATCCTCCTTCCCCACACGTTCCAGCTCCAACACAAGAGAAAGAAAATCAACAGCAATACGATGATATTTTGGTTGAAATTCTCGGGGGAACAAGAAATCAACGACCTCAGGCAGATCCCATCTCACCCTGGAATCGATACCGCCCTTATCCCTCACCTCCCTGCCATAATGGCGGGGAAGCCACATGCACTCATCCGATGGAACACCCCTCGAAGGCGGCAACTCAGGATTAGGGTTCCCCCTCTTCTTTCCGGCCATGGTCTAAATATCAACCTAACTCCTTCTTGAGCTTATCCTTCAGGCTGAAGCCTAAAGCAATCGCCACACCAAGGGAGATGCCTGCAACGAGGATAATAAACGAATACTCCAGAAAATACGTGTTCTT
>JAYEGX010000017.1:0-19497 GCA_034659295.1 Candidatus Altarchaeota archaeon | reverse complement strand
AAATTTGCTCCCGCCGGGATTCGAACCCGGGTCACCGGCTCGAAAGGCCGGAATGATTGGCCGGACTACACTACAGGAGCGAAACAAAAAAAAAATGCTATAGAAAAAAAGATATAGGAAAACAGTCATAAATACTCTCCACAAAAAAAAAACCTCCACACCCACACAAAAAAAACTAATTAGTTAACTCAACCTCAATGTACACACCATCAGGCACCTGAATGCGCATAATCTGCCTCAGACTTCTCTCATCAGCATCCACATCAATAATCCTCTTATGAACCCTCATCTCCCAACGCTCCCAAGTAGCTGTGCCCTCACCATCAGGACTCTTCCGGGTAGTGATCTTCATCTTCCGGGTGGGAAGAGGTACAGGACCTGCGAAACCAACACCCGTCTTCTCAGTAACACCGATTATCTCACCCGATATCTCCCCTAACTGCCGAGGATCCCTGCCTATGAGGATTATTCTAGCCTTCTCCATTTAAGATAAAATAATAAAAAAAATTAAAGCTTCTTAGGAGTTATATCAATCACCATACCAGCTGCCACAGTCTTGCCCGCATCCCGGATAGCGAAACGCCCCAGCTGAGGGAAATCCTTCGCCTTCTCAATGCACAACAACTTAGTAGGCCTAACCTTAACCACAGCCACATCACCAGTCTTCAGAAACTGCGGATTCTCCTCCGAAACCTGACCCGTCTTAGGATCAATCTTCTTCACCAACTCAGTGAAGTGACAAGCCACCTGCGCCGTATGCACGTGGAACACAGGCGTATAACCCACCGTTAACGCTGACGGATGCTGTAAGACCACAATCTGGGCTGTGAACTCCTCAGCCACCATAGGAGGATTATCCGACGGACCCGCCACATCACCTCTCTTGATGTCGTTCTTACCGACACCCCTGACATTGAATCCGACATTATCACCGGGAACAGCCTCAGAGAGCTGCTCATGATGCATCTCCACAGTCTTAACCTCACCCACAGCCTTACTGGGCATGAAAATCAACTTCTGACCTGGCTTCATCACACCAGTCTCCACCCTCCCGACAGGAACAGTCCCCGCACCAGTTATGGTATAAACATCCTGTATCGGAAGCCTAAGAGCCTTATCAACAGGCTTCTCAGGAGCGGCTAAACTATCGAAGGAGTTGATCAATGTCGTGCCTTTATACCAGCTCATGTTCTCGCTTTTTTCCTTAAGATTATCCCCCACATACGCTGATACGGGAATGAAAGGAATCTCATCCAACTTATAGCCTATGCTCTTCAACAAGTTAGAAAGCTGATCCTTAACCTCAGCATACTTAGACTCATCATAGTTGACTGCATCCATCTTATTCAACGCAACAATCAACTGCTTCACTCCAAGAGTCTTAGCCAGGAAAGCGTGCTCCTTAGTCTGCGGCTGCACCCCATCCTTAACAGAACATACCAGAACAGCAGCATCAGCCTGTGAAGTACCGGTAATCATGTTCTTCACAAAGTCCCTATGCCCTGGAGCGTCAATAATAGTGAAAAAATTCTTGGGAGTGCTGAACTTCTTATGAGCCACATCAATCGTTAAACCCCTCTCACGCTCATCTTTCAGGGAATCCATAACCCACGCGAACTCGAACGTTCCCTTACCAAGCTTCTCAGCCTCATCCTTGTATTTCTTCAGAACCTGGTCTGGAACCTCCCCAAGCTCATAAAGTAAACGACCTACTAATGTCGACTTCCCGTGATCAACGTGTCCAATAAATACTAGATTTATATGTGGTTTATCAGCCATTTTATCTCCCTCCTAATTTTTTCACCTAACAGGTAATTGTCGAGTGTTAACATAGATTTAGTAATGTGTTTAAGACTTTAAAAATAGCGGTATCCATTACTCTATGTAGTCTGACGACTTAGGTACGCCCTTTTTCAAACCCTTCCTGCTTCTGATTCTGATGATAATATCATCCTGCAGTTCAGAGGGTACTCTATCAAAGCCTGCATTCTCTGTAGACCAGAGAGCATGACCTTCGGAAGCGCTTCTGATATCCCCGGCAAAGCCGAATGATTCAGCCACCGGAAGCTTCCCCTCCACAGTCATCAACTCATCCTTCTGACTCATGTCATGCACTATACCCCGTCTCCTCTGGATTTCACTGGTCACAGGACTCATGTATTCCTGGGGTACATCAACCCACATGTTCTGCACCGGCTCAAGCAACATGGGCTTAGCCGATAGGATGCATGCCTTTATAGGGTTCTTGACCGCAGGATAAACCTGAGCCGGGCCCCTATGGATGGCATCCTCGTGCAATCTAGCGTCCATTAACTTAACCTTCATTCTGGAGGCTGGTTCATTAGCCAAAGGCGATAAATTCATCACATCCTCAAAGGAATCAAGCATCAACTCCATGACCTCATCCAGGTGTATTATACCCCGGGTCATGTCCAACATCATATTCCCCTGATATACATCTATTACTCTAGCAGCTTCATCCCGCTCCATGCCATACTCCTCCAATTCCTTCCGGATATCCTTGCTCCTGCGCTTCCTGCGGCCCTGCCCTATATCCCCATTAACAATAGCCTGATACACACTCTCCTCAAGGGGTTCAACCACTATATGGAATTTGTTGTGCTTGTTCGGTGATTTCCCCTCCACCGGACCGAATTTCCCCGTAACAGTCTCCCTGTACACTACAATAGGATGTGAGGTCTCGATATCCAGACCACCATCCTTTATCCTGTTTATTATGACATCCAAGTGCAGTTCACCCATTCCGGACAACAGATGCTCTCCAGTCTCCTCATCAATCTTCACCTCAAGGGTTGGATCCTCCTTAGAGACCTGCCTCAAAACCTCGATAACCTTAGGCAGATCCTGTGTCTTTTTTGCTTCAACTGCTATGGTAACAACAGGCTCGGATACATGAATCATACCCTCAAAGGATTTTATGTTAGTAGCAGCTACTGTTTCACCTGCTGTGGCATTTTTTAATCCTGTGATTCCCACAATATTACCCGCACAGACCGAATCAGTGCTAACCCGAGTAGCACCCATGTAGAAGCTGACCTGTTGCACCCTTTCAGTTTTTTTAGCACCAACCAGGTAAACATCCTGACCCTGCTCAACACGCCCCGAAAATATTCTGGCCGTAGCTACCTCACCCTCCCGTTTATCAAAAACAGATATGTTGGTTACCATTATAGCCAGCTCACCTGAGGGGTCGCAGGCAATCATTGATTTACCTATCCCGGATTCAAAATCCCCCTTCCATATCTGTGGAATCCTCATCGCCTGAGCTGTAAGAGGATTGGGCAGGTGTTTCACTGCAATGTTCAGCATGATTTCATGAGCTGGAGCCCTTTCAGCAAGCTCATGCTGGTTCTCCCCATTACAGAAGTCTATTATGTCCTTGAATGTAATACCTGACTTTTTCATGTAAGGCACGGAAATAGCCCAGTTATGATATGCTGAACCGAAGGCAACCGAACCCCCATCCACACTAACAGTCCAGTCTTTACCTTCAGGCTGTCTCTGTTTAATCAATTTATTGACGTTTTGGATAATCTTCAAAAACCTTTTCTGAAGTTCCTCAGGTGAAAGCTTTAACTCGTTAATCAAACGGTCGACTTTATTAATGAACAGGGTAGGCTTCACGTTCTCTTTAATAGCCTGGCTGATTACGGTCTTGGTCTGAGGCATAACGCCCTCCACAGCACAGACCACCACGATAACCCCGTCAACCGCTCTCATAGCACGGGTAACATCACCCCCGAAATCAACGTGTCCCGGGGTGTCTATCATGTTAATGAGATACTCCCTGTCCTCATATGGATGCACCATGGATATGTTAGCTGCGTTAATGGTTATGCCCCTCTCCCGCTCATCATCGTGGAAGTCCAGAGCCAGCTGCTTGCCGGCCATATCCTTTGATATCATTCCCGCATTAGAGAGCAGGTTATCTGAAAGCGTTGTTTTCCCGTGGTCTATGTGCGCCACAATACCCATGTTACGGATTTGCTCGGGCTTCTCTATCAAAGCCCTGATCTTCTCCGCCATCTTTTTAGATCTGCCCATTTTTCAATTACCTTGAAGATTGTGCAATCCTCTCGGTTTCATCCTTCCTCTGGATTGCGTAACCCTTAGTGTCTGAATTTGAAGCCCAGATAATCTCATCAGCAAGACATTCACCAATAGCTTTCTTGGAATTGAACGCGTTAGAGAACGCCCCCAATGCTATGTACTTGAGAGCGAAATCAATCCTTCTCTGGGATGAAACATCTATGGCCTTATGATACCTGATTCCACCATATATTATGGTAGTGGTCTCCTCCCTAGGCCCTGAATTGTTCACTGCATCAACGAAAACCTGCAGAGGGTTCTTTCCCGTTCTCTTGGATATTATGTCGAATGCACTCTCCACAGTATTTATTGCGTTATATTTTTTACCGGTGTTCCCTGAGCCCCTGATGTACCTGCCAGCTACCTTCCGAGTCCCCTGACCGCTGCGCATTAGCTTGTTAACCAAACGTTCCACTATGTTCATCTTCGACTTAGAGAACTGCCTCCCCGTAAGTCTGCCAGCTGTGTGCGGAACATACACGGGGTTGAGGGATATGTACCTCTTCAGCCCCTCATCTCCCACCATCACATCATTAAAGCTCCACTTACCAAACAATTTTATCTCAGCCATTTTAGCTATAAACCTTAAACCCTATCCTTTCAGCGTTCTCCCTGAAGCACCTCCTGCAGATATGCAGGCCGTATTTATGGATTAACCCCTTCTTTGCCCCACATATGGAACACCTCAGGTTTTTTACGTCAGATTTGGGATTTTTCTTAGACATTTTATTTATTCATTCACCACATCAACCTTAAACTTCTTTTTTATGAACTCTATCGATTCATCCCTAGTAATTCTTTTACTGAGGGGTACTTTTTTCTTTCTTATCCGCCTCTTCTTTATCCGATATCCAGGTCTCTGCAGGGTCACACTAACGTCCATGCCGAATATGCCGATATCTGGATCGTATTTCATTTTAGGGAAATCAATGTATTCCCTGATCCCAAATGAGAGATTTCCTTCATCATCAAAGTTCCTGACTTTTATTTCATTATCCACTGTGATAAAACATTTTTTGATGAAATCCTCAGCCTCCCTGCCACGTAGCGTGACCTTACACCCTATGGGGTCGCCTTTTTTCAAACCCCATGCCGGAACCCTGCTCCTCGAGATAGTCCTGACCGGTTTTCTGGCTGTTAAGCGCTCCAGGAGGGTTTCAGCATTAACCAGCTTCTCGCCTGATTTACCTGCCCCTATGTTAACAACAACCTTCTCTACTCTCGGTTCCTCCATAACGTTCGCGTATTTCATTCTATAAATCCAACAATGGCTTATTCTTACCTATTATAAACAAGTAACTAGTGAGCGTATGTAGCTCACCTAATTTAGTTAATGAATTATGCTTCCTGCTTGCAGGCATTATCTTATCAATTTTGCCGATTTCCCCGGCATGTACTCCATCAACCACCAAGGCTGTGTTGCCTTCCTTGAACTTCACTAAATCCTTGATTTTCCTATCCGGCAGCTCCAACACCACAGAATCCTTTGTTCCATAATCCTTCTTGTCTTTTTTGTCCACCATAATGTTGCTACCATCATGTAAATTAAGCTGTATTCGGCCCCCATCAACCACTGTTTTATCTATGATCTTGCATAACTTTGTTCCAGCGTCCTTCTTTTTTATCTCCTTCAACACCATCGTTTTTTTCTTTGGCAGCATGATAAATCTCTTTTTCATACCCGGTATCTCCACAACATCCATCAAACCCACGCCATAGTTTGGATCTCTCCTGACCTTTTTGTCCACTAACACATGATCGGTGTTCAATATTTTCTGAGCCTCTTTCGCCGTTTTAGCATACCCCAGTATATCCCTTAGGATATATGATAGGGTAATGCTCTTCTTTTTGGGATGTGGTCCAGCTCTTACTGTAGAGATAAACCTTGGTTTCTTCCCATAGCCTGTTGCAATTCTCTTAGTGTGTGCCATTATCCCTTCATACCTCTCTCCAGTAACTTAATTCGTTTATTATCATCTAGAGTTAAATCGGTTATCACGATATTTGAGGGATCTATTGGTCTGGGAACATCCGTTCCATCAGTCTTCTTGATGTTAACCCCCTCAATGAAAACCCGGGATCTACCTACATCAACCTCTGTTACCTCACCCCCGTTTCCCTTGAACTCCCCCCTCAGTATCTTCACTGTATCGCCTTTTCTGATTGAGATAGTCCTCCGCCCATATTTATCCCTAAGTTTCCTGTCAAGGCAGCTTCCCATAAACTTCCTCCGCTTATGGAGGGGTGCATCAGCTCTCCACTTCCTTTGCTTACCCGGCTTAATTGATTTTGTTTGCTTCATCTTTGAATCTAAACCACCATTGAGGCTATAGAGCCTATCTTAGTCCATCTCTCGGCAGCCTCTCTGGCCACAGGAGTCTTTATCTCAGTCCCCTTCGGCAATCCATCATCGCCAACGATGACCGCTGCATTATCCTCAAACCTGATTTTTGAGCCGTTAAATCTCGTGTACGGCTTCTTTTGCCTCACCACAACAGCCAGGACCACTTGTTTCCTTAAATCCTGCCTCCCCTTCTTAACTGAACAAACCACCAGATTACCTACCCCAGCCATTGGAAGCCTCCTTCGGACCCCCCTGTATCTTCTCACCGCGATAATCTCCAGCTCCTTCGCCCCGGTATTGTCAGCACACTTAAGTCTGGCTCCAACCGGTAGATTAGGCTGTATCCTAGCGGTTATTGCCTTACCTGTGGGCAGGTTCTTTGATACACCAAGTGGTTTAGCCATCTTAAATCTTTTTTGTTACAACAAAGTTCACAGTCTTGCTGAGCTTCCTGCATTCCTCAATCTGTACGTTATCGCCCGTCTTAGCGTCAATGCATGGCGGATTATGTGCAGGAATCCTGGACTTAGCTGTTCTGTATCTCTCATATTTAGCTGACTTGATGAAGTAATTCTTCTGCACTATAACTGTCCCGCTCATCTTGTCCGAGACAACAACACCCTCCAAGACAACACCCCTGGTTGGGAGCTGTCCGTGAATGGGGCAGTTAATGTCACTGCATTCCACTTTCCTCTCTGTTTTTTTCTTTTTCGCCGTCATTTTTTCAAGCAAACCTTATACGATGTTTCTTTTTTGTCCTATCCTCTGATCTTGAAAGCAGTAAACCGCCTTCAACCCTCACTTTCGCCTCAGAGGGTAGAGTGAACTCGAACAATGAATCCTTTTTAGGGATTTTTTTCTCTCCATCTCTTGTTTTTAGGGTGATTGTGTTAAGGGTTTCATCCACAATCCCACCCTCACACCTACATCCCTGATACTTTGAACCAACCACCTTAGCCCTTAAACCAATGAGCTCATGCCTTAATATATTCAAGGGTGTTATGGTCATCGCTATCTGGTTAGACCTATTGAGGGGGTTACTTGCATACCCTCTTTTCCCCCGAGGGGGATGATCTGAAAACCCTAAAGGTTTAAATCTATCATCTCCTCGGAAAAGCCCATATCCATCAGGATATCCTTTATTTTACTCACGTGATCTCCCTGAAGTTCTATTCTCTCATCTCTTACTGTGCCGCCGCAAGCTAGTTTCTGCCTCAAGTCTTTCGCTATCTTCTGGGTATCCACGTCACCTAAACCATCAACAATGGTCACCATTTTACCGTATTTTCTCCTGTCACTGCGCACTCGAATCCTCTGAGCCTCCCTGGTCATCTCCTCGCAAACACATAGCTCTTCAGGAAGTCCGCACTTAGGGCAATTCATTTCTTTTTATTTGTTGTTTTTTGATTTTTAATAGTCTTTATTCTCGCAATAGTCTTCTTTATTTCCCTGGCTTCACCAATATCCTCTGGTATACCACCTGAGGCGAGCACGCCATTTATCTTCATCAACCCCTCCTGAAGCTCCCTTAGTTTACCATCTAATTCTTCCACATCCATGTCCACCAATTCATGAGAGCGTAATATAGCCATTTTTTGAATGTTTAATGATAATGAATTACGTAATTAAATTCCACTCCTTCTTGACTCAAGCCACGCAATCAGCGACTTCCTGTTACTGCCCTTCTTCTCAGCCTTAATGAGGTTACCGTAATCAGCATCATCCATCACCTCAAGTTGTTTCTTTATGTCACTAATGTTGCCAGCCAACAAATCAACACCTTCCTTTTTCGATTCCTTCTCCTCCTTCGCCTTCCCTTCCTTAGCTACCTTCTTCGGCTCCTTCTTCGCCTTCACAGCTTTTTTCTTCGGCTCCTTCTTCGCCTTCCCTTCCTTAGCTACCTTCTTCGGCTCTTCCTTCGCCTTCCCAGATTCTTTCTTCTTACTCTCTTTTTTCACAGCACCCTCATCAACTTCCTTCTTTTCCTTCTCTGCTACCTCAGCAACTTCTTCCTGCGGTTTGATTATGGTAATCTGGTCGGGGAAGACCGCATCAGGAGGTACTATCTTGACTGATACACCGATTACTCCGGCCTTCAGATACGCCTGCGTCGAGGCATCATTCACAAGCTTGGTGGAGTCACCGGCCTTCTTCATGTATCCCTCAGAGTATTTCTCTGTCCTGGAACGACCGCCCTTACCTATAATCTTTCCTGATAATGTGATCTCCACACCCCTGGCGCCAGCACTCATGATTGCTCTAATCGCCCTGTAGACAACCCGCCTCCGATACATTCTCCTCTCCAGCGCGGTAGCAACCCTTCGTGCAATCACCTCAGAGTTGAGAACAGGATTATCCACCCTCTGAACATCAATAGCCAGATTCTCTATCTTGTATTTCTGCTCAAGCATTCTGGTTAGCTTATTTATGCGCCGGCCTTTTTTCCCGATCACAAGAGGAGGTTTCTCCACGTAAAGATTTATTCTAACAGCGAGAGGGGTCTTGTGGATATCCATTCCACAGTATACTGCCTTGCTGAGTTCCTTCCTAAGGAAGCTGTCCATCTCAGACCTAATCTTCCCCTCCTGAATGAAATGCTTCTCCATCGCCATCTTATATCTCCTCCGCTACGACTTCCACATGTACAAGATCAGCACTCCACATACGCCATCTGCCCTTTGGCTTCCTTCTCTTTCTGGAGACACCTTCCTTGGCTTGTACATGAACTATCTTCAATCTCTCCGTATCCAATCCCTTGTACTCGGCATTAGATTCAAGACTCATTAAAACCTTAAGTATGCTGGATGCCGGCTTCACAGGATATTTCCCCGGAGAGCTGCCTTTCCTGTGACCAACACCCTTCCTGAATTTATTATAGACTATTGGTTCCTTAAGCAACTGCGTAGACCTGAGCGTTGAGATAGCATCAGACAACATCATACCCCTTATTCTGTCGCAGACTACTACAGCATCCTTGAAGGATATATTCATGTCCCTCCCCATTGATTTAGCTACCCTGCTATCATCCCTTAACTCATAAGAGTAACGTAACTCCATTTTATCTAATCGGCACGAACAATGAAGACCTGGTTGCACCCACCCCCGGGGAACTATGCTTCACAATCGCTCTATTGTATGTGAATTCCCCGATGAAATGTCCCAGCATCTCCTGCGTGATAATTACCTTAACGAACTCTTTACCATTATATACCATGAAATCCAGGCCCACCATCTCAGGGATTATGGGCATATCCCTACAGTGAGTCCTAATCACCTTTACTTTCTCCCCATTATCCAATAACTTACTGGCTTTTCTTATTTTACCCATAAGCTTTGTCTGGCTTTCTGTGAAACCCCTTAAAATAGAGCGTCTCACATCGGAGGGCATTATCTTCACCAGCTCATCCATTGACATAGCCTTTAATTCATCGAGAGTATAACCCTTGTATTTGAATTCCTTTTTAGCCATTCTTTATTTCTTCTTTCTACCTGTTCTTTTCGCAGCTATATGACCTACCTTCCTTCCGGGAGGTGCGTTCCTTGAGACCGTGGTTGGTTTACCCACGTTAGAGTGAGAGCCACCGTGAGGGTGGTCTACCGCGTTCATGGCAACACCCTTCACTATAGGATATATCTTGTTTCTTGTTTTTTTAGCATGGAATGCCTGACCCGCATGAGCCATCGACTTGCTTTTCCTGCCCCGGCCAGCCACCCGTCCAATGGTAGAGCGAGAGTTGCTGTTTACTTCGGTGATTCTCTTTGAGGGCAGTCTGACATATGTTTTACCTGTTTTTTTGTCGTGCGAGACCACGTATGCTGTGGAGCCAGCTGACCGTACAAGTTTCCCGCCGTCTCCTGGATGGAATTCTATGTTATATACCATGGTTCCCTCACCTATGTCACCCAGTCTTTTTATATCGCCACGGTTTGTTTCCTTCTTCCCGCCGAGGGTAATCCAGTCCCCTTCTTGCATACCCTCAGGCGCTATGTTTTTTATTTCCGTAAAATTCTCCAGCAGTATCTTGGCCAATGGAGCAGTCCTCCCGGGATCATGTATTAACTCCACAACCTGGCCAGAGATTTCTTCAATGTTATTGGGGGGGTATTTTACTCTCCCCTTGAATCTGTGGGAGGGTGACCTGTATCTGGGGGTCCCCTTACCTCGCCTCTGAGTGATTAATCGTTTACCCATTTTTTATCATAATACTCCAAAGTGTGATGCTATCTCTTCTGCATTATACTCTGGTGAAAGCTTTACATGAGCTTTCTTTTTCCCATCAGTAGTCCACATGATGTTTGTCTTCAAGACGCTCACATCATATAAATCCTCCACCGCATTCTTCACATCCATTCTGTTTGCTTTACTGTTCACGATGAATGTGAGCTTGTTCTCTCTCTCCCTTAACAATGTGGCCTTTTCACCCATCAACGGATAAAGGATTATTTCATGGCTATCCATTTTTTTTTCACTAAACCGATAGTTCACCTATTTTTTTGAGTGCTGACTCCGTCCAGACAGTTAACCTAGCAGGATGTGTTCCCGGAGCAAGCATCTCTACATCCACATCATCTAGCTCCACTATGTCAACACCGGGTACATTATCTAGTTTCTTAACTCCCTCGTCTTTTTCTATGATTATGAGAACGCTTTTCTTTTTCCTGTGTTTCCTGCCCCTCATCTTACCCTTACCTGACCTTATCTTCTTTTCTCTGGCTTTCTTAAGGTCATCCTCCAAGCCCAAGGCATGTAATGCATCCAGCAGGTCCCTGGTTTTATCTATCTTCTGAAGCGAATCCTCCACCACAAGAGGTGTTTCCTTGATTTCCTTTATTTTATGCCCTCTTTCTTCAACCAGCGAAACATCTTTTGTTGCTGCTATAGCAGACTTTAAAGCGAGACCGTATTCTTTCTTGTTCATCTTCAAAGAGTAGTCCCTCATCTTTGGAGGGTGGGCTCTCCTACCCCCAACAGACTGAGGCACCCTGCGCACATTACCTAACCCGCCACCACCGGGCTTAATCCGTGGTAGGCGAGACATACCCCTGTTTATGGTCTGCCTGAATCCGCCTCTTCTTCTACCGTAATAATCTGCCGAGGTCAACATACCAGAAGACGGGCTTACGCCGTAAACGCTCCTCTTGTTTGCTTGGAGCATTATAACCGCTCTCTGAATCAGGTCCGGCCGGTATTCTGTGTCAAAAACTCCAGGTAATTTCATATCACCCTTAGCCTCGCCCTTCAGAGAGTATATACAAGTCATTTTATTTCTGCTTTGTAGAGAGATTCACGTGTGTTATCTCGTAGGTGACCTCCTTTTTAGGCTTTCTCGGATGGGTCATCCGTATCAGTCTTTTGGATGGTCCCGGAACAGAGCCCTTAATCAGTATGTACTCCTTTTTGACTGTACCGTACCTGGGGAACCCATCCCCTGGGTTTATTTTACTACCATCATCTCCTATGTGCATCAACATCTTGTTGTTTTCCGTTCTGGTGTGATATCCCATCTGCCCGGGTAATGGCTCCCTCCACATCTTTCTCGCTGGAGTCCATGCCCCCCCTGAGCCAATATGCCTCCTGCCTTTACCGGCTTTCCTCGGCTGCATCCTTACACCATACCTCTTTATCACACCCTGGTATCCCTTACCCTTCGATACTGCAGTAATGTCCACACACTGGTTTTCCCTGAAAACCTCGGATAGGGATATTGATTCACCCAGTTTCTCTTTAGCATAGTCCAGTTTCTCCCCTACCGCCCCCCCAATGTGCATTTCCATCAGGTCGGGTTTTTTCTTAGATAAGGAGGTTAGTTGGGGTTGAGTGTATACAATCAGTCGTATATCAGCTATTTCATCCAGTTCTTTCTCTAACTCTTTTAGTTCCTTATCTGGTTTTTTCTTTTTGGAATCCAGTGTGGTGATTGCTCTTTTGAAATCTTCAGATAGGTTATCGGAGTAGATATCAGAATGAACCTGCAAACCCGTGTAGCCTTTTTTGTAGAAGCGGATAGCAGCAACAGATAGCGGGGGTGTTTCGAGAACAGTCACGGGAACAAACACCTCAAGACCGGATGTGGGACTGTTTTTCCGGTGGTCAATTGCCAGAACATTACTCATACCGACCTTGTATCCTGCGAATCCCAGAATCCTGGCTTCCCCTGGATCTGGCCAAAAGTGTATCCTAGGTGTTTCCTTTCTAGCCCTCTTCCTGGGCATATATGCTAGGCTTCCCGCCCTAGGTTTGCTGTATTTGACCATATTTATCCTGAATACCTGGTTGCTGTGAGACGTTTAATGCAAAATTGAGTCAAAAAACTTGACAGAGTCTCTGTTACACTGGATGCCACTTCACCTACCATTTTTCACTGTCTGATGCCACTCTCTTCCAATTTCGAAAAACATAATCTAATGTTTATAGAGTAAAACATTGGAATATGCATATAAAAATGAAGCTATAGGCTTAGGGCTGGAAGCATCGTATTTCTCGTTCCGGGCCCGATACCCAGAATAAATACTAGAACCTTCAGCATCCTGTACAGTATCTCATCTTCATCCTCCTGCTTGTAGTTGTCTAATGCATAGATTACCAGCAGAACAATAACCAGCTTCGCGGGTATCATCACGAAAGCGCTTCCCCCAAGAGACTCTATAAGAAACCTAGGCAGCAGGTGCTCCTCCTGGAAGCCGTAGAAGTCATAGGCTATGAAGGTTGATGAGGCATCAAGCATGTGGGCGAAGATAAGCAGGAGGTTGTCTTTTTTATTGAATGGATTTATTCCCGATACCTTGAAAAACAGGGTAATAGCCGCTGCCATCAAAGGCGGATAAACTATTCTCTCAGGGAACGCTATATAAGTGAACAGGTGGAATCCAGTATAAAGCGCACCAGCCAACCCAATCAGGAAGGGTGGAATCCAGTACTCCACCCCTGTGATTTTTTCCAGCAGCAAACCAAGGATTATTCCGATTAAACCAATAGCAACACACAGGATGTATACCCCAGGGGTTATATTCCACATCTGGCTTCTCTCAAAAAACCCCACGTCAGCCAGAAGCCTTATGAAAATCCCAAAAAACATGTAGGGTGAGATGAGTATGATGAATTTCCTATCTAATTTTATGTAGGGAAACAGGAACCTCCTCATCAAGTCCAAGACTATAACAAGAATCAGTAGATAGATTATGTAGTCGGTTACCGAGTATACACCCATTTCAGCTACACCACATCATCCACTATAAACTCCAGCTGGTCGGAGAAGTCACTATATTTAACACGCCCCATCAACGAGATTTCTTGGTCAAGTATTGTTTTTTCCATCTCCTTAAGGGGAGCGAGCTCGTCCTGGGTTTCTCTTATAAGGTTCATAACCTCCTCCACATCCATTCCAAGCACCTTCTCGGCGCTCTCTTTAAAGGATATGGCTCTTATGCTTCCTGTCCCGTCCTCAACGGTGAAAGACAATACGAGGTTGGACACAGGCTCCACATCATCATTACATGATTCACAATACCACCCCAGACCCGTGTTCTGCACACTCCTGCCGCAGCTCTGGCAGGTATAGTATATTATCCGCTTTTCGTCATCTATGTGCACTATCGTGCCCTTAATCTGCACATAGCGATCTTTGCTTTCCAAATCGATTATGTCTTTTTTGTTCACCAAGGATTTCTCTATCTCCTGCATGGAAGGCAACTCAGTCTCCTGGTTCAGGGATAAACTCCCATAATTGCCTACGTGAACCTCCGGTTCGTCGTTAAGGTTTGCCTTAGAGTAAGCGTTTCTGATTTTAACCGCATCATCCTTTTTAAGCTCATTTGCTATCTCAGATTTCCCCCCCCACAAGACAACCCGTATAGTCCCCTCCCCGTCGCTTATAATCAACGAAGCCATGCTCCCTCCAGAGAAACTTCTGGGCTGGAAGACCTGAAGAATTCTCCCCTCGGTAGTGAATCCGGATATGTCCGGTTTAATCTCCGTAATCTTTATATCACCAACTGTTCCATCCTCCAGCGGGGGCAAATCCAACTCTTTTTCCGTTAGAATAACCCGGCTCCTGTTGCCAGCCTGCAGCTCCAGCTCATCATTCAAACCCTTTCGGGTGTATGCGTTCTCTAGTTTCACCGTATCCCCTGTTGAGAGGTCTGTTTCCGCTGAGCTGTCCCATAAAACAACCCTAATCTTCCCTGTCCCATCCTCCCCTATGAAGGATGCTCTCTTACCTGTTGAACCATCGGATCTCACGAACTCTGTTGGTGGATAATAGCTGGACACCCTACAGACCAGATTGACTGAGCTCAGACCCTCGCTGAGGTTTTTTATATCCTGTTTTTTTTCCTTGACCTGAGGTAGTTCCACATTCAGGTTAGGATTTATGGATATGGTGGTAAGGGAACTGGCATGCACTTCCACACTCCCGTCTAACCCCTCTTTCCCGTATCCGTTCCTCACCAGTATGGAGTCCCCCACCTGCACCTGCTTGGCTATCCGGGAGTTCTTATCCCATAACAGAAGTCTTATCTCCCCGGTTTGGTCTAACAGGATTATGCTCGCCATCTTTCCCTGGCTACCATCTTTTCTCTTGAATTCCTTCAGTGGATAGATAACTTTCGCTCTCCCGTATACGTTAACCGGCTTCTGGGGTTTGATGTCTTTTATTTCGTTTAGTATGATTTTCCCCTCCTTGAGGGGTATGTTGAGTTCTTTTGCTACCGCATAAACTGCACCATAGTCTGAGAGGAGGCCGTGTGTAGCATCCTTTCGGTTATCCATCATCTCCTTGATTTCTTTCTGCGTCTTCCCAGTCTCCTTGGATATTTTCGCAATTAGGTGGTTTACGTCAGTCATTTTTTCTTTAAGAGAATTAGAACGAGAAAATAAAAGCCATTACCATTTTTCGATATGCACATCCAGGCCCTTATCAGGCGCTTTGGGTATTGTTTTAGGATAACCTATGGGTATTAGTGCAACAGGCCTTACTCCCGGTGGTATTTTCAGTACCCGCATTACATAGTCTTCGTTGAACGCACCAACCCAACATGAGGCTATACCCAATGAATAAGCTGCAAGCAGTATGTTTTGTATCATGGCCGCAGTATCCTGTAGAACATATAGATAGGCTCCTCTTTTACCATATTTCCTAGCCGCTACCTTTTGATGCGTGCATATCACGAGAACAACAGGTGCATCTGCCACAAATGACTGGGATGCTGCTCTTGCCATCTGTTTTCTGGATAGGATGTCTCTTATTATGATAACACTTCTTGCATTAATGTTTCCTGCTGTAGGCGCCCACTTACCCGCTTCCAAGATATCGGCTAGTGTGTCCAGTTCTATAGGTTTGTCGATGAATTTCCTGACGCTTCTCCTGCCTACCATGGCTTCAAGCACATCCATCAATTAAATGATTAGAATAAGAACAATTAAATAAAAAAAAGAAGGGGGAAAAAAAAGAAGATTGGGGTTTTTAGTTTACTCCCCAGATCCGCCTCTCATAGCAACGAAATATACGACTACTATTACAACTACCACACCAACTATTCCCAGAAGCAACATGGTGTTGTCACCGCCCCCATCCGCCTGAGTGGTTGTAGTTGCCGGCTCAAGTGTTGTTGTAGTTGCCGGCTCAAGTGTTGTTGTAGTTGCCGGCTCAAGTGTTGTTGTAGTTGCCGGCTCAAGTGTTGTTGTAGTTGCCGGCTCAAGTGTTGTTGTAGTTGCCGGCTCAAGTGTTGTCGTGGTTACGGATGTTGTAGTGGTGGTTGTGGTTTCACCTGTGAAATCCACAGCTTTTTCTGTAGCCACATAATCGCTTTTCTCGAATGTTAATATGTATCTCCCAGCTTCTTCCAGGGTGAAGGTTACCTGACCGTCTTCATCAGTCCAGAGTTTCTCAACCCTGTTCTTCCAGTATTCTGAACCAAGATATACCTGCACCATAACAGCCTCTAATGATTTTTCACTGTCCCGGTCCGTTACCGTTACCACCACATCTTCTCCTACGATAGTTGAACTTACGTCAACATCCATGTAGTGATTCCTACTGCCTGACTTGGGCACATTTATGTAGCATACACCGACTGCATAAGTGGTTTTTGTTGCAGTTACCTTAATATTGCATCCCTTATTGGCTTTAACACCCTTAAAGGTTACACTTGATCCGGCACCTGTATCCAGTGAGGTGTCATTTTTAGAGTTCACACCACAGTACTGTAGTGTGACTACAACATCATTGGCATTCCCCCCTCCAGTTGCTGTTACTCTAACTGTGACATCTTCCGCCAGCAATCCATTTATTTCATCATCCTGCCCGTCGCTTGAGTTTGCTTTCACAGTTAGTGTCTGCGCTGAAGCGCTTGTTAATCCTAGAGCAAATATGCTCATCAATACCATCCCATAAACCAAAACTTTCTTATTCATTTTTTTGTTTTCCTCCTAGCTTTTTTAGGTACCTCAGCTGAATTTTTGTTTAACTCTTAAATTAATATGCTTTAATCCTTTAAAAATAGGTATAGCATATATGTATATCAATTATTAATTCTACGCATATAAATATGTTTCGATTTTGATAGGGTATGCTGCTGCTTATTTAGGTGTTTTATTGTCCATAAACCATTTAATGGTTTCCTCCAGTCCCAGCTCCAGGTTTGTTGTTGGGTTCCATCCAAGTTCTCTTTCAGCTAGAGAGCAGTCCAGGCTTATGTTTCTGACCTCACCCTTCACCGCTTTATCGTGGACTGATTTGATATCTGATTCAGCCAGATCCCTTAGTTTCCCGTATATTTCGTTGACTGTGGTTTCTATGCCCGTGCCTATGTTGAATGTTTTTTCCCTGGTTTTCTCTCTTAAAGCCTGAAGGTTTGCTTTCGCCACGTCCTTTACGTATACGAAGTCTCTTGTCTGTTCACCGTCACCGTAGATGATGGGGGTTTCATTACCCAGTATCTTTTGGGTGAATATGGCTATCACCCCCGCTTCTCCAAGCGGGTCCTGGCGTGGCCCGTAGACGTTAGCGTAACGCAGGGAGGTATACTCTAGATCATAGAGCTGATAGTACATGCCCAGGTATTTTTCAAAAGCAAGCTTGGAGACCCCGTAGGGGCATAAGGGCGCCTCAGGGTGGTTTTCTTTCGCCGGCAGGTGCTCAGGTTCCCCGTAGATTGCCCCACCAGTTGATGCGAAAACAATCTTTTTTATGTTGTGTTTCCTGCAGCATTCCAGGAGGTTTATGGAACCCAGGATGTTGATTCTGGCATCGTGTACGGGGTTTTTTACGGATTCCCTCACGTCTATGTGAGCTGCCAGGTGCACCACCCAAGAAGGCTTCTCTTTTTCAAAAACATCTCCCAGTTTACTCTTGTTACATATATCTACTTTATGGAAGGCTGCTTTTGGGTTCACGTACTCCATGAATCCATGGCTTAGATCATCGATTACAGAAACCTCATAGCCCTGCTCCAGCAACAAATCTGCCACATGCGAGCCGATAAACCCCGCCCCCCCAGTAACCAACACATTCTCCATAGTTTACATCTATGAAGCACAAAAATAAATAAAGACATTTTTTGGCACTGACTCCTCGTTTGATTAGGGGGGGAGGTTGGGTTTTTTGCTTTGAGTTTGGGAGAGTTCCAACAAACGATGAGCTTGTGGCTGTAGGCAGCAGCCTGAGAACGGTAGAGGAGAGCTTGGAGAATGGATAGTAGAGGATCATAGATCCTGAGAGTGATCATGAGATCAGGCACCATCCCCCATAATTCTTATTTAATACTCAATAATAGATAACATGGAACAAAAACTTCTGGATATACTCGCATGCCCCAAGTGTAAGGGTGATCTAGAGTTTAAAGGAGATCATCTTATTTGCAATAGATGCAGGCTAGTGTACAGGATGGATGATGGCATACCCGTAATGCTCATAGATGAAGCCGAAAAGTTGGGGGATTAAGGCAGGGAGTGGGGATTGTTGAATAATCTGGTACAACAGTGACTGTTTAGGTTTCCCAGCCTAGCTGCGGTGGTTTTTGTCGACTAGGTTCATGGATGGGGGGTGGGGTCTTTTTTCTCCACCTCATGCATTATGTGGCTGAGGCTCTGCCTCAGATACGTGTCATACCCCAATGGTATGCCACATTCCCTGAATATTCCAGGATATAAGCCTGCCTTCCAGGTTTTATTGAGGATGATGAAGGGAATCGTTTTATATGTAACTGTGCTGAGTAAACTGTAAAGCATTTCTTTGTGAGAGAAATAACCCTGGATAGTTGCTGTTTCATTAAATTATTCAACAGGATTGTTCTGAGGTGTGTGCTGACTCGGGGATATAGGCTTCAGTGAGTTTGGGAGGGGGTACCTGCAGGATCGAATTGCTTCGGGAGGTGGCAATGCACTTCCTATTTGTAGAGGGGTATGGATTTACACTGGGATTGCTATATCTCTTGTTCGCTCAGATATTTCATAATCTTTGTGCTTTCCCTTGGATTGAGTGAAACCTCTATACCGTAACCTGTGGGCTTTTTAAGTAATACTGCTTCCTTGATTAATTCTTTTGCTACTTTCTTTACATCTTTTCTGAGATGATTTGGAAACCCCTTCGGTAGGTTGTCAAAATTTGTGTGTCTACCTCCCCAGTAGCCATGCTTTACTAATTTCCTTAGCAGTGTACGTCTTACATCTTCCATATTTAAATTCATGAATATTAATGTTTCTAATTTATAATTAGGGGTTAATATTTAAATACTTATATTCCATATTACATTACATGGAAAACAAATCATTCCTTGTAGGGGTGCTTGGAGAATATCCGTTGATAAAGGTATTGGATTTCCTGTTAACCTTTAGGGAATTCGATTACCCGTTAACAGAGATTGCAGAGAACTCCGGGATTGGATGGAGCACCCTGCACTCCTTTTGGCCCAGATTAGTCGATAGCGGGATGGTGATTCAAACGAGAAAGATAGGCAGGGCAACATTATATAAATTAAACATGGAGAGCCCGATTGTTCAGGAATTAATAGCACTGGATGAGAGGATTACCGCCCAATTTACCGAG
>JAYEGX010000016.1:0-5585 GCA_034659295.1 Candidatus Altarchaeota archaeon | reverse complement strand
ATGAAACCATCAAGGAATGTTGCTGTATCGTTTCTGGTTACTGTATTCCTTCTGGCCCTGCTTTTGACCCAGGTTGATCTATGGGAGGTTTACATCATGCTCTCCCGAATCCAGTTATTCTGGCTGGCTGCCGGATTCTTCTTTTATTTCATAGGCTACTTTATGCGGGCCCTGCGGTTCAGTCTCCTGCTTAAGGGTAAAGTCAATGTTGAAAGGCTTTTCCCAGTAGTGTGCATCCACTACCTCGTCAACAATATACTGCCCGCGCGGACTGGGGAGCTGAGCTACATTTATCTGGTGAAAAAATTAGAGGGTATTTCAGCCAGCGAGGGTTTTTCTACGCTGACTATCGCGAGATTCTTTGATTTTATGAGCATCGCGTTTTTATTTATTTTGTCCGCGTTTCTGGCCGATGATGTTCCCCCGGTCGTGGGAGACGCCCTCTACTATATCTCCCTGGCTGCTTGCCTCCTGGTTGCTGTTTTTGTTTTTCTGGTATGCAGGTCTGGCGCCTTCATCTCCCTGCTCGACAGAGTAATCCATGGAGCCAGATTGCACCGGTTCAGTGCCATAGTTTATATCCGGGATAAGATGGTTGAGACGCTCACCAACCTTAGGGTGTTGAGGTCCAGGAAGCTTATATTTAATTCCCTGTGGTCTTCGCTTCTCATCTGGTCGTGCATCTACCTGATGACTTATTCCGTGATGGAGGGTATGGGCTTCGAATACAGTGTTTTCCTGGTTGTCTTAGGCTCTACGTTATCTGTTTTCTCCAATATCCTGCCCATACCCAGCCTAGGAGGCTTCGGGGTTTACGAGGGCGCATGGGCTCTGGCCTTTATTTCCCTTGGCATGGAGCAGGGGACTGCTATCGCCTCCGGCCTAGGCGTGCATGTGGTGATTATTTTCTACATGACCCTCCTGGGAGCGTATGGTCTCCTGTCTACTTTTTCCGGCAGAGAATAAGGTTCAGAAAGCACCAGTTAGGATAAGCCAGTATCCTGTTATATACCTGATGTATTGGGTAGACTTTATCGGGCATAATGTAGGTGAGGGCTGATAAAACAGGGAGGGTGGGGAAAACCCCTCTCCTTTTTTTTATATGGAATCCCGCATCCTCCAGCAACTGCAGGTATTCGTTTATTGGCCGGTCCCCCTTGTGTCTTTCTATGGTTGACGTCCTTATGAGTTTGCCTGTGAACAGAAACGCTAGTCTGGAGGCGATGTGCGCCAGATTAGGTATTGCCAGCAACATCAGCCCCCCATCGTCGAGGACCCTGTGCATCTCCCCCAGGGCCCTCCCCTGGTCTTCGTAGTTGAGGTGCTCTATCACGTCCAGGCACAATACGAGGCTGAATTCCCCCTCCCCGAAGGGCATATCCCTTACATCACCCTTTTTCACGTGATTTGATGAGTATCCCAGATCGAGTCCGGTTATGTTATAGCCTTTCTCCCGGTATTCCTCTACCAGAAGCCCTTCCCCGCATCCTGCGTCAAGTGTTTTATTCTCAGGGGGGGTGTTTTCCAGAAACCCCCTGATGTACTGCATCTTGGCCTTGTAGACTGGATAGTAGCGCCATTTCGGATCTATCTCCCTGTGGTAGTCCCCTCTCTCGCTGTATTCCCCGTATCTTTCGACTTCCGCCGTCATTTCAGTGTTTCCTCTATCTCGTAGACGTGTTTGTTGCTGTAGTATACCCTGGTAAGTATCTCGGAAAGGAACCCGAAGGTTATGAACTGTATTCCAACAATAATCAACAACACGCCGAGGATGAGCAGGGGTCTGTCGCCTATGGACTGGTTCTCAAATATCTTCAGACAAACAAGGTATGCGTCGATGAGGAAGCCCAGGAAAGACATCAACACCCCAAGTGTCCCGAAGAAGTGCAGCGGCCGGGTTGAGTACCTGGCCCAGAATTTTATGTTCACCAGGTCCAGGAAGCCCTTCAGCAGCCTGTTGATGTTGTATTTGGTTTCCCCCCGCATTCGCTTATGGTGTTTTACCACGAGCTCCCCTACCCTGAAGCCTTTCCAGGCAACTAGTGCGGGAATGTACCTGTGGGTTTCCCCGTATAACTCAATACCTTCAAGGGCGTTTCTCCGATATGCTTTGAGGGTGCACCCGAAGTCGTTTATATCCACCCCAGTTAGTTTCTTAGCCAGGTTGTTGGATATCCTGGACGGTATTTTTTTTGTCAATAAAGGATCTTGCCGATCCCGCCTCCACCCGCTTACGACATCAAATCTTTCCCCCAGCTTATCCAGGAGACGGGGTATGTCTCTGGGGTCGTTTTGGAGGTCTGCATCCAGTGTTACGATAACATCCCCCAGTGAGTTCCTGAAGCCGGCGCTTATTGCAGGAGTCTGCCCGAAGTTTCTCCTGAATTTTATCACCTTAACCCGCCCATCCCTCTGGTGCAGCTTCTCCAGTTCATGGAAGCTTTGGTCTGTTGACCCGTCATCGATGAATACTATCTCGTATTCTTTCCCCAGCTTATCCAAAACAGGCTTCAGTTCATCATATAATGGCTGTATGCTCTCTTCTTCATTGTAGACTGGCACCACAACCGATAGCTCTAATTTATCTCCCATTTTTTTTATGTTAAAGTATGTCTCCGTATATATTAAAGGTTCTTTCTGTCACTTTTTCTTTGGTGAATTGTTCGTTAACCCTTCGTCTGCCACACCCCCCTCTCTCCTTTAGGTCAGCATCGTTTCTTAACAACTCTGTAATAGCGTATGTTAGGGCGGTGGTGTTTTTTGGTGTGATCTTTATACCGCAGTCTCCCACAACATAGGGCATCCCTGAGATGTTTGTTGTGATACATGGTTTACCGGATGCCATAGCCTCCAGGAGTGTTATCCCGAAGGCTTCCTGCCGAGTTATGGAGGACAAAACGAACAGGTCGCAGGCTGCATAGTACTCCGGCAGCTCTTTCCCGGGGACATCGTGCACGAAAATTATGTTTTTTACATCCGATGCCTGCTTAACCAGCTCTTCTCTTAGGGGGCCGTCCCCGACAACAACCAGAACAGCATCCCGTACATCCCTGAAGGCTTCGATGAGGTATCCTATGCCTTTATATTCTACCATTCGCCCCACAAACAACACCATTTTTTTGTTTCCGATGTTGTGTTTCTCCCTGATCCCTGAACCGTCTACTTCCGGGTTGAAGCGGTGGTGGTCGACGAAGTTAGGCACTACATCTATTTTATCCCTGAATCTCTCCAGGAGGGAGGAGCCCTCTATGTAGGTCTCTGAGGTGGTGATTATTTTCTCTGCGCGCCCCAGTGTCAGGTGGAGGATTGGTTTATAGAGGAGATATAGTATTTTCTCGAACCATCTTTTTTTGATTATGTCGGCGTGGTATGTCACCACCAGGGGTTTGTTTTTCGAACATGACGCGAGGTAAGCGTATAAGCTATTGAAGGGGTCCGGCAGATGCACGTGTACCAGATCATAATCTCCCAGAAGCAACTGGATCAGTAATCCGGGCGTGAAGGGACCGTTGCTTAAAGTAAACCATGAACTGCTCCTGTATACAGACACCCCCCCAACCTCCTCGTTCCCTTCCCCGGGAGGTATGTTGGACGTGTAGATTTCAACCCTAAGGCCTTTTTTAGCCAGCTCCTCTGAGATTCCCTGTATATGGGATTCCATCCCTCCCCTGTGGGGGGTGTAGTATTTGGTGACCTGGGCTATTCCTGCGTTCATGGTATAATTTATTGAGTGTATCCTAATTAATTCCGCGAACATGGCTTCAGATAAGGTTCTTCGGGATTATGCTAACGCTGAGGAGGTGAAAAGGGTTTTATCTACCGTAAAAGGCAGGAGGGTTAAGGTCTCCGGCAGGTTGATGGACCGGCTTTTCAGCGGAGGTGGAAGGCCTCTCGTGCATGCCTCCGAGATTTACGGCAACGAATCTGTTGGCTTATCTGAGGGGGAGGTTATGAGGTCCTTGAATATCCTGGTGGACAGGAAGGAGGCCGGTATAGAGAACAAGAAGGGGTTTCTCTGGTATTTCTTAAGGGATTAAAAAACCTTTTTAATGAGATGTGGGTTTACCTGGATACTGTATTTATATCTTTCTGGAGGAATAATAATTAAGATGATAGGGGAGGTAAGAGGTTATAGGGTTTTTTGTCTGCTGATGCTGCTGATAATATCATCCATAGGCTTAGGTTCTGGTTCTGACTGCAAGTGCCGTGTGGATTTGTTCCCTGGATATGATGATTTTTGCAGTATTTGCGGGCCCTGCAACCAAAATGAGGGACCCTGTAAAAGCGACGATGAATGCAAAGGGAACTTAGTATGTGATCAAAGGCATGGGTATGATTTTTGTGTAACCCCCGAGGTAGCATCAGCTTATCCCGGATGGAGATGCCCTTTTTCTGAAGGACATCACAGCTATTGTGCTGTCTGTAAAGGTATACCGGAAAGTACTTCTGGAGCCCTATGCTTTGACGGGGAAGGATGGTGTCATTCCTATTTGCACTGCATGGGAGGTATGGAAGGTCATGTGAAATGTGATAGCAGTACAGGACATGTTTGCAAGCGCACGAAGGGTCCGGGGATTACCTGCGAGCTGGACGGCTCAGGCGTCGGGGACTATATCGTGTCCGTGACCCATAATCTAGTGGATAATGATGAGATAGAGATTACTGTCAGGATACGGAACCCTACAAGTGAGGAGATTAATCATATTAGGGCCTATGTTCTCCGGGGCTCCGACAACAAGGAGATGGAATACGAGCCCAACTTGTGGGGGGAGAGCATTCAGCCGGGAGAGGAGATCACAATAACCTTAACGAGCTCAGGCGACCCCGGGTGGGATGTCCACAGCCTGGGAGGCTCCTACAGGATACGGATCAATGAGAGAGATGAGGGCATAGACCTCTCGGAGTTGAAGTATATTAGTACCGCCCCAACAGGCGTGTACCCTGAGGAGTGCGTCTGCGACTGCAACGGGTTGGTTTTGAATCTTATTTCACAGGAGGGTTTCTGTGAGCTGACCTGTGCGAGGGCCTGCGGCACGCACACGAACTGCAGAAGCGATTGCGAGAACTGCTGCAATGACTGGTGCAGCGGCAAAGGCGATGAGTGCGTTAAGGCCTGCCTGGAGCGCTGTCAGATGACATCTGGCGTAGATGAACTCGTTGAGGCTATTAAGTCAGCTGTCATAATAATCGCAGCCATAATCTTCGCCTTATGCAGTATACAATACCTGATAGCAGGAAACCCCGAGTCAAGGGACTGGGCCAAAAAGTGCATTACTTACGTGATAATCGGCTTGATAATACTCGGCCTGGCATTACTTATTGTTGAATTATTCGGGGGGATGGTGGAACCGGGGGGTAAGTGCGTGAGAACAATATCCTGTGATGATTTATGTAAGGGAGAGGGTTACTCCAACAACGGGGGAGCAACCTGCTACACTAAGGAGGATTGTAGGATAAAGTGTTCCGGTGATTGTGTGCCAAGAGAGTCCTGCGATGAGGAGTGTGGGGGGATAGGTTACTCTAATGATGAGGGGAGAACCTGCTATAAGGATGAAGACTGCAACATAGTATGCCCTGAGATTCCG
>JAYEGX010000015.1:0-19638 GCA_034659295.1 Candidatus Altarchaeota archaeon | reverse complement strand
TAGTGTTCCTAATAACATTGTTTGCAACAAGGACATTACTAACAGGTTGATAAAACAAATCGCTCTGTCCCCATTGAAGAACTATCGCCAAATGAGTGTCATAAGTTGGTGAAGTAGCTCCTTCTAGATAGTTATTTCGTATTATGTGACCCGTTCCACTTATTTTAATTCCTCTATAAAGTCCAGTATTACGCATGCCATCTTCATAAAAAAAATTACCTTCTACTATGCAATCATCACCTCCTCGTAATGACAGCTCACCAGGTACATTGTTCTCAAAAAAGTTGTATCTGTATGTATTGCTTGAGCTTTTGCTTTCAATTGATTTCTGTGCAGTGATACCAGTGAAGTAAGAATATTCTACAATTAAATATGCATCCGCGGCATTTTCAGCTACATATCCTCTATTTCCCCCCCATAAAGAAGAACCGCGACCATTTTGTATTGTTGAGTGGGCTGTATTTTGAAAAATACAATGATCAATTTTGTTATGTATGTTCTCAAGGTCAGGTGCAGGATAACTCTCAACATCAACAATGAAATTTTCAATATTGACATTTTCACACTCGCTAAATATGCAGTGGTCTATTTGATTATAAGTGCTTGGTCCGACAAATGACAGATAATTATTTGCTATGCCTCTTATTTCTATAACCCCCCCAAATTGATCGCAATTATCAAAGTAACAATCAGTAACACGGCAATTATCAGCATCAACCAAGCTGATTGTAACCCCAACCCCACTTAAATCCTGAAAATGAAAACCTGTAAGAATTAAATATTCGCCTGTCATTGTAATGAAATAGCCGGGACTTCCAGTAAACACAACACCCCCTGGTGTCTGCGCTCTAACTGTGATCGGATTGTTTTCTGTTCCATATGCAAAAAAATTAATTATTCCCTGATCAGTGTATGTTCCATCAGCGAGGATGAGGGTATCCCCTGCACTAGCATTAGCAATCGCAGTATTAAGCTCAGCGATACTGTTTACATTTATTTCCGCAGCAAAAACATTCTCCCCGAACCCAACCACAACTATATAGGCAACCAACAAAACCAATGTAACTCTTCTCATCCTCAATACACTCCACCAATGAACCAGATATCCCTTGCCCCCCCCACCTCCTGTTTTGTGACACCGTCGCCTGTCTTCCATCTCCCGATAAAAACCATCAGCTCGGGCATGTTGATGATTCCATCATCGTTGAGGTCCGCCTTATGCCCGTCTACGCTGAATGAGATGTTGAAGTCATCTACGTTCACATATCCCTCAGTTGAGTTGCATCTAACGTAGAAGGTGTATGTTTCTCCGTTCTCGAGGCCTGATACTGGAGTGGAATGGTTGGTTGAGTTCGTGTATGTGAAATTGAAAGATATGTCGGTGTAGTTTGTACCAGAGACATTAGAGTATCTGCAAATGGCCTGCTTATCTGTTGTAAGTGAGATGTTTGTTTGGATTATTCCAGAAGACAGTGTTCCATTTGGGTGGGGGTTGGAACGGGTTGGTGGGGTGGTGTCGTTGCCCCATTGAACCCCAACATCATCCAAACCAATCATGGGTCTAATTATTGTTCCATCGTCCTCGTCGCAACCAATATCTGGAGGATTAGCTCTGGTCTGTCCTTCAATATCATCTATTACATTTGCATTGTATGTCCCATCTGTATATGATGATGGAGAATACCAATTTACCAATAGTCCGGTTTTTTGATTGGTTAAAATAAATTCTCCGGTGTCAGTCACACCATTTATGCTACCACCAGAATCACAACTTGGGCAATATGCAAGGTTTGAGATGAAGGTATGGCCTGAGCCACGATTATTAAACATAGCGGCTCCGCCACCAGCATTAGTACTTTCTGCTATATTATTGATGATAGTGCAATTTGTTGCCTCAACAGGATCTCCAGCATCTCCCGCCTCCATATATACCCCAAAGCGAGAGTTTTTTATAGAGTTGCCGGCAATTAAAACATTTGAAACATCAGGATGATTAGCGCTGTTGCCATGACTTAAAAATATCTGACCATTTCCTGAACCAGGACTAAATCCCTCAATATAATTATTTAATATCTTGTGATTTGTGCCATGGACAACCACGCCTCTATAATAATCAAGTGGTTGTTCAACTTCTGCTTCAGCTAAGAAATAGTTACCTTCAACAACTGAATTATTCCCGCCTCTAAGCGTAATGGCTCCATTGCAATTTTTGATAATATTATATCGAATGATATTTGAGGAAGATTTACTGGAAATTAACTCATTATCTCCGTGATACTCTTCAAAAAGATTATATTCAACCGCAATATAAGCATCTGTTGCAAATTCAGATGGATATCCTCTTGTCCCTTCTGCCCAAACAGTTGAACCACGACCTATCTGAAACGCCTCTTCTTGGCTAGCATCTATGTGGCTTTTAAAAATATTGTGGTCATATTTGTTGTTTATGTTTCCCAGATCAGGCGCAGCATAATTTTCCCCATCCACTATGAAATTTTCTATTTGTATTCTACGATTTCCTTCAAAAGTACAATGGTCTATTCGATTATTGGTACTTGATCCGTAGAATACAGACATGGTAGCACTTAATCCCCGAACTTCTATTACCCCTCCAACTTTATTAACTCCTTCAAACTTGCAGTTTGTGACTCGACAATAATCAGCATCCATAAGGGACAGCAGAATACCATTGCCCACAATGTCTTTAAAATAAAATCCTTCCAGAATTAGGTGGTCTCCCATGATATTCATATTGGATGAACCACCAGTGATAATAACACTTCCCGGTGTCTGCGCTCTAACAGTGAGTTCATTTCCCTCTGTGGGAGCAGGACTAACGCTTCGGCAATCAAAATTAATTGTTCCTTGATCTGTGTATGTTCCATCAGCAAGAATAATTATATCGCCAGCATTGGCATTTGAAATCGCAGTATTAAGTTCAGCAATACCATCTACCGTAATTGTCGCTGCAAAAACACTCTCCCCAAACCCCAAAACCCCAACCATCAGGGCGAACGCTATAATAATTATCCTGTTTTTCTTTAGTCCTCTGCATGCATTAACCACAAATTCCATCCTCAATAACCTCCACCAGTGAACCAGATATCTCTCGCCTGTTCGACTTCAGCCTTGCTTACGCCGTCGTCTGCCTTCCATCTGGAGATGAACAGCATCAGCTCAGGCATGCTTATTACGCCGTCGTCGTTGATATCTGCTTTGTGCCCGTCTACGAAGAATGCGATGTTAAAATCGTCGTCGTTCACGTAGCCTCCGGTGCTGTTGCATCTTATGTAGAATGTGTATGTCTGGCCATTCTCTAGCCCCGTTACTGGAGTGGAGTGATTGGTTGAGTTCGTGTTGGTGAATGAACCCATCATGTCCGTGTAGTTCGTTCCCGAGACATTAGAGTACCGGCAGATAGCTTGCACGTTTGTTGTAAGCGAGATGTTTGCTGTGGTTGTGCCTGCAGGTAAAGTACCGGTTGGTTGAGGGTTGGAGCGGGTTGGGGGCGTGGTGTCTTCGCCATAATCGCAAATATTATTAGGACATGGATTGCCAAGATATTCCCAGATGTATGACGTTAAAGTGATATTGCCGCCATAGAGACCTTTGCCGTCTGCGCAAAATCCTCTTGATCCATTAACATAAGTCTCAGGATTGGATGCATTATTAGGATCAATATTATCATAAGGATCCCATCGGGTGTAAACCCTCATTCTTTCCTTTATTATATCCTCATCAGGGAAAGGCCATAAATCCTCCTCAGTCAATGTATTATATCCTGGTTCACCCCAGAGAGTCCCTGAAACACCATATCTCTTGATGATGTTTGCGCCAATATCTGCCCCGCCTTCACCAATGCCTTTAAGATTAGAGTCATCCTCAATCCTCACAGGATATTTAAGACCTCCTAATGGATTTGATTCAGACCACAAAACATTGATTTCATTCCCATTTTCTGAGGAATAATCATTCGGTCTGGGTGTGCAGGAGTAATAATTCACATTATTATAATAAGCATTATAATCTGAAGAATCTGAAAGCCCGGTTACTCCTTGATTTTCATTATTAACAAACAAACTGTTTGTAGCAATTGGATTCCCATCAACTCTATGCACTCCCGTTCCAGTCCAATCCATACTAGCATCTTCGTAAGTGTTCACAAACGTACTCTTTGTAATATTTACCGTATCATAAGTCATCACTCCCTCATTTGAACCAATAACAGCACAATTCTCCATAGACGTTGTTTCTCCAGTAGTTGCTCCTAAACGAAATCCAGGATTATATCCTACGCTATGAGGATTGCCAGCTCCATCTCTGACAGTAATCCCATCTCTACCTCTTATATTTACAGCCATACTACCTCTGTATGCAACATTAGAACTACTTTGTACATTGATATTGTATCCACCCCATACCGCATCAACACCTCCAGGATGCCAATGCCTTGGTTCGCTCATATCTATCGCAATACAATTTTGGAACTCCGTATAAGTGGATGCATAATTTGAAAATACCGCCCCCACACCCCCGCTCCACATATCTTTACGCCCCACACATCTACGAAAAATAACATGATCACTGTCGTAAGCATACATTGTATAATGTCCAGATCCATAAGCATAGCATTCTTCTAACAAAACATATGACACACGATTCAAGCTCCATGTACTCCCATCGTTTACAGCAAATTGCTCAGGTTTTCCGTCCATAGCACCACACCTGAAGAACTTGATATGATCGCTGCTTCTGACATACACAGGTGTTGCGCTTTGAGACCATCCCAAATCTCCCCCATGACGAAATTCAATACCATGTACTTCGATATAACTCCCTCCCTGGATATCAACAGGGACCTGACCATCAATATGTTCAGCATCAATTATAACTCCAAAGTCATTTTGTGCTCTTACGATTGTATAATCTGTCGCATTTCCACTGGGTATGGTGCCAGCGCCCATCATATTATCAGCACCAGAATAGTTGCCATCTGCAATAATTAGGGTGTCGCCTCCGCTCATAAGGGCTAGGCCTGAGTGCATATATTTTTTAGCTGTAGCCCAACTTGCGCCATCTCCGCTATCATCTACAACAGAGCCGTCAACATAATAATCAGCCGCCTTCGCACTCTCCCCAAATCCCACCACAACTATGGAAGCAATAAACAAAACCAGCACACACCTTCCGTTCATTTAATATCCTCCAACCTGCCAGCAGCGTACTCCCTCCCCGTTGACTCATCCCTCACCTCCAGGACTGCTGGCGCGAAAATCTCCGGGTCTATCTGGTAGAAGTCTCCCCCCGCCTTATTAAACAGTTCCCTGAATCTTTTCCCGTATAATCGGGAGTTCATGGATACTGCTTGTTTCTCCAACCCGGGAATCCATTTCTTTACATTCATTTTTACCTCGCCTTTGTAGATTATTGCATCATTTGAATTAAACATTATTTCCTCGTCCATCTCCGGCATCATGCACTCGCCCTCTGCCTTCTCCACCTGGTTTATATCATATCCAAGGTTGTGCAGCCTGAACATCCCGACCTCAACTATGCGGGCCATGACATTTATTAATCCCACATTAGATTTACACTTGAACGCCGCCAGGTACAGCTCGGTTGCGCAAGTGTTCTCGAGTATTTCCTCGCATGTTTCCCTCGACGGCAGATGCTCTGTTTCCAGAATAAAACAGGCCTTGCTTGATTTCTCCAGGTAGCCGACTTCCTTCACAATCGAATTCGGGCTTTTCGCAAGAATATTAGCTGGCCCGGAGCCCAAAGCCTGCATCCCGCTCACTGTCACAAACCAGGCAGCCATCTGGCAGCTCATGGTGGCGATGGCAGGTTTCTCAGGCACATCCACCTTAATTTTATTCCCATCCACCCCTATATACGCCAGGGAGCCCATGCAGGCCTCAGCCACCCTGATACCCGCCTCAAGAGGGTAGTCCCCGTGTACGCCTAAATCCAATACATAAGCTATGCCGTAGTCTGTGCGGTATTCATCCATCCCGGGACCGTATTCATCTACAACATCCCCCAGTATAGCGCACGACCTCCTGTTGAGGTTCATTTCTTTTTTAGTTCCTCCATAATCTGCTTAAGAGTATCTTTTGTTGATGTAGAGTAGTCAAAGGGAGGCTTCATGGTCTGCCTTAAGGATATGGGAACACCATCCATCCGGTAGAAGGTGCCGCCTGACTCGATGCTGTCATACACCCCCGGCAACACTATATCGCTGAGGTAGGTTGTGGGGGTCTCAGAAACCTCCACAGTAACCAGAGGTATATCAGCCATATACTCCACAACATCTCTTGGGAAATGCGCTCCCGGATCCGATGCCACCACGAGCATAGCGTCAACCTCCCTCCTATGAAGTAGATCAATCGCTGAGGTGACCCCTGGGTTGTATCTCGGAAAGCCCCGGGAGTAGTCTACAGCGTAAGGGTATCCAGTAAGCCAGGTACATACCTCGTTGAACCCGGCAACGTTAGAGTGCCCCCTGTTAACAAGCAAAACAGCCCTCGTGTATTTGTTGAGTTTCCTCACCAGGTGCATTGCTTTCTCCATGTTCCGGTTCTTCCCAGGAGATGACGCCAGACCCAGCCCCACAAAGACTGCGCAGTATTCCGCCTCCTTCATTTCCCGGGCAAGTTTTTTTATATCATCCGGCTTAACGCCAGCCACCTCATGCTCCACCAGATAGCCGTCTATCACCATCTCTATTGCTGTTAAGAGCTCGAAATCCCTGTTCGGATCCACCTGAATGAATAAATCAGCCTGGTCAGCTGTCAGAGTCCTTCTGGGGTCTACTACCGCTACTGTTCTCTCCCCCTTGCCAGCCCTGTATCTCCCCGCAGGGTATACGGCGTGCTTGGACAACAGCCTCGGGTGGCTTTCCACAGGATTGCAGCCCCAGAACACCACATAATCCGCCCTGTTCCTGACCTCCCCAAGGGTAGCTGAGGGCATTCCTTTCTCCTGGAGGGCTTGTACGGTCGGCCCATGGCATACCGTTGTGCATGAGTCCAGGTAACCCCGCAGGTGTTCCGCCAGCTGTATTCCCTCATACATTGCCTCAGTAGATATCTCAGTGCCCATGTAAACCAACGGCTTTCTGGCATCAGACAGCACCCTGGCCGCCCCCCTTATCGCATTCTCCCAGCTGGTTTCTTCACCCCCAACCATCGGCTTCATCAACCGCTTCCCCTTAAAGTATTTCATGTACTTGGATCTACCCATCCAGCAGGCATTTAATACCTCAACATCCCCCTCACCGACATTCAGCTCTATATCATCACATGCTAAACCGCACACCGGACAAGTATTGTTTTCGTATCTCATTTCCTGTATGAATCCAATATCTCACCTATGTTTTTGACATCCTCCGAAGTTGGCTTCAGCTCCGCCTCAATCCCCTTATATAACGGATTCCCGCAATCGCCCGTATCCCCCAAGGTCAACTGATTAGCCCAAAAACCCCTTGGAATGAACACATGGCCCCTTCGCATCCTGTCGTCTATTCGGGTTTTAAGCACAACCGGTCCGTATCTTGTCTCAACCTTAACCCTAGCTGGCTCTTTGAGCAGTTGAAAGTCATCAGGGTTTATAAAGCAGAGAGCGGTCTCTTTCAAATATTCTTTTTCCATCTTACCACCACCCTTACAAATTCGCCCCTGACCCATAGTTGAGCCCGTATTCACTAAAACCCTCATTTCAATCTTATTACTCCCTCACCCTCAACGGTCCAATCCCCCCTGAATACTTCCTCTTCTTCCTCTGTGAAAGAGGGGAGCATCTCCTCCACACCCTTTCTCACAGTTATCTCACCCCCAGTCATCTCAGCACCTAATCCCCTGGCAGCCATCCCTTCTATCCTAATCCTTCCCCTTTTCATCCCGTATCCCGTGAACTCCCCGGTATCTTTACCAACAACAATTAAGCCGCCGACCATCCCTGCCCCCGTGTTGCATCCAGCACATCCGCGGACTCTTATCTCCCCGCCAGACATCCCCAAACCAGAGCCCCTGTATCCTGAGCCAAGATAGTTGCCAGCATCACCCTGCACATTTATCAACCCGCCAGCCATCTCCATCCCCGCCCACGATGCCACATCCCCCTTAACAGTTATCTTGCCTCCCTTCATACCCTTACCGAGGTAGATCCCCGCATTACCCTCAATCACCAGCTCCCCCTTCACCATCCCCTCCCCAATCCGATGTATCCCGGACAGATCACCTACCAAAGTAATATGGTCTCCTGGCACCCCGCTTACAGAGAAGTATTCTCCAAGCTCCCTCTCCCATTTACCCTCATATACTTTAAGCTTTTTAATCTCATCAAGAGTCATACCCTCCAGCTTGCAGGGTGTGAGATTCTCAGCCTCCAGCCCGAGTCTTGGCTTCTTTTTTAATTCAAGCACCAGGTTATTCACAGATCCACCTCCCTTGGCCTTTTGATGTGTTCCACACCGACACCGTAGTTTGCTTCGTTGATACTATAGTACCTGAATCTCTCTTTTATATCATCTCGTAGATCTTCCATGAGCGCAGGCTTAACGTATAATGTATCTCCCTCAACCTGCCTGGTTTCCCCCCTCCTAGACACTATCACACCATTTTTGATGGTGTACTCAGCCTGCCTGAAGGCTTTCTCTAGTTCCCCCCCTCTTGTTTCCCCAGGCTTTAGGTTGTATACTGCTATGTCCGCAACTGCCCCCTCAGCAAGGGATTTTTCGAGCCCAAGACGTTTAGCAGGTCCAGCCCTTGTTAATACCACGATTTCTCCGAGAGTGAGCTCTCTTTCCAGCGACTCCAGCGTTGTTTTCTCTCTCGCCGATTTATGGCAGCTCCCAAGCTCCTGGAGCCTGTATTTCCTGTCCATAAGCCAGGCTATTATTTTTGGATAATCCTCGAAGGAGCCTGCATTTGGGTGATCAGTTGAGAGGCTTATCTGCCAGGGGTTTTCAACCAGCAGGGCCAGCTCCAGGCCGCAAGCCCATTGTATAGCGTTTACGTGGTTTTTTCTCCGGTAGTTGTATGGAACCACACCACCACCAGCCTCGTTTTCTACGTCCATATTACACCACCTCCCATGTGTTAACTCCCCCAGGTAGTGCTCGAATCCCGAATCAGCTGTTAGGGTGGTAGTGTCACCGAATATTATCTGCCCCATGTCCACTGTAATCTTCTCCCTGCGGTTTATCTCTTTCGCCAGCTCAGCCGCCCTGGAATCCATATCCCCCCATGTTTCCCCCCCATAGCAGCTGAACTGTAGATGGGTCACATGCATTTCCAGATTAAGTGCTAGTGTTTCCCTAGCAGCCTCCCAGCTCCCAGGTTTTCCTATGTTGTTAAGATGCAGATGCAACGGATGCGGTAGTTCCAGCTCCTCCCCAGCCCGTACCAGCGCTTCTATTACCTGCCTTGGTGTTATACCATACTCAGGTATCAGGTCGTCTATGGACTCTATCTCTCTCCCGTGCTCCCAGGCGATATAACCGCCAGGGTTTACCGCCTTCAACCCGTAGGTTTTGGTTTTTGATATCATATAGGCGAGCCACGCGCTTGTTTTTTCTGTCTCCCCTGCGCTGATATACCCCATGATCTGGTGGTTGTTCCCCACCAGCAGGAGGCTGGTTTTGTCTACGTTAGGCGTGTGGTTGAATTCATGATGCATGTGCAGGGCATTCAACGGCGCTACTGCAGGCTCATTTAAATGAGTGTACCCCATCACCGAATACACCCTCCCCGTCTCCCGGGTGGTTGGCACAGGTGGTTTTTTCCCACGAAAGGACTCAGGCCTCATCATCCGGGCCTTATTCACAGCCGAGCCGGCAAAGTGCGTGTGTATGTCGACCCCAGAGGGCATTACTACCATGTTCCTGCAGTCAATCTCCCTACATCCACCCCTGATTTCCTCAGATATCAGCCCATCAACAATACAGAGGTCTTTTATCTCCCCCAGTATGTTGTTTATGGGATCGTACAAGAAGCCGTTTTTGAGTAACAGATTTTTCATGCCAGCTCATAGGTTTTGTATAAATCAAATACCTGATCAGTGTCCCTGAATATCTGCTTAATTATCTCTTGATGTATCCGCATCTTATGATTCCCTGTGTGGATGCTGCCAATCACAGTTTTCCCGTGTTTCTTCACCACCTTGTCTATCTCATCCACCCCGGATATACCATAGGGGGATACTGAGTTCAAATCCGCCAGCACCCTTATTTCCTCCATCCTGCTCCATAAATCCTCAGGCAACAACTGCACCCCCTCAGGTCCTGCAGCAACCACTATCTGAGCGTTATTTATAACCTCCTCAAGCTGCAGGGCGGACCCCACCTCAGCTGCTTTAACATTAACATGATATCTCTCGCTCAAATGTTTTGTTGTTTCCTCCGCTCTCTTTTTATGCCTGGAGGTTAATGTTACCCTGCACTTCTCTCTAGCCAGTAATGCTGCAACCGACTGGCCTACCGGCCCCGTTCCCGCCAACACAACCGCATTCGCCCCATCCACCCTTATGTGCTCTTTTATGTTACGAACGCAGGCGCTTGCAGTGGTGTACGCTCCATCAGGATCCAATGCTACTGAAACCCGCATCCCCATCGGAAGCCGGTCAAGTGTCTCCAGAGTCTTTTTAAGATACTCTTCCGCCTTTATGATATGGTGCCCACCAATAAACACTGCAGTATTCTTCAATTCCCTTGGACCCCTGGGAAAGAGACTATGGTAGATTATATCCGCTACCTCGTCGACCTCCACATTATCATAGGGCAATACCACATCCACTCCAGAGTCATGCGCCACCGTTATGTCAAAGGCGCTAGCATGTTTCTCGGTGCTAAGATATAATAGTATCTTTTTCATTTTATCTCCCTGAAAACCTCCATAAGCACCTTCGCGTTTCCTGCCGTCATGATGTGCGCACCCGCCAATCCCTCATCCCGCAGCCCGTCTATCTGCTCCAGAATCAACTGGATACTCTCATGGAAACTGTTTTCCGATTCCATTATTCTTTTCTTGATTTCAGGTGGTATGATCACATTAGGTATTGATTCCAGAAACTCGATTATTCCAGGATCATATAAGGCCACCAAACCAGCTATGACCTTCCCGTGCAGGTCTACTCCGTGTTGTCTCTCGCATTCACCCAGAAATCTTTTCAGCTCCCCGACATCGAACACCACCTGGGTCTGGAAGAACCTGGCCCCCACCTCCAGCTTTTTCCACGTCTTGTGTATCTCCCCCTCCCAAGGAGTTGCGGTATGAGTTAACGCAGCTCCCGGATAGAAATTCGTTCCCCCATAGAGCTTGTTCCCCGCCAGGTCTCTCCCCTGATTCATCTCCTGAATACAGTACAAAAGGGAGGTGCTATCCAGGTCGTATACTGGTTTCGCTCCAGGGTGGTCGCTGCTTTTGCACCTGGGATGGTCTCCGGTTATCGCCAGAATATTTTCTATCCCATAGGCTGACGCCGTCAAAAGATCAGATTCCAAAGCCAATACATTGCGGTCCCGGCACGCTACCTGATATACCGGCTCAAGCCCGGCCTGCTTTACCATGATACTCCCGCCAAGCGAGCTCATCAACAAGATACTCCCGGGTATATCAACAACGTTAACGCCTGAAAGCTTGCCCTCTATCTTTTTGAGTTCCTCCAGCTCCTTTTGGAACCCCTGAAGATCAGCTCCCTTCGGCGGCGCAATCTCAGAGGTATAAATAAACTTTCTCCCCAGTCTCTCCCTTAGTTTGCTCATTTTAGTTCAGGAACCCGTATCTTCAGGTATTCATCAAGCTTCCCTTTTTCCTTCATATCCTCCAGTATGCGCACCCAAACACAAGGATGAGCTCCCAGCTCACATATCCCGTCATGAACCCCCCCACAGGGTCCGTTAAGCATGTTCTTAGGGCAGTCCTCCATAGGACATTTATTTTCTCTGGTGTAGGGTTTCAGGCACTCCCCACAGTTCCTGCATATTTCATGGACTATCATTTTAGTGTTTGTTAAGGATACGAATCATGTGGAAATAAATTATTGGAAGGGTTTTTATTATCCTATGACATTATTGAGGTCTGGATCTCCTCAGGTTCCCTGGAGAACGCGCATTTCCAGGTCAGGATAGCATAGCATTTTTTTCACAGTAATTGCTGGATTAAGTTCATGTATTATGTGGGGTTTTTATTTGCTGGATTCCTTGTTATCTAATGAGGATAATTATTTAGTTTATTTGGAGGTATAGTTTTTTGTTTGTCATGGTTTGGTTTAAGGTTCCTTTTTTTTATTTGGGATATAATTTTTTTGGAGGTGATTTTATATGGTTGATGGTACGGTTAAGTTCTTCAATGACGTAAAGAATTACGGTTTCATTGAGGGTGACGACGGCAATGATTATTTCGTCCACCGAAGTGATATGGTAGGCGACTTTAGTTTAGCCGAAGGAGAGCGGGTTTCTTTCACACCTGTTGAGGGAGATCGGGGTCCGAAGGCTGATAAAGTAGAGAAGTTGTAATGCTAACGCGTTTCTTCTCTTTTTTTTCTTTTTTTATTTATCATTATTCTGGAATGCAACAGATATCTCCCTTAATGCAGGTTTCACCCACACCACATTCATCCTGAATTTCCTCGATCAGACTTACCTGGCAGGTTGAGTTGAAGGTATAGGGGTTTATGCACTCTGATTTCAGGTAGTAGTCGGCTACGTCTCCTTCATCAGTGCAGTGGTATTCATGCAGGTATCCTGTCTCCCCGCAGTCCACGTCCTTAAAGCATTCAATTCTTGGGCAAATCTGGCAGTGACCACCACAATCAGTCATTGTTTCACCGTGATTTTTAACATGATCACTACAGTGGCTTGTATCTGGTTGGTTTGTGTACTGGGCCGGCCCCTTCAAAAGCATAATCCTGCTCTCAAGATGATTATGCGGGTTCAGGGTTGGAGCATCCGCATAGGGGAGTCTGCTGGACTCCGTCTTGCTGCATGCGAGTATGTAGCTGCCGTCAGGACTTATTTCCACACTCACAGGATCACCTATCTGATACTGCCACAACAGATGCCCCCCGTTATCCAAAAGATAAATGCACCTATCCCTGCTTGCTGCAAGTATATACTGCGCCTCCCCTGTAAGACTGATATCCGCTATGCTCCAGTTGGTTTTGTAGGATGTGAGTTTCTCTCCTTTACTGTTGTATAAATATATTTCTTCACCTATGCCAGCCGCCACGTAGTCGCCGTCTTCAGTTAATGTCAGAGCTGTTATTTCATCACCCACCTTCTTCTCCCACTTGATGGTGGCTGTTGTTTTGGCGGGGCTGTGGTGTATGTATGTGAGTTTATAGTTCTTCTCTCTTGAGGTGAACGGTGATGCCGTAGCAACCACCAAATCCTCCAGGTAGGGGGTGGTGGCTATCTTTCTTATTTCAAGATCCAATTCCATGCTTATTTCTCCGGTAATATACCCCACACCCTTACTGTTGAAGGTGTTTATTCCCATCCGGCCGTTTGCTGCAAGCCCATCCCAGCTCATGCTATGGTTTAGCCCGTCTGGCGTGATCTCTATATCACCCAGGCTGTTGTTTTTTATTAATTTCTCTCTTTCCAGCCGGTAGTTTAGTTTCTCCAACTTCCTTCCGCTCCGGTCCTCGTATACTATGTATGTGTGCTTCCCATCCTGGCTTATTTCAACATCCAGCATGCCCAAGGTCCCCTTACGTTGTGTTTTCAGGTCATGGTGTTTCAGATCATAGTAGAGGAAGTGTCCCTTCACACCACCACTGCTCTTGTTGTTAGCTGCTGCCACCAGTTTCTGCAGGTATCTTGATCCACTGCAGGTGATGATCTCTTCATCAGGTAATATTTTCTCCCAGATCACAGGGTTCTCTGGTATTAGCTTTGTCCCCTCAAAACAAGGCCTGCACACACCCCCACAGTCCACCTCCAACTCACCATCATCAAATACCTTGTTTGCGCAGGATTCCGGCAGCGTAGATGATAAGGTAACAGTCGATGTGGAGGTTGTTGAGAAGGTAACAGTCGATGTGGAAGAGGGTGAGGAGGTAACAGTTGATGTGGAGGTTGTTGAGAAGGTAACAGTCGATGTGGAAGAGGGTGAGGAGGTAACAGTTGATGTGGATGTGGTTGAAGAGGTAACATTTGAGGCAAGGGATGTCAGCACAGTACGGGAGGATATCTCTGTTGATGTGGCAGTGGTTGAAGAGGTAACATCTGAGGTGGTAACAGTTGAGGTGGCAGCGGTTGATGGATCGGAATGTGGTTGAATCAGAAACAAAATCGATATCACAACTCCAGCTGCTAGCAGAGCCAATAAAAGCTGTTGCTGGTTTGATCCGGTTGATATTGTTTCATGGTCTTCTCCTGGGGGAATCATTTTTCCGAGCATCTCCTGTTTTTTAGATAAGCAATATGTTTCTCAACAGGGTTCATGTCTGACTCAGTTTCACGCCCACGATCTCGGAAACACCCTCGCTTAAGGTAACACCAATAACGGACTCAGCATGCTTCATCAGGGAATCATTATGGGTTATCATCACAAACTGCGAGCCAGAATCCCTTAACATCTTAGCCAGGCGAAGAGAGTTCTCCACATCCAAGGCAGCATCCAGCTCATCCACTATATAGAAATGCGAGGGCTTAAACTGCTGGATAGCCAGCATAAACGCGGAACAAGTCAACACCTTCTCCCCCCCGCTCATAGCATCAACATCCACCAGTTTCTTGCCCAAAGAAGATGCATTAATCAACAGACCAGACTCGGAGATATCCCGTGGGTTGTCAAGGGAAAGATTACCCCCCCCACCTGAAAGCTCATTATATATGCGCGCGAAATTATCGTTAACCACCTCAAAGGTCTCCATGAACACAGCCATCTTCTTCTTTTCCACCCCCTCCATGAACCCGAAGATGCTCTCCCGTTCCCCCTTCAATACCTCAACCTTCCCCCGGGTCTCATCAATACCATCCCTCAGAACATCATAGCTCTCAATAGACTTCAGATTAACGGAACCGAAAGACTCCAGCTCCCCCTCCACCTCAACAAGACGGGACTCCATATACTTGAGAGTGGAGTCAACAGGCTCAAAGTTCCGGTAGTCTGCGAACTCCTTAACAAGATCAGATAACTTAGTCTCCAGCCGAGCCTTATTCACCGAAGATGAATTAAGCCCATCATTTAATTCATCAAGGGATTCCTCCAGCAAACTCACGCCCTCACTTGATGACGCAATCGCATCCTCCAAAGCAGATCTCTCATCCATCAATCGACTCAACGCCTCAACCAACGCCCTATTCTCTGACTCAAGCTTATATAACTCACCCTTCAGTGAATTAAGGAATTGCTTAACCTCAGATACCTGGGAATCAAGCCGAAAAGCGTCAGACTCCATGCTCTTGATTAGAGTATTCAGTTCACTAATCTGGTTCAACAACAGGCTTCTTTTCTCATCCAGCCTGCCCGCATCAACATCAAGATTCCTGTAATCATCCCTTAGTTTATCCAATCGCTCAAGACTCTTCTCAGAGCGCTTACCTAAAAGTTTTTCCAGCCGGGTTTCCTGTTTCAGTATTTCCTTCCTTGAGGACTTAATCTCTTTATCCCTAGCCTTCTGAGATTTTTTCAACTCTGAAATCCTTGAATCCACACCCACAAGCTCCTCCTTCAGCTCGCCCCTGCGGGCTAGGAGGTTCCCCTCTTCAAGTTTGATTTTTTCCACGTTAGTGCGGGCCTCACCTACCGACGTCTCCAAAAGAGAAAGTCGTTCCCCCATCTTCTGCTTCTCCAATGAAAGCTTCTGCTGCTCCCCGTCCAACTCAATAATCTGCCTCTCGGCGACCTTAACCTCTTTCTCCAGCTCCTCAGTATTAGAAAAAGACATCTTCACGAAACGATCCCTTTTTAAAAAACCGCCGGTCATGGAACCAGATGGCAGCAACAGGTCACCGTCTAACGTAACCATCCTGTGTTTACCCACCCCCAGCAGCCTAGCAGCGTCCAAGTCCTTAACCAGCAAAGTATCCCTGAAAATGTAGTTGAATGCGGGCCTGTACTTTTTTTTCGTGTCGATGAAATCCCTCGCAAACCCCAGGGAACCCTTAGGTGCCTTGCCACAGGTCCTGGATTTAATCTTATTCAGGGGCAGAAAGGTCAGTCGGCCGATTTTCTTCTTCCTCAGGTACTGTATGCAGTCAGTAGCTACTTTATCGTTTGCTACCACCATATACTGCATGCCGGCTCCGGCCGCAACCTGCAATGCCAACTCATAGTCCTTGTTGGTTAAACCTCCAAGCTGCGATACTGTCCCATGGATTCCGTCCACCACACCACCCAGATTCATTACCGCCGAAACAGCACCCCTGAGCCCACCACTGCTGGACTCCAGGGTCTTGATTTCCGTTTTCCTCTTAGCTGCCTTAACCCGGATAAGGTTCAGCTCATTCAGTAGCCTCTCCCTTTTTCTTTCCAGCAGAGGAATATCCCCCCGCAACAGGTCATATTCCTCGAAATTAGATTTATTCTCTTTGATTCTCTCTTTCACAGCTTCCGAGAGCTTCTTCTCGCTTACTAGAGACTCCTTGATTTCCGAACCAATCCCCTTCTTTCTTTCCTCAAGCTCCCTGAGTTTCCTATCATCCTCACCCCGTCTGTCCACGTTAAGCTCTATTTGAGAGTGTAACTCGAAAATCCCAGTCTTCAAGCCGTCTATCTCCCCCTCCAGCTTACGGTTACCTGCTTTTTCCCCCTCCTCCTTTATTATGGACTCCAGCTTCTCCAGTTTACCGGATATGCTCCCAAGCTCTGAATCAATCTCCTCAATCTCCTCCTCAAGGATTTTCTTTTTCAGGGAAGATTTGTTGATGTCTTTCTCCAGCTTCTTTTTTTCGTTGGATGAATTCTCGAACTGGTTCTCTAAACGAATAAGCTTCTCCCTCTTTCTCTGGAGACCAGCGCCACCCTTCTCTTTCTCGACGCGCTGTATCTCCACCTTGATGTCTTTGAGTTTAGAGTTTAGTGTGTTTGTCTTCGACCTGATTTCAGCCAGACCCGCTCGTTTCTCATCCCGCTCTCTTATGAGATTTTCCAGCTCCAGCTCAAGGGATTGTACCCTATTTTGGTGCCGGATCATTTCCCTGTAGATCAGGGACGCCTTCAGATCCCCTAACTCCTTTTGCAGCGACTGATATCTTAAGGCCTCATCTCTCTCATCGCCCAGCTGCTCCAGATAAGTCTCCTTCTCACCTAACACGAGATATGCATCAGATATCCGATCCTCAACTTTTTCCAGCTCCCTTAGAGCCTTCTCTTTTTTCTCATCATATTCCCTGATACCGCACAGATCGTCGATTATTCCCCTGCGCTCCACCGGGCGCATATCAATCAATTTGGTTACGTCATCCTGCAACACAATATTGTACTCGGAATCACCTACCATCTCAAGAATCTCCTGGCGGGTTGAGCGTTTATCGTTTATTTTGTAGATGCTTCTGCCGTCGGCTTTAATCTCCCGGGTGAACTTAGTCTTCTCCCCGTGTCCGTTCTTGAGGAACATGTTAACCCTGGCTGAATCAGCCTTCCTCCCGCCAACACCCCCGTTATAAATTAAATCAGTCAGGGTGTTAGCCCGAAGACCCCTGGATTTCCCCAAAACAAAACAAATGGAATCTATTATGTTGCTCTTGCCGGAACCGTTTGGCCCTATTATCGCAGTGAAGCTATCGGGGAACTCCATAACCGTTTTGTTCTTGAAGGACTTGAACCCGTTAATCTCCAGCTTATCCAGTTTCATCTTTGAGCACCTAATAAAGCCTTAATCCTATTTTCCTACACTAAACAAGCGACATACAAGCAATGATATATTATACACACTTCACATTTATAATCACTTAGGGTTCGTTGGAATGATACGAATAGCGTACAAGAAGGAGAGATACAGAAGACTCCTGGCAGATATGGTAGATGAAGGTGATACCGTGATAGAGGTGGGACCGCACCTTGGGAAGTCAACCAGAGGATACGTTAATAGGGCGGAGAAGGTTTTTGCCGTGGACAAGAGCCCTCAAGCAAAGGAGGCGATGAATGAACTCCAGAGAGAGTGCCCGAATCTTGTTTTTGTTGAAGGGGATGTGAGATCTTTTGAGACTGTTGAGGCATTAATGAAGGAAACCGGGGAATGTGATCTTCTCGCTGTTGACATGGGCGGGGGGAGGTATCCCGATACCGTGTTTAAGGTTTGGGCCACACTCAGCGGCGTTTTCGAGCCCAAAAAGTCTCTTATAAGAAACAGGGGTTTGGCGGAGTTCGTCCAGAGGGCTGAGGTAGCTGATAAGTCAGTTATCAAGGATTTTCATGTTAACGGCTGGCTCTCAGAGTACGGGAGGGGTATACCCTATAAGCTTAAGAAGCAGCTTGATGAGTTCAGGTTTTGGGTGGACATCACAGAGAAGCTAGATTAGCCATCTCCTGTATGCTTCTTTTCTGGGAGCGGCCGCTTTGCGTTCTCCTGTGTGGGTTCGCATAAACCCTGAACTCGCAGCAGGGGTCTCCTGTTGCCGAACATTTGGTCTCTATACAGTCCATGTCTTTGTTGAATAATGCTGTTCCGAAGCCCGCGCATAGTGCCGCCATCCGGTAGCATACCGGATTTCGGGCCTTAGAGTAACCGTGTGCGTTGAAACTGTTTTTCACAATCAGCCTTAGATAGGGTTTCCCCAGATAAAACTCCTGTATTATTGGTATGCCAAATCCTCTCCTCTGTGCTTGTTTGACCATCTCTCTTAGTAGCAGGTTGGCGGGTGAGTGGAAATAGCCCGCAAGTTTCTTGTTTTTTATGGTGTTTGCAGTTATTATTGAGGATTTTTTTGTGAGAAGGTATTCCATCTTTTTTGTTGGTTTCTCACCGAGCAATAGCTCAATCTCTCTTTGGTATTGCGCCATGTACCCCTGTGGTAGGATTAGGGAGGGGTTGTCTTCGAATATTGTCTCTCCTTTGTGGGGGTCGTGGAATGCGTTGTGTTTCACCAGATCATTCTCTTGTGAGGGAAGGGATTCTAGTACACTGTCTTTTTTTTCTTTTGTTTTCAGGCCGTGTTTGAATATATGGAATTCGCAGTAGGGATCCCCCTGGGAGATGCATGCTGTTTCCATACAATCCATACCCTCACCCATCAACACCTCGCCGCATGCTGCTAGTATTCCAGCCATCTCAAAGCATGATTTTTTGTCGGATTTAGGGTTGGGTAGAGCATTGAAGCAGTTATTCACCTGGATGTTCATGTGGTCTTTTTTTAGCTCAGTGCGTTTAAGGCTGCCGAAACCTCTTGTTGATAGGTGTTTGAGCATCAGGTCCAGGCCCTCTTTTTTGTTTTTCTGGTGGAGCGTTCTCAGGAGAGGTTTCATGTAGCCTTTCCCGGTAGCGTATGAGGCCTTCAGCCCCTTCCGACCTATTAGTGTTTCAACCCGCCTCTGGAGGAGGGGCTGGCTGATACGATCCGGTATCTCGGATGCCAACCCTTCATAGTATACGTTACCGTTTATTCGGTCGTAGTATAGGTCTAATCTCTCCATGCAGTTCTGATTTAGGGATTTGGATGTAAAAAATCTGTCGGTTGTTTGGGTGGTTGTT
>JAYEGX010000014.1:0-5631 GCA_034659295.1 Candidatus Altarchaeota archaeon | reverse complement strand
AAATACAGAAAAGATTCAAGAAAAAAATACTCAAGCTACAGAAAAACCCAGAGAAACACGGGAAACCACTACGAACTAAACTAGCAGGCTACTGGGAACTATACTTCGAAAGAAAATACCGGATAATCTACACCATAAACAAACAAAACCAAACAGTATACATAGAAGCAATAAAACACAAAGACGAATTTTAAAGATCAAGCTCCCTTAAAACATCCTCAAAAGGCCGGGACTTCGCCTTCTTACTTTCCTCAATCTGCTCCATCAAATCCGCATCCCGCATCACTTCAACAGTAGCTAATAAACTATCAAACTCCTCCTTCGGAAGCAAAACAAAATCCCTGTTGCCCTTATGAACAAATTCCACATGCATTTTCTCTCTAATACAATATACTGAACAGAAATATAAATACACAAGACAGCAACGGCAACTTGGTCTCAGATGGTGTTTACGGCTACGAGTACAACGACGCTAATAAACTAACAGTTATCAGGAATGCGAGTGATGATCCCCTACTCGCCAAATACTTCTACGATCACAGTGGAAACCGAGTGAAGAAATCATGGTCTCAAGACCTTGAGGAAGTCCACTCTCCTGAAGTCCTCATCAAATGAGGCAATCTTTTTTATGCCATAGAACCTGCAGGTTGCAGCAATCAAAGCATCATTCGGCAACAAACCATACTCCTCCATAACACCCTCTGTCAGAGTCCTTATTAAGGCACCACCCTCCAGCTCTTGGAACAACTCAAAGATCCTAAAAACATCATCAAGTTTAAGACTCCTCAAAAGATCAGGTTTCCTCTTCAAATCCAAAGGTCTTAAACCCGTCTTAAGTTTAATATAAATAAATAGAACCTCCGACACCACAATCTGATTCACACAACCAACAAATTCATTACCCTCTATCTCCAGCATAAAACCCCTAGCCCTCTCATCTCCAGCAATATGTTTAATGATAACATTAGAATCCACGAAAACAACATCAGGCTCCCCACTCATTTTCCACTTCTTCGATAGCCTTCTCCACATCCCTACCCTCAGCCTTCAACAAACCAAATGTGCTCTCAACCACACTCTCCTTCAACTCCATCCTAACTCTCTTACCCTCTCTCATCTTCAGCTTCTTCAAAGGTTTCAACACACCCTTCCGATAGACACAGACCACTTCCATAATAGATATAGCGAAATACAAGATTAAATACACAAAAAACACCCCCCTAACTACGACAGCAACGGCAATTTGGTCTCGGATGATGTCTACAGCTACGAGTATAATGATGCCAACAAGCTCGCGGTCGTCAAAAACGCCAGCGACCTGATAGCGAGATACTATTACGACCATGGCGGCAACCGGGTGAAGAAGGTAGTCTACTTGGATGAAGGCACTAAGACGGTTTACTCGTTCGATAAATTATTCGAGACCGTTGTTTACAGTAATGGAACAGAAGAAAACACTAGCTTTTATTACGCGAATAATGAGCTGGTGGCTAGGAAAGAGGGTGGCGAGAAATACTATTACCCCAACGACCACCTCGGCAGCATTTAGGGCTTCACGATCTCCAGGAAGTCCACCCGCTTGAAGTCTTCGTCGAATGAGGCAATCTTCTTTATGCCATAAAACTTGCAGGTTGCAGCAATCAAGGCATCATTTGGAAGAAGACCAGACATCTTCATAATCTGAAACATTATCTCCAAGGGAGCGGGTTTAACGATTTTTATCATTAGTGCAGACATAAGCTCATCCAAATCATTTATTATATCTCCACTCACCTTCTTCACGAAATCAGGATTCTTCCTCAAGAAATTCAATACCCGATAATGCTTATCCTCCTCAATAAAGTCCCTACCCTCCTCCTTCAACAAGACATAGATAACCTCCTCGACAACATTATCCGAGGTGAGTAGTGTAAAATCCTCCAATTCCTCAAATACCTCACACCCTCTATCAAAAACTTTAAGAATATGGAAGAATCAATGAATATGCGCTCTTCTGTCATAGAATTCATCTTTAGCTTTCAGTAAAACCTCTCTGGTGATCATTCTGCCTTTACCATACTTCCCTCTTAACTTTCCAAGAGAAAACTGCTTTAGAATTATCTTCACCCTTTCACCTTCCTTAAACTCCACCACATCTTCCTTCCTCATTTTCTTCTTCTTAATAGGTCTTAAAACACCTCTCTCATAAACACATTCCACTTCCATGTTATATATCAGGTAACCCACGATTAAATATATGAGAATCCCTCCCTCTGAGGGGCGATAGAGAAAAACAAACAATACAATAATCAGATACCTCTACAACAGCAACCTGGTCTCGGATGATGTCTACGGATACGAACGCAATAATGGGGTACTACTGCCTAATAGCTGGATACTAAACAAAGAAAAATTGTTTCATTCAGATCAGGTTAATGTCTAAAACATCCACCTGGCTTACTTCGCTCATCTCCTTAAGGCTGGATTCTATCTCCTCCAAGCCTCCCTTGCTGTCGTCCAGAAGAAGGGTTGCTTCAATAGAATTCAAGCCGAAGGCGATAGGCTTCACCTCGCTCTTATGCAGTTTACCATAATCTCCAACAAGCTCCTCCAGCCTCTCTCTGACGGCATCAAGGTCGCTGTCCACACCATCCGGGGTGATCCTGATTTTCGCAACAACATTAAGCTTCATTCTCTCTGACAACAACCTCCAGATTACCTGGAAGCTTCTTAACACCCATCTTCAAGGTTTCCTTAACAATCCTCAGATCCCGCTCCTCGTTCATGGTGTAAACACTCAAAACAGCCTGACCCCTGTTCACCCTGGCCGCTCTCCCAATAGGTTTGCCGAAGGAGCCTCGCATACCGCTTTGAACCCTGTCAGCACCCGCTCCCGTGGCCATCACATTCTCTCTCATAACATGATGCGGGTAAACCCTGATCTTGAAATGATAGCCCATCCTGCCCAAAGCCTTCTCGAGCTTCCTGTTCACAGCAGTCCTGGTAGCCTCCAGGGCATTGTGCCTGACCTGTATCCTATCTTTTGCAATAATGGAGGTCTCCACCTCAAAATCACCCTTAAGGTTCCCCATATTATAGTGTATGATCTTGGAGCCGGGGATTCCTGTAATAAACGAATCCTGAGGGTTATTGCTTGTTCTCGTGTACGCAGGCGAATCCCACTTATAGCATCTGCTCGGACGTAAACCCATTTTATTTTTTAATACACCACACTTTAACCTAATAAAAATAGATTAAAGCTATAAAAAACACCAGCTCAGTGGGAACTAGAATTCACCCAGCTTCATCTGCTTCCTCTTTTCCAGGGTGTTCCAGGATCTCCTGACGAATTCGGGTATCTCCCCCCGCCTGATAATCTCGCTTATGAACTTGCTGGTCCTCTCATCTGAAGGATACCCTGATCCGAAGTCTCCGTACCCCTCCTTCAGGCATTCAACGATCCTATCTCGTTCCACCTTAGCCAGAATAGAAGCCGCTGATACCTCGATGTAGCGGTCATCAGCCTTATGCTCTGAAACAATTTCTGGGATAATGAACTCATTATTCAGCGAGGCTAGGTAATCCAAAACCCTCTTCTTGTAGTAATCAGCGCCGTTGTCAACAGCATCCACGTAGATGACCCCAGGCACCGTCTTAAGTGAAAGGATGATCTCAGCCACCTTCATCGCCTCAATAGCGTTCAGTGAATGCCGCCCCCTTAAGACATCGATTTCCACAGGAGAGATCTCAATCAAACCCCACTCAACAGCGCATTTCTTTATCTTGGGCTCCAGCATGGCTCTTCTCTTGGGGGAAACTCTCTTGGAGTCCCTGACATTCAAGTCTCTCAGCTTCTCCCTGCCCTCTCCGTCAAGTACCACGCACCCAATAATCAACGGCCCGATAACCGGGCCCCTGCCTGCTTCATCAATACCCCCGCATAACCCCTGCTTTGACATCATAGTACCCGATGGTTCCTCAACCAGCCTAAATCGCTGATGTATAAATCCCGTATATCAGTTAATCCAAGATTCTGGGTTGCAACCCGGTCCAGCCCAAGCCCCCAGGCGAGAACAGGACAGTCAAATCCAAGCAAAGGCTTCACAACCTCAGGCCTGAACATCCCGCTGCCTCCCAGTTCCATCCACTCCCCTCTTTCCTCTACATAGATCTCCGGCTCCACACTCATCTCTGTGTAAGGGAAGTAGGCGGGCCTGAATCGTATCTTCCTGAAGCCCATCTTCTCGTAGAACTCCCGCAGTATGCCCAGAAGGTTCCGGAAGTTGACCTTAGGGTCTACCACAATACCCTCTATCTGGTAGAACTCGGGAAGGTGTTTGTAGTCGACTGCCTCGTTCCTGAAGGTTTTCCCGATACAGAACACCTTAGCTGGTAAATCAGTCTTCTCGAGCTTGGTGAGATGCTTGCAGGTGACTGCAGTAGTATGTGTCCGCAGAATGGTTTTCTGGGCTGTTTCCCCGCTCCATGAGCCCCCCCACCCGGTTGAGCCCGTGGTCCCCCCGTTCTCGTGGGTCACTTTCACATCATCCTTATACCTCCTGAAGCCTTCAATCTCCATATGATCCGGTTCCTTAAGGTAGAATGTGTCGTGCATATCCCTTGCTGGATGATCCTGCGGCTGGAATAATGCATCGAAGTTCCAGAAGGCGGACTCGATCAGGGGACCCTTTATCTCCTTAAAGCCCATTGACAGGAAAACCATCCTGATCCTGTCTATTAAATGGCTTAATGGATGTCTCTTGGCGGGATATGTTGGTTTCACGTACAGGTCAACATCATAAGACCTCAGCTTCTTATCCTTCCATCCTCCACTAATCAACAGCTCTGGCGTCAGCTGCGAGATACTCTCCTTAACTCCCATCTCCCCAACTCTTCTGCCTTCTTTTGTGGGAACAGCCCACAAAATCTTTCTCTCTCTGATCTCTAGCAGGCTCTGCCGGCTCCTTAAGAACTTCAATGCCTTTTTTTGTGCAGGGCTCAGATCGCTTGACGAGAGTTCCTCCTCCCTGCTCAAAAGCTTTAGGAGCTTTTCATCGGCTTTCACCCCCCTATTTATTATCCAGATAACATCCCCCTCTATCTTGGCCTGGTTCTTCCTCCTGAGCCAGCCCAACCCTATGCTGGCTTCTTTCTTTCCCAGACTCTCCTGTATGCTTTTTATGGATGCCTTATCCCCTACCAGCTCAAGTATTTTTCTCTCGGGCAACCCTTCCCTTGCATACAATATACCATCACTTCTGAGGGTGATCTCTTCCGTGATATCCTCTTTCATATCCGCCAGCCCCTTGGTGGCCAGCCAGGATAATGCCCTGTTCACTGCATCAAGTCCCAGGCTGCTTTCTTCGGCTATTTCCTTGTTGGTTTTTTTCTCATCCAACACATCAAGTATTTTTATCTCATGGGGGTGTAGTTCCATTGTTTAGTATTGGGTATAATAACTAAAATAATAGCAACATTTAAGATACTGAATAAACTAAGTATGTTATTGATGGATGATCGGCGGATTATTTTGGTTGCCGCAGCTCTGCTGTTGCCCGGGATTGTTTTCGTAGCTTTCACGACTGCCGGTTTCCTGGGTTACCTCATCCCCGAATCTAAGCTCTGCGGGCTTCCCTTAACAAGTGAGATCAT
>JAYEGX010000013.1:0-19956 GCA_034659295.1 Candidatus Altarchaeota archaeon | reverse complement strand
CTGGCTGCTGATGAAAATAGCACCAGTTAAATCCCGGTGCTCATCCCGGCTCAACAGAAAAAAATCACTGACAACATCACCCCTCTCAGGGATGAAAACATCCAAGCCCTGCAAATCCGACAGAAAACGGACATCAAGATTATCATGCGCCTCCAACAGATTACTCAACTCCTCAATAACCACCAACGACTCCCTGAAAGCCCGCACCGGATCGCCTAAATACCTGAAACAATGATTAAACAAGAAATCCACATCCAAACAAGTCAGATACCGCAAACTTAAAACAGAACCCTCCACCGCACGCTTCCACAAAACACGCAAATACTCACCCCTACCGATACCAGAGGCCAGCTGCGGGGTGTAAGCCACCGTAGGAAACAAAGAAGTAGCATAAATACAGGAAGCGTTCGAGCCGGAACCCACCAAAGACCCCATCAACTCACCATAACCCATGAAAAAAACACGAGGCCTCTGCTCCTGCAAAACAACCCGCCGAAGAAAATCCTGGAGCTCAGATGAAACCCTATCAAACTCCTCCAGCTCCTCCAACAAAACAACCCTCTTGGAAGCAAGAAAAGACTCCAAAGCATCGAAATCCAGTAGATAACAAGCGTTCCCGCCCCGGGACAGAAAACCCCGGTCCACCAGAACCCTCAACTGAGTGAACAGATTACTCTGCTGCAAACGCCTGCCGGAATCCGACACATAACGCTCCAAGATGCTCTTAGGGTTCGTGCGAGAACCCGATAACTGCAAGAAATAAACAGACAATAGGATGCTGAACTGCTGGGGGGTTAAATCAAGCCAACGAGGCATCCGCTTCAAGATTGAATCATCCATTATGAGATATACTATGATAAAACAGTATACTGGTATTTATATCAGAACACGAAAATATAAAACAAGATGCAGATAAAAAAAATAATGCAGGCCCCGGTAAAAGAAATAAAAAAGGATGCGAGCATACAGGAAGCCATGCAGGAAATGTACCTCAACAGAGTCACCTCGCTGGTAGTGGAAGATAAGGGGATAATAACCAGGAAAGACATCATACACAAGATAATAGCGAAAAACAAAAACCCGAAAGAAGTCAACGTCGAAGAAACGATGAGCCACCCGCTTCTGAGCATACCAGCGCATACAACAGTAGAGGACTGCGCGAGAATCATGCAAAAAACAGGGCTGCGACACCTGCCGGTCACAGAAAAAGACAAGATAACAGGTATAGTAACCAACAGCGAGATACTGAAAGCAAACGGAAAAACTAAAGCTTAGATATCTTCAGCTCCCCTTTGCCCTCATCGTACTCAATTAGGACCTTATCCTTGTTTGTTAGATTCAAAAGCTTCACCAGATCCTTGCTGACCGTGATCTGACCCCCACCCCAAGGCAGCTTATGATATCTGCCAACATCTCTAGCCATAGTATATCTATTAGATAAAGAGTATAAAAATACTCTAGAGATGGGGGTGAATATCCTATATAAAATACACTTTATCTCTAAGATAGCGTTCGCGAAGTATTAAATAATCGATTCCTTCATGTATTCTCTCATGGTCCCAGGATACGGTTCAAAAACAAACATGTAAAGTGAGAAAATAGCACACAACAGAGATATGATTTAAACCAGTAAACAAAAATAGTATTCATGGAGGAACGGCTTAGAAACAGAATTGTTGTTAATCCAGGGGTTATGGCAGGTAAGCCTGTGATAAAGGGAACGAGAATCCCGGTAGATGCTATTATCCACAGAATTGCTGATGGAATGAGCATTGATGAGATAGTTGAGGACTACCCCAATCTGAAAAAAGAGGATGTGAAAGCTGCTCTGGAATATAGCGCTGATCTCGTAAGAGGAGAATACACGATATCTGCAACCGCTTAGAGGTTTTAGGATGCTCAGATTACTTGCAGACGAGAGTTGTGGCAGGGGGCTCTTTAATCTGCTAAAATCTTCTTATGATGTGGTATTTGTGGGAGATGCTATGAGAGGATGCCCCGATGATGAGGTTCTCCGTTTGCAGAAAAGGAGAACAGGGTTTTGATTAATGATGATAAGGGCTTTGGAGAACTCATCTTTAGATTAGGGAAACCCAGCAAGGGGGTTATACTTTTGAGAATGCAAACCACAGACCCTAAAAAGAGGTTCACACTACTGAATAATATCCTAGATAAAATAGAAGGCTTTGATGGGAAATTCATAGTTCTCACAAAAAAAACTTGCAAGAATACGAGAGGAGAGGGAAAAATAAAGTCTTGTTCAGGTCCTCTGAACTTCAGCCATACTCCGGTGGCTGTAGACTGCAACACCCAACAAAAAAGGATTATTTAAATAAAGAATCCCAAATAAAGAAACCAGCATCCAATATTCCGCCAACACTACCAGGAAGGTAGGAGGATAAAAACATGGACGATAAACAAATCATAGAAGCAGTGAAAGAAGCTAAAGAAAAAAGCAGAAAAAGAGGATTCAAGCAAAGCCTCGAGATAGGAATCAACCTCAAGGATGTTAAACTGGAAGGAGCAGACAAGATAAACACTTCTATAAAGCTACCCAACGGCAGAGGAAGAGACGTTGAGATAGGGGTCTTCGCCGAAGGAGACCTGAACCTGAAAGCCAAAAAACACAGCAAACACGTTCTGAACAAGGAAGAAATAGAGGAATACGCTAAAGACCGGCGGAAGATGAAGAAATTCGCAGGCGAATGCTATGGATTAATCGCGCAACCAGACCTCATGTCAACAATCGGGAAAAAATGGGGTATCATACTAGGGCCGAGAAACAAGATGCCCCAGATAATGCCACCAAACAAAGACGTCAAAGGATACATAACAGATTTCAAGGACACGGTCAGAGTCAAAAGCAAGAAAAACCCCACCATACACGTTCCAGTCGGAACAGAGGATATGGAAGATCAAAAGCTGGCTGAGAACATACAAGCAGTATATACTGCAATAGAGAGAATCTTACCCGTAGAAAAAATAGCCAGCATATACTGTAAAACAACCATGGGGCCTGCGGTAAAAATAAAATGGTAGCCACCTGGAAGCCTGAGAAAGTAAAGGAACTCGAAAAAGAAATCAAAAACAGCACAGTGGTAGGGCTGGTTAACATAGAGGGCATGCCAAGCAGCCAGTTCCAGAAAATCAGGGATAAGCTGGTGGATAAGGCGGAAATAACGGTCACAAAAAACAAGATCATAGAGCGAGCCTTGGAAAAAGCAGGTAAAAAAGACCTTGCAGGCTACATTGACGGGCCAACCGGGTTGATACTCACAAAGCTCAACCCATTCAAGCTCAACAAGATACTGGAAGAAAACAAGGGCACAGCACCAGCCAAGAAAGGAGATAAGGCGCCATACGACATCATAGCACCGAAGGGGGAAACCCCCCTACCAGCCGGGCCGGTGATAGGAGAGCTGCAGCAGGCTGGGGTGAAAGCCAGAATAGATGCTGGGAAAATCAGGATAATGGAAGACTCCCTCATAGTAAAGAATGGGGAGCTTATCAGCGAACAAGCAGCTACCGTCATGAACCGTCTGGATATCAAACCGATGGAGATTGGATTAAAGCTGAGAGCAGCCTGCGAAGACGGGACCACATACACGAGAGACATACTGCACATAGACGAGCAGGAAACACTAGAAAACCTGAAAACAACATACATGAAGGCATTTAACCTGTCCATGAACGCGGGCATAATCAACAAGGCAATGATAACGCCTATGCTTTTGAAGGCTCATACGGAAGCACTTAATCTTGCCATAAACCAGGAGATACTCAACAAGGAAACCATCAAACAGTTGCTCTCCAAAGCAAACATGGAAATGCTTGCTCTAGCCTCCCGGATACCGGATGCTGTGGGAGAGGGGCTGAAACAAAAAACAGTGAAGGAAGAGAAACCTGAGCCGATAAAAGAAGAAACGCCAGAGAAAGAAGATAATAAAGAGGATGATGCAGCCTCAGCGATGGCCAGCATGTTCGACTAAAAAAAAAACTATTCCTTCCAGAAAGTATCCCAATCCTTCTTAGCAGGCTTTTTCTTTGCGGTAGATTTCTTACCTGAGGATATAATCTTGTAGCTGGACAGCTCGGAATCAAAAACCATGGTTTCGCCCGTAGCCTCTGATTTGGCCTTATGCAGGGAGGATATCACGTTACTGCGGAAGGGTTTCTTCTTTTTGCCTATGGAGATGCCCTTGCCCTTAAAGCGCTCGCCAACTCCCTTAATCTTCCCGGAACGCAACTCCCCGGACTTCTTTTTAATCTTTTGGGCTAACACACCGGATCTTTTAATTCCTTTCCTGAAACCGGCTCCGGCTTTTTTCTTGTTAACCACAAGAAGCAAAAGGAGCACTATAACCGTCAATGAAACGTAATAGCTTCCAATAGAGGGTAACTCGAAGTTGGGTAGGGAAATGAAACCGGTCAAGCCTCCGCCCTCATTGACGGTCTCGTTGGATTCAGGGAGGGCAGAGGGTTCGTTAATCTCAAGCGAGAAACTTATGGATCGGGTTATCTCCTGGCTTTTGGCGACGAAATTCACCAGATTAAACTTCTTGCAGCCGGAGGCACAAAGTTCTGTTGAAACCCTGAACCTCAGGTCCACATTCCTGCTCTCGCCGACATCTAAGCCCTCAAATGATGGGGGAGACAGGGAATACCAGTCGGATGGTACGCCATTGACTTCGAAATAAATCGTGTCCGTGAAATTAGTCTGGCCTGAGTTGATAATGGATATATTAATGATCTTGGACTCGTTAAGGGAGATTCTCTCCACGTCAGAGGCTCCCATGAGACCTAGCTCCTTGCTTTTTGATACCCGGATAACCCGGGAATCATTAACGGGGGAATACGGCTCCTTTTTGGCGTTAATGTTGAGTAGGATGTTGCCTGTCTTATGGGGGGCGTCTATTTTTGCTGAAAAACCTCCCGTGCCTGATGTAACAGCACTCCTGGAAAGATTATACTCCGGGAAAGATAGTGTTATCGTAGCTCCTGAAACGGGTTTGTCTTCGTTGTCCACGACAGCGCCTTCAACAACCACTGGCTCGCCCATGAACACCTCCAGGGTTGGTAGCTCGATTTTGGAGTAGATGAGCCAGTTGTTTTCGCCGACTACGAAGGCAGCTGACTTGTTAACGGAGAATTCCACCGCATCCCTTATGGTGTGCACCCCTGCAGGAATATGTTCCCATTTACCGCAACAGGCGCTCTTCATGAAATTCCAGTCCACGCACCTGTAAACCCGTAACTCCTCCTCCTTGTTGTTAACTCTTGTGCTGTCATATGGCACATAAACCCAGAGGTCAGATGAGGGTAGAGCCGACTCCAGCACCACCGTCTTCACGATATTAACCCCGGGAGGAGCACCGGACGTCAGGTGGTCGCTGTCGAAGCGTATCATGTTCCCGGGTATGGACATTAACTCAAAGTCGGTTATGGAAACATTGAATATGCGGGCCACAACCCCACCGGTGAACTTGAAGGCGATATCATACACCCCCGGCAGGAGCTCAACTGAATAAGCCCCGTTACTGTTGGTTTTGGCTACGATTGTCTCTCCCGTATCCGTGTTCTCCAACGTGATCTCGGCATTAACTACCTTCCCCGCAGCATCCTTAAAAGAGCCGGATAACTCGATAACAGACTCGAAGGAGACGGAGTCATCGGCCTTATACCTGTAATCAGACACCGACGGCCAAGCGAAGGTAAGAAAGAGATCATAGTCCCCGGAGCTTATATAGGATGGTATGGTAACCAGGACATTGCATTCCTCGGTGGTGTCATCACAGTAGAGGTCGTCTACGGTAACCTTCTGGATTTTATGCCTGCTCACCAGAACCGCCTCCACATTAGTGAGTTCAAAGTTCTCTATGGAGCCGGCCCTGAACACCACCCTGGCGGTAATATTCTTCCGGCAGACCTCGTTGGCGGGGCACACGATCCTGTTATCCTGGATGTCCACTCCGATGGGGTTGTTCACCCAGATGAAGTTCATGGCCTTATCGGTGACCTCAGAATCGGTGCCGGACACTTTATACTCCGCCTCTACCTTGATATCATGCCTGTCCACGGATATGTCATCATCATGCAATGGAACATACAAGAGAATCTCCTGGTAGTCCTCTCTCAGGGCGGGGTCGCTGATTATCTCAAAACTCTGCCAGTCACTATCGCCTTCACTGTCCTTCTCGTCATAGTAGACCTCGAAGGTGTTGTGTGACGGGGTAACCAGTTTGCCGTTTAACTCAAGCTCAACCTTCAGCAGGAACTCACCGCCCTGGTATACCTCCAGCTCCTCACCAGCATCCTTATAGAAGTCAAGGGTCAGCTCGTAAATGAAGAGCTCCTCCGTATCTGAGGCAGTCAGTAGGGTGCCGTTATCGTCGTACTCGCAGATTACCTTAACCAGGTATGGATGTGTGTCAGGGTTCTCGTAGGGATAAAGGAGGGGGTTCCTGAAGGTGTAGGGTATCTCATCGGATCTCATGCTGGGGCTGGAGTATCCTGGGGGGTATATTTCGGCGTAGAACTCTGTGGGGGTTACTCCGACACCATTAAGCTTGCATTCAGCGGATACCTCAATCTTGGAGAAATCATCGTTCAGCCAGATGATTTTGTTCTCCACGTCACCCTTGATTTGGAGGTTCTCTACCATTAGCTGGGAGGAGACGGAAGCGGAGCTAAGAAGAAGTAGGAGCAAGGCTAATACAATCTTTCCACCAAATGATGTGTTATTTTTCACATTTCAACGGTCCAGCAGGCGCCTTATGAACAGGAGGTTGGGGGGTTCGTACTCCTGTCTTAAGAGCCTGGATACCAGATACTGGTAATCAATGGATGCGTATGAGTAAGGGTTCCGATAGATTATGGGGATGTTCTCGAAAGATGCGCGCCTGATGTTGGAATCCTCTGAGATTTTGGAGATTATCGGGGTCTCGCACATCAACTCGATTTCATCGGGGGTAAGCTCATAGACGTCGTTGTTGACTCGGTTGATGACTACATAAATGTTGTTTTTCCTTAAGTCCTTGGCCAGCTTGATAACCTTCACAGCATCGATTACAGCAGCATGATCCGGGTTGGTTATCACCAGAACAGAATCGGCTGCGTCGATAATCGACTGCACATCACCTCCCAGACCGGGAGGGGAGTCGACTATGACCAGCTCATTGAGCTCCTCCAGGTGATTTTTTAGCTCGGATAAACTGCAGTCCAGCTCGTCCATTGAAACCGAGGATGGGATGATCCTTAAACCGGTGGGGTGGATGAAGACGCTGTGAGTGATCTTCACCTCGCCCTTGAGAACCTCCTGAAGCGATAATGTAACCCGTGGGATGCCAAGCTTTAAGCCGATGTTGGGGTTGGTGACATCCGCGTCCACGATGACGCTTTCCTGCCCGAACTCATTTAATGTAGCAGCCAGATTGATGGAGAATGTGGTTTTCCCAACACCCCCTTTACCAGAAACAACCGCAATGACATTTGACATTGTTATACTATATTGAAGGTATCATATATATATTATAAAGAGATATCAAGATATTAGATTAATGCTAAACACAGGGTATAAATTATCAATAAACTTATCATTTTCTGGCTCTCAGGAAAATATCGGAATATACATGAATTCCATCACCCTCAATCTTGAACCTGTACAAACCATGGGCGTGATTAGTCTCCCGCATCTTCAGAATAGACAAACGCCTCTCAAAAAAAGACTTCTCACCGAAAGAGCCCGTGGACTTAATCAACTGCAGATAGATAATTCCGTCAACCACGAAATCAGCCACCTCATACTCCAAATTCTCATTTTGTTGCAGGCGCTCATAAGTCAAAAGCAGAGTGCAGCCCAGCTTATTATATGCATTAATCAAACGCTGGACACCCCTTCTTTCCCCCCCGAAATCTCCGCTGAACTGCAAAACAAGATTCAGGGGGTCAATAGCAACCCTGCTCGCACCAAACGCCTTCACCTTGGACAGGAACTTGGGGCTGATAATCTGGTCCAAAAAATCCTCACCCATCTCCGGCTTAATCTCCAGATCGATAACACCAAGCCTGCCGGTCTTATGCAACCCCATGATATCATAACCAAAAAGAGAGAAAGTCCGGTTCAGGGAATCCAAATCCTTCTCCACGGTGATGAAGATGCTCTTCTCATTATACTTCAAAGCCCCGTTTGCGATAAACTGCATCGCAAAAGTGGTCTTAGCGCAGCCGGGGATGCCGGAAACAACTGTGGAAGAGCCCTTGGGAAACCCCCCCTCAATAAGCTCATCAAACCCCGGAATCCCGGTTGGAACCCTCTCGATTTTCATAATCAATTAATATTTTTCTTTCCCAGGCTAAAAAGCAGCACGGAGAGAAAAACCACAAGCAAAAAAAGAAATCCCAGAACTATAGACTCCCAGGGAATGCCCTTCTTTTCCTTCAGTTCCACAACATGCTCAAAAAACATGGACCCGTCAGCGGAAACCAGAGTAAAAGACACGTTCCTGCTCTTCCAGATGGTAGGTTCATAGCTTACCTTCACACTTCTGGGATTGCCTGCCTTAAGATAACCAACCTCAGTGGACTCGAAAACCCAGGCAGTTGGATAAGCTGATGGAGTGATCAACAGGCCATCTATGTCCTCACTAGACTTTAAGGTAAACTCTATAGCTGACTTGTTGCTGGAAGCTGAAACATCCAACAACTCAGGGGTTGGGAGAACACTTAAGTTTCCAAAGTAAACCCGCTCTCTTTCTACGGTGAAATTACGCTGCGGACCGTCAACGATAAGATTACAGTAATAGATTTTGAAATCAACCGAATAGTTCCCATCCCCCCAAGGAAACCAGTAGGAACACAGGGTATTCTCTGTGCCGGGCTCTGAAGGCATCTCGCCGCTCCATGCAGAATAAAGTAAGCTCTTATTACCCTCCCAGCCGCTGTAGACATCAGCCCGTGTTCTCAGGCGACAGCTCACAGAACCCGAGTTAACCCACACCAGAGTAAACCGCTGATATGAGTCCTCCACATGATCGGGGACATCAACGTAAGAGATGAAACCATCAATGTCGCTGTTAATCGACACAGATACGGGAATTAAAGCCCCGGCACTCAGAGACAATAAAACCGCCGCAAACAATAAAACCGAAATTTTGTTCCACATGCTAACAACCCACCCAGTAAAGTAGAGGAGCCAGTTCCTTATATCTCGGCTTCCGTATGATAACATCCACCTCACCCTCAAAGTATCCCAGCTTCTTGCCAACAAAAGACACCATAACATCCCGTCCCTCACCGGATTCAAGGATGAATGAATCAACAGATGAATTCAGGTAAGGTAGGATGGAACCGTATTTTCGGATACAGACCCTCACAGTATATCCTTCGCTGTTCTCGAGTTCAACATATTTTCTTACTGGCATATCAGTGAAAACCCGGCCGAAATTCAATGCATCAGTACCGGGGTCTATTCCAACCTTGATGATTCCGGAAGATGGATCCGGCTTGATTACATTAGCTGAGGTGGGAATCCTCACCACCTCGTTTACGAAAAAGGATGTATCAATAATCTCTCTTTTCTGCTTGCTTACAGGGGTTACTGGCTCAGGAACCGTATCCGAGTGGATTAGATAAAATAACCCGGCCAAGACGACAATTGAAATCATAAAAAAAACAAACAAACCCTTAAAAACCCTTTTCTTTTTGTTATCCGAATTCATTCTAACCCCAGATTAGGTAAATAATTAATGCTATTATAATCAAAAAAAGCAGAATATCAAGCATGTTAAGTATCGCCGTGCACTGGAGAACATACCACAAAACCAGCACAACCAGCAGGAACACAAGCAATGCCAGGATGTAGGGGAGGTTTCTGTATCCGCCCAGCAGGAAATAAGCCAAAACCAGGAGTATCAGGAGGAACAATATGCCATAGAAAAGAATGCTGCATGATGGGAACTCCCCGGCTGGTTTCTTTGCTTTGCCCTTTGAGGGTAGTATGGTTATCTTATCGGGAATCTGGACATCCTGGACATGCGTGACATACCCTGTTGTATAGGAAACCTTCGCTTCCATCCTGTAAACACCGGGCTTTACTTTTTCATCGCTCCAGTCAACAGGCAACGCCTTCACCTTCCCTGGCGTGGAGTAGGTTAAACCAGAATTAAGATTTGCTATCACATTACCAACCTTGTCGAATATCTTCAGGTAGGATAATTTCACACTCATCGTCTCTGCTCCCGTGTTCTTGAACATCACGTTAATTCTCGCTTTGCTCTCCCCCGTCCTTTCACCGAGTATGTTCACTATCTCACCCTTCCTAACAGCCTCACCACTAACCTGGAAAACAAAAACAGGGCGTGTAACAGCCAGGGTGGAAACACCAGTACCCCTGCCCGTACCAGACATCATAGGGTTAAGGCTGATTGCACCCACATGGAAACCAGGCTCCGCATCATTTGGGACCTGCAATCTGATATCAACGTAACCGTTGGCACGTACAACACCCCCACCGGGGAGATAGATAGTCTTCTTGGTTGCTGGAGAAACCAGTACCGGGTTTTTAACAGCCGTCACCCAATCAGCTATGGACTCCTCAGAGGCTTGTGAGGGGATAAAGACGTACGGGCTTCTTTTCTCGTTGTAGTACATGTCCCGGTGTGCTGTAATGTATCTCGCATTAACCAGGAGATCACTGGTGGATGTGGTTATCAGGTAGTACCTGAACAGTATATTGTCACCGGGGTCAACCAAACCAAGGTCATAAACTCCGGGAGCAGAGCCTATGGAGATTGCATGAACATTAAACACAAGATAGAGTAGACACATGAGAGAGATGGTTGCTATTCTCCAGTATCTATTGCTGCCTTTGCCTTTTTTCATTATTATTTTTTTAAACCTATAAGGATATAAATACGGTAATATATCGATATGTAAGTATACTAATATGTTATATTTGTCGGAACTATTATTAAAATGTTAAAGTCCATCCGCAAAACAATCACATCCATAATCCTTACATTAATTCTTATTACAACAGTCCATGGGCAGGCAAATGACACGGACTCATCCCAGGTAGGTGTTAGTTTAACCAGCAAAACCATGGTGGATATAACCCCCGGCAGCCTCTCATGGTTAGGTATCTCACCAGGAAGCGTTGGAGATGGCACCTCAGAAGTAAACAACTATCACCAGATACAGATAACAAATATTGGGACCAAAAACATAACCCACATCTGGTTCAACGCAACATACCCCAAGGCATCTCCATTCGCTGTGGGAAGCGCTGAAGAAACAAACGCCGGAAACTACGTTGTGCTCTCCAAAGACACGCAAACAAAAAGCTACTACTTCGTGAACCGGGCGGAATACGGTGAACCAAATACACTGGTATACCTAACGGACCCGGACGGGAACATGCCGCCAAACAGCACCAAATACCTCTATGGCAGGTTCCGCAACGCCAGCAACGAATATTTCTGGTTCCTCAACAAGGAAGATGGTAACTGCACAGACAACACATTCTATATAGGGGATGAAGCACACACCTCGGTGAAAACAGGATCCACAGACTTCAGCAACTGCGTAGCAGGGCTTAATAACACACCAGGAACCGGGGTAGACTCATGCAGGGTGGGAACACTCACAGAAAACAAAGCCTACGGATACTCTGAGGTAAATATCGGAGGCCAGAAATACTGTACGACAGTATCGCAACACTGTAACCGGACATTTTTTTCTCACTGGAATCTGGATTATCCGTTCAACAACTGCGGGAAAAATCACACCGAATTCGCCTGGAACACAAGCAACGGCTCAGACGGAGACGGATATCTGGTACCGGGGGAATACTTCAACATGAGCATAAGGACACACGTTCCATACGGCATCTATGAGGGAGCATCCACTAAAGGTAAATTAACGGTGTTAGTGAACAGCGTATGATTCCCTTATTTAAGCCCTCTGAATTATATAAGTAATGGGGGCTGCCTAATAGCTACCACCTCGGAAGCGCGCGCATGTTAAGGAAAATAAACCCAATCCACAATCTCCTTAATTTGATGTGTTAAAGGGTAGCCCCCTCACCACCAAAAAAAAAAAATGGAAGATGACGAGCTGGATCGGATTGATGAATTAGTTATTGATATCCTAACAAAAAGCGATGAACCGTTGACCACATACAAGATAGCCAAGAAGGTTGGAGTAGCCTGGTCAACAGTAAACATCCACTGCTACAAGCTTAAATCAATGAACATGCTCAAAGAGGAGGTAGTGAACCCTGAATACGGTAGAAAGAAAATCTACTGGGAGCTTACAGGTAAAACGCCTAAACTCAGCGAATACATCGACTGATTATTTAGACGGCTTCTTATAGGGCATCCCCTTAATCAAATCCATCATCTTCTCTTTTTCAACCACCACCTCACCTCCGATGGAAACCGCCAATTCCTTAACAGCCTCACCCACCTCCACCAGAGGACACTTGTTTCTTGCGGAAACCTCAAGAACCCTGGAAACCTCAGCCTTTGGAACAGAGATGAGATAGTTTCCCATATATCTTGTTATGTGAGGGAATGGGATGCTCCTGACATTAAAGCCCATTCTTGACTTCACCAGCATCTCCACCAGGTTACCGAACCATCCGCCCCTGGAAGCGTCTTTTGCAGCGTTAATCTCGATATCGTTTTCCAAAAGCTCCAGGAAGGTTTTGAATTTTACCTTAGCTCTTTGGACCCTCTGGCCGATATCACCCTCAACCACTTCACCGAGCATCAGGATTTTATCTCCTTCTGCAACACCGGAGTCAGCTACCGGTTTGTTAACAAGGCTGCCGTATACCGCAAAAGAGATGCAGGACTCCAGATTGTTCTCTAACTGCGTGTTCCCGCCTATTATGGGTACACCAAGGCCGTCGCTTTGTTTTTTCAGGTCCTTTGCTATCTCCCCGCCCGCTTTAACTGAATCCACCTGCATTGAGTTAAGCGCATAAAGGGGCTTGGCACCCATAACCACGATATCAGAGCAGGTGTGTATTAAACCGGTTTTCCGCCCAATCTTGAGCGGGTAGGGTCCTTCCATATTTATTACTGTATCGCCCACTATGACCGCATCATCCCCCTGTCTTATTCCGTATCTAAGGTGTTCAACCTTGTCGTCCATGTACCAGAAAACCCTGCGTATGTCGTTGGTCTCCAGCATATGGCCTATGCATCTATCAATGTCTTTTTTCATTTTTTTATTGTTTGACAGTCAGCTCGCCCATCAATCATCATGTTTCAGCGGTTGTTCATATCATCACACTGTCTAATATATATGGGAGGTTAGAGATAAATGGAGCCCCGGTCTTTGGAAATATTCCGGTTTAAACAAGGAATAATATAAAAATTCCAAAATTGTTATTTAAACTATCTTTTTCAATTCATAAAATCTGATACAATTAGTATACTCGATAATGTAAATGCAAACGGAGGTTTAAAAAAAAAATGGTTGACAAAAAAATAATTTTGGTTTCTATGCTGCTGATTATATCCTTTTTGGGATGTACTGAACAGCCCACAGAAACAACGACTACTGTGAAGACTATAGGGGAAATAAAGATTGGGCTTGTTGCACCCTTGACCGGTGGAGCGAGCACGACAGGTAACGATATGCAGGAGGCAGCAGAGCTTGCCGTAGAGGAAATAAACGCTGCAGGCGGGATAACCGTCGGAAAAGAGAAGATGACTGTCGTTCTTGTTAAGGGAGATACGGAAACGAACCCGGAGCAGGGAGTGAAGGCAGTAACCAAGTTGATAACGGAAGATGAGGTGGACATTCTCATTGGAGGATTCAGCTCTGCGATAACGTACGCTGACCAGGTTATTGCCTCAGAAAACGAGGTGCCGTTCATTATAACAGGAGCCTCTTCTCCGATAGTAACCAGAAGAACTGATATAGACACAAGCTACTTCTTTCATCACTGTCCGACCACAGACGATTATGGGAGGGACACTCTGGTATTTGTTGATGAGGTGGTGAGGCCTGCGGTAAATGAGAGATTTAATTACTCAGATGATAGGAAGTTGAGGCTGGGGATGCTCTACCAGGACGGGAAATATGGTGAGGGAGTGCTTGATGGAGCTACTAAGGCAATCGAAAGCGAGGGTTTGATGATAGAGATTGTTGCAGAAGAGAAGTTCACCAGAAGCGAGACAGACTACCGGACTGCGCTTACCGCAATAAAGTCAGCCGGAGTTGATGTAGTTTATCCGGCAGCGTTCCTGAACGAGCAGACACCGATTGTTGTGCAGGGCAGGAAGGATGTGGGATTGAATGTCATATACCTTTCAGTTGAATGCAACGACGACCCTGACTACTACTCTGGCGTGGGTGAGCTGGGTGAGTACTCCATACAGGAAAGCCGTTTTGGCCCATATGTTATACCAGCAGGCTCGCTTAAGCCGAAGGTGGAGAAATTCAGGAGCGCCTTCAATGTCAAGTGGGGCAGCCAGCCGAGCATGATGGGTGCGTCAACATACGAGGGAGTGTACATTGCCGCCCAAGCGATAGCTGACGCTGACAGCCTTGTCAACGAAGATATAAGGGATTCGCTCAACGATCTTGAGATGGATGAGCTGGTTGAAGCCATGCAGGGCGGCACCATAGATTTCTCCGAGGAGGCTAGAGAAAGCAAGTTCCGGCTGTACATGCAGCAGCTTATCTGGGATGATGCCGTTGGAGAAACCAGGCCCGTAATTGTCTGGCCAGACAACCTGAAAGAGGCGGACTTTATATTGCCCGAGTGGTATGAGGCCTCAGGGGAATAAACCCCCCTCCTTTTTTATTTATTATTCTTGATTTCTTATTTTTTATTGGATTATAGGGTATAGTAATACCTCACAACAACCAAGAGATTTACTTTGTAAATTTCTTGTGCCTTAGGCTGGAGAGAAATAGATGGATTTAGCCGTATTACCGGAGATACTATTCTGGGGACTTTATGCTGGATGCATATACATTCTTCTGGCAATAGGGCTGAATCTCATCTTCGGGGTGATGAGGGTTGTAAATTTTGCCCAAGGCGAACTCATGGTTCTGGCAATCTATATCACATTCTTTTTACACAACATCCTTGATTTAAATCCCTATCTGGCTTTTGTGCTCAGCATAATAGTGATGTTTTTCGTGGGTGTTTTGATAGAGAGACTATGCTTCAGGCCGATTATGGGAACCGGCAAACTCAATGAGATATTTATGAGCCTCGCACTTATCTATCTGATACAGAACGCCTTATTCATCACCTGCGATAATCTGGACTTCTGCAATGACATCAACAGGATACGGAGTCCATTGGGCTATGAAAAGATATCCTTTGGTTTCATGGAGTTGGCAGCCGACCACGTTGTAATCATCTGCGTCACCGTCATCCTAGTGGTGATGTTATATCTCTTCATGAAGAAGACATCAACCGGTAAGGCTATGAGGGCTACAAGCCAGAACAGGGAGGGGGCAATGCTCACCGGAATAAACGTTGAGAGGATGGACATGCTGGCCTTCGGGTTGGGATCGTCTTTTGCCGCAGCAGCCTCGCTCTTCTGGATTTCTGAGATCCCGTTCACACCATATTCTGGTTCCATAAACGCGATAAAGGCTTTCGCTGTTATCATAGTAGGTGGTTTGGGGAGCATACCCGGGGCTATTGCCGGTGGATTAATATATGGTGTTGCTGAAAACCTTTCAGCCTACTTGTTCGGTGGGGGATGGAAGCATGCGACCAGCTTCATAATACTGATTATTGTATTGATCATCAGGCCAACGGGGCTGTTCGGCGAAAGGGAGGAATAAGAAATGGAGAATAAATTGAAAAAGGGCATAGTAGCTGCGGTATTGCTCATATCATTAACAGTACCCTATCTCCCTGTTGAAGTAACCCAGTTCCTGCCTTTTAAGGGCGCCTCTCTTCTGGGGTTCCTGATAATGATGTACGTATTCATCATGTTCGCCTCAGCATGGAATCTTTTGGCGTATTCAGGACAGGGAAGCCTAGGGCATGCAGCATTCCTTGGGATAGGAGCATACGCTTCTGCAATAATACTAAAGTATCTGAAACCCGAGCCTTGGTTGTTTAACTCAATCAACCTTGAGGTTATCCTGACTGTGCTGGCAGGAGGCCTGGCTGCCTCAATAGTCGGGGTCTTAATTGGATTAACATGTGTAAGACTCAGGGAATGGTTTCTGGGTATGGTAACCTTCGGGTTCGCGATAATAATCAGCACCATCACCACAGAATTAAGCGGCTTCACCGGAGGACACGACGGGTTGCCGACAAAGCATCTGGTTACTGCAACAGATTTTGCATCCAGGTACAATATGGAATATTATATCATACTAGTATTCACCGTTGCGGTAATCTATTTGATACATAGGATTCTTAAATCTAAGCTGGGTCTGGCATTCGAGGCAATCAGGGAAAACGAACTCGAAGCCAGGGTTATGGGGATAAACACCGTGAAGTATAAGCTGATTGGTTTCGCACTCAGCGCATTCTTTTCCGGGATAGCAGGCGCACTAATGTACCACCACATAGGTTACCTGACTCCTACAGTGTTCGATGTCGAAAACTCATTTAAACCGATTATCTACTGCATAACAGGGGGATTATTCACTTTGGAGGGGCCAATCCTAGGCACGGTCATAATCTCGGCTCTGTGGGATGGATTAAAGTCCCTGGGGCTGATGCACGAGCACCTTGTCATAATCGGGTTGCTTCTGATAATTATTGTGATATTCCTACCTAATGGATTAATATCTCTCCCCCGGAGGTTAGGGAGAAAATCAGATGCCAAGGTATGACTTTTTGACATAGTCATCTGTCAGCAAATCGCTGCTTTTACCGTCTAGGATAATCCTCCCCTTTTCCAGCACGTAACCCCTATCGGAGATCTCCAGCGCGTGGTGGACGTTTTGTTCAACCAGGAGAACAGTGACCTTCTCCTCTTTCAGTTTCTGTATCACATCAAGGATGGTCAAAACGAGGTTGGGGGCCAGACCCAGGGACGGCTCGTCTAGTATGAGGAGTTTGGGCTTCGACATCAAGGCTTTCCCTATGGCAAGCATCCTTTGCTCTCCACCGCTTAGGGTGTCAGCCCTTTGTTTGCCTCTCTCCCTTAGCTTGGGGAAAATCTGGTAAACCCGCTCCAGGGTATCATCTGCGCTATCTCGCCGGGTATATGCCCCCATAAGCAGGTTCTCTATAACGCTCATCCGTGGGAAGGACGACATCCCCTCAGGAACAAGGGTCACACCCCCCTTGACTATTTTGTAGGGTGGTAGTTTCTCTATGTTTTCGTTCAGGAATTTGATGCTGCCTGATGATGGATGAAATAAACCGGTTACTGTCTTGACTGTGGTGGTCTTTCCGGCACCGTTAGAGCCTAATATTGTAACAATTTCCCCCTTACCTACATTAAAGGATAAATCCCACAATACCTGGACTTTACCGTATGATACGTTGATATCTTTAACTTCAAGCATTTTATATGAACCTCTCACCAAGGTATGCGTCAATCACCGTCTGGTTTGATCCAATCTCTTTCGGGGAGCCTTCAGCTATTTTTTCCCCGTGGTGCAGAACAATAATCTTATCAGATAGCTTCATTATAACTCGCATCACGTGCTCTACCATCAGGATGGTTACCCCCATATCCCTTATCTTCTCAATCAGACTAACAGCCTTCTTGCTTTCTGAAGGATTAAGTCCGGTAGATACCTCATCCAGTAAAAGAAGATTCGGTTCTGTTGCCAAAGCCCTTGCCAGCTGGATGAACCTTAGTTCCACCACGTTAAGGTTTTTGACCGGTTTATTAAATTTCTCCCTGGCAAAACCAACGAAATCAAGGGTTGTGGAAGCCTTTTCTCTTGCCTCCTCAAGTGTTATTCCATCAGAACTGCCAAACAGGGCGCCTACGATAACATTCTCGTGGGCGCTCATCTCAGGAAAGGATTGAACAAGCTGAAAGGTTTTTGCCACACCCATCCTGCAGATTTTGTAGGGGCTGGTATTGGTTATATCCTCGCCATCGAACATAATGCTTCCATAGTCCAGGTCGTAGATGCCGCTTATCAGGTTTAGGAGGGTGCTCTTACCCGCCCCGTTCGGGCCGACAAGACCGACAATCCCCCCCTCATTTACATTAAAGCTTACATCCCTCAAAGCCACAAGACCGCCAAAGCTCTTCGTCAGGTTCTCAACCCTAAGCAAGTTAATCACCTACAAGATTACTAATTATGAATTTAAACCAATATATAATCACGGAAAAACAAAATGCTACTCTGCGTTAAAGAAACAGGGGAATTAAGGGGTGCTGTGAAAATCCCGGGATCTAAAAGCTACACCCACCGGGCGCTGGTTACAGCATCCCTGGGAAAGAAATCCCAGATAAGAAACCCTCTTGTTTCATCTGATACCCTGGCGACGAAAAAGGCCTGTGAGGCCTTGGGTGCTAAGATAACGGATAGGGGAGGTGACTGGATTGTTGAAGGCGTTGATGGGGTAATAGACTTCGAGAAAGATGTTATTGATGTAGGTAACTCGGGAACAACGCTAAGGTTTATTACGCCCCTGGCTGCGTTATCTGATAAATGGATAAGGATTACAGGAGACGCATCGATTAGTGGCAGGCCGATGAAACCCCTGCTGGATTCATTGAAAGGGTGGGCTGAGATAGAAAGTAGTAACGGGTTCCCCCCCATTAGATTAAGGAAGAAAAAGGAGGTGGTGGACGGGAGAATAAGGGTGTGGGGGAATGTAAGCTCACAGTATATTTCCGCCTTATTGCTTGTCGCTCCGTTGGTTGGATTAGGGATCAAAATTGATGGGGGGCTGAAATCCAGGCCTTATGTGGATTTGACCCTGGAGGTTATGGAGAAGGCTGGGGTTAAGGTGGAAAGTAGGGTGGGGGAATTTTATGTGGAAAGACAAAACTACGGTGGACTTGATTACAGGGTTCCAGGCGACTACTCCTCGGCAGCTAATATTCTGGCGCCATGCTCTTTCATCGAATCAGATGTTGAGTTGAAAAATTTATACAGGGACAGGCAGGGAGACAGAATGATACTTGATATACTCGAGAAGATGGGTGTTTCCCTAAGGATGGGAGCTGATTATGTTAGGGTGAGGAACGCCGGATCCCTGGATGCTATTGAACTCGACGCATCAGACACCCCGGACATAGTGTTGCCTCTTGTGGCAGTGGCCTGTTTCGCTAAGGGAAAAAGCGTGTTCAGGAACATAGGGCATTTAAGGTTCAAGGAATCAGACAGGCTTAAGGCCTGCAACGAGTTCAGGAAACTGGGAGCCAGGGTTAAGGTGTTAAAAGACAGTATTGAGGTTGAGGGTCCAATGAAGGCGAAACCGGCTGAGATGAGAGGTTTTAAGGATCATAGGGTGGTTATGGCGCTGGCTTGTGCTGCATTAAAAACGGGGGGTGGGGTTTCCAGGATTGATTCAGCTGATATGTTAAATGTATCCTTTCCTAATTATTTAGGTATGATGCAGTCTCTGGGCGCCAGGATGTGGGTGGAGTAATGGAAAAAATCAAGAAGCTGAGGGAAGAAATCGACGGGGTGGACCGGAAGATGCTCAGGTTACTGGATGAGCGGGGCAGACTGGCCTCCCGGATTGGGGAGATAAAGAGGGTGAAGGATATGAAGGCCTTCTCCCCTGAGCGGGAGAGTGAGATATTCTCCATGATAGATGGTGTGGATAGCTCTCTTACAAGGAAGGGTTTGAAGGCCGTATATAGGGAGATTATCTCCGCCTGCCGCAGACTGCAGGAGCCAGTAGAGGTTTCGTATCTGGGACCTGAGGGCAGTTTCACCCATCAGGCAGCCAACCGGAAATTCGGGTCGCAGGCAGACTATAAACCCATGGAAAGCATAGAGGATGTTTTCTCTGAGGTAGATAAGGGCAGGTGCGATTAT
>JAYEGX010000012.1:782-5786 GCA_034659295.1 Candidatus Altarchaeota archaeon | reverse complement strand
TTATATTGGATAAATACATAAAAAATACTCACATAAATTATTAAGTATTGATACATATATGATGGATTTGATGGAATATATCCTGCTGGGGATTCTACAGGGCGTGACCGAGTGGCTTCCAGTCAGTAGCAGCGGACAGAGCATGCTTGCCTTAATATCTGTACTGCAGGCGAGCCCCCAAACAGCCCTGAGGTTTGCCATATACTTGCACATCGGGACCCTGCTGGCCGTCCTTGTAAAATTCAGGAAGGATTTTAAACACATCCTAACTTCAATGCCCCGGATGAGGGAAGATAAAATCACATCATATCTTCTTGTTTCCACAATAGTTACCGGTCTGGTGGGTATGCCGGTATATCTGCTGATGAAACAGTCCCTGGGGTTTCTGGCAGATCATGGGGAACTGGTTACTGCATCAATTGGTGTGTTCCTGGTCTTGACCGGGTTTTTCCTATATCTCTCAAATAAAAAATTCGGTTTGCGGGGGATAGAAAACATAACCCTCATGGATATGGTTGTGGGGGGTATAGCGCAGGGTTTCACCATAATCCCTGGCGTGTCAAGGTCAGGTATGACGACAGCAACATTGTTGTTTCTGGGGCTGAAACAGGATACTGCCTTAAAGCTATCTTTTCTAATGTCGGTCCCCGCCGTCTTGGGTGCTGTGGCATTAGACCTGCTTCAGGGGGGCTTTCTTGTCTGCAACTTCACGGGATTGGTTGCTGCCGTGTTAACATCATTTATTGTTGGCTACGCTACCATGGACCTCCTTATCAGGTTCTCAAGGAGGATACGGTTTGACGTTTTCTGCGTTTTTTTCGGTCTGATTGCGGTTGTTGTTTCCATGGCGGGATTACTATGAAAAAAGGAGTGGTTTGGGTTGATGAAAGGAAGAAACTGGTTGCTTCACTGGTATCTGCAGGCTACCTGGGTGATGAGAAAGTGAAGAATGCGATGCTATCTGTTCCCAGAGAAGAGTTCATACCAAAAGATAGGAGACTGCACGCCTATAGGGACACGCCCCTGACTATTGGCTCAGGGCAGACTATCTCAGCACCCCACATGGTTGCCATCATGACCGGGGAACTTGATGTGCGAAGGGATAGCAGGATACTGGAGGTTGGTGCCGGCAGCGGATACCAGGCTGCGGTGTTGGCGCAGATAGCAACCGAGGGAGAAATAGTTACGCTTGAGCGGATCAAGGAGCTTGCTGATTCCGCCAGAATGAACCTTAAGAGGCTTGGGTATGCGAACGTGGAGGTCATACATTGGGAAGGAACCCTGGGTTACGGGGAGAAAGCCCCATATGATCGGATTATTGTCGCAGCAGCCGCTCCGGGGATTCCTGAGGCATTAATCGAACAGCTCAAAGAGGGTGGTAAAATGCTTATACCCATTGGGGGGCGGGTTATGCAGACCCTGATGCTTGTGGAGAAAAAAGACGGTAGGGTGGTGAAAAAAGAGATATGTGGTTGTGTATTCGTTCCCCTGATAGGGGAAGATGGGTGGTAGAATCAACCCTCAACTCTTTTACCATGCTCCTGTGGAATAATTTTTTTCCCGCCACTGAACTCATTATCCAGCTCCCTGCCGCTATAGAGTCTGTCCAGATATACTGCGAGGGCAGCTACCTCCGAATGCGGCTGGTTTCCTAGGGCTATATTATAGTCCGCCAGCTGATAGACTTCGGAGGGTACTTTCTTCCCGCCTAAAATAACCAGTTGGTCCCTGTTCCCTGACAAAACCGCATCTGGTGCCTTGTTTATGTTGATGCCGTACATGGTTAAATGAATCGAGTCCCCATCGAAATTTCTTATGTATTCGTGCCAGTCAATGGTTGGGCTAACAGTGAATGAACCACCCCATTCAGATACTACCTCCTGGATGCTGCCCTCAACGTGGGGGTCGTGGACGTCCATGACCAGTTTATCAGCCCCGAAGGCCCTGGACACCAGACCAATATGTGTGCTGATGCGCTTGTCTCTTGCGAACCGATGACCTAATCTTAGGATTTCAACCCTCATCTTTGGTCAGTATCCCCCTGGCAGCCAGCAATCCTGTAGCGGCAGCATTAATGATATCTCGTGAAAGACCTGCACCGTCTCCGGCGACAAACAAACCCCTCAGGCTGGATTGCATTCTCCCGTCAACACTTACCTGGGTGGCGTAGAACTTGATTTCAGGGGCATAAAGAAGCGTGGAGTCGGAATAAACTCCAGGGATGATCTCATTCAGTTTTTTAAGACCCTCCAGCAGGTCCATAACGATTCTGTGAGGCAGTGCCATGGAAATGTCTCCAGGGGTAACATCGGTGAATGTGGGCTGGATGCGGTTGCTTTCAATCCGGCCGTTATGTGAGCGCCTACCCCTCCGGAGGTCACCAAGCCTTTGGAGTATGGGTTTACCTCCCCCGATGGTGGTTGAAAGCTTGGCAATAGACATCCCATACTCGATTGTATCTTCCAGCGGTTCGGTTAACTCCACCCTCACAAGGAATGCGAAGTTGGTGTTTTCGGAGTCTTTTTTTATGAAAGAGTGTCCGTTGACTCCAACAACGCCGTCATAGTTTTCCTTGACCACGAAACCCCTGTGGTTGGTGCAGAAGGTTCTCACAAAATCATCATATCTCTCGCTTCTGATATGGAACTTCGGGTCCCTGTTGATTTCTATGATATCATCCAGGACTATGGCGGGGACTTCCACCCTTACGCCGACGTCAATCCCTGAGAATTTCGCATTAATGTCGTGTCTTTGCACGAGAGAATTAAACCATGAAGCCCCATATCGTCCCGGAGCAGCCAGCACGTATCTCCCGTTGATTTTTCTCCCACATCCCAGGACAACACCCTTGCAGGTGCCATCTTCAATCAATAAGTCCGCGACCCGTGTCTCCAGCAGAAACTCAACACCAGCCCCTACAAGATAATCCCTGAACCGGGCTATCACATTAGGGCTCTCATCAGTGCCTATGTGTCTTTGGGGAATATCCACAAAGCTTACCCCAACTGATGCGGCCTTCTTTTTTAGGTTGTGGATTGCCTCCTCGTTTACTCCATAGAGTTTATCAGGGCAGCCGAATTCCAGAAATATTTTATCCACCCGCCCTACCAGGTCAAGGGCTTCTTTCTGGTTGCTTGTATAATCTGATAGACTTCCTCCAATATCCGGTCTCAGGTTGAGTGTGCCATCGCTGTAGGTTCCTGTACCCCCCACACCACACATTATGTCGCAGGGAACGCAGTTCACGCACACTCCGGTCTCCTCCATCGGGCATTTCCTGTTCTCTATGTCTTTGCCCTCATCAATCAATAGAATAGAGCCATTGAATTCATTTTTTACCAGCTCGTATGCAGCGAACATGCCAGCAGGACCCGCTCCAATAATTACCACATCATAGCGCTTCTTTGCCACAGTAATTCAATAGAATATACTAGCTTAAATATTTACCTATACGTGGGGTATTACTATCTTACCTTCCGCATCGCCGACCTCCTCCGTAGACTTTTTTAGGTGGAGGAATGCTGTTATCGCAGAGAACACAGCATCTAATTCATCCCGGGAGAGAAATCTTTTCTCAATATCCCCGGTTAACCCGGCGGATAACAGGTTTTTCTGCGCCACCTGGGTGTTCCGGTCATAGAAGCCAAGGATTTTAGCTGACGCTGTTGCATAGACCTCAATCAAATCGAATCCCTGCCTGCTCAGGTCCTCAGCCAACGATGAACCTCTGCGGGCTAGAACCTCCATACCCCTCAGGGTCACAGGAAGAGCCCCATAACTTGATAACTCGGCATCACATCCCCGGTTCCTTTCGTTATAGATTAAAGGGGCATCCACTGCCGTTAACTCAGGACGCGCCTTCCTAAGGTTGTCCATGATTTCCTGATTGGAGTGCAGTACCTTCAGGGAAACATGCTTCACGTTCCCATCAACCGATAGTATGCAGAACCCTGAGTCATTTTCCGGGTTACCGGCTAAATCTAAGCCAACAACATCCATAAGATTAATATTTTGTTGCACTATTATTTAACATGAGGTTTCACGAGAAATACCTTAAAGCCAGGGGAGAGAAAAAAAGCATTCTCTGCGTTGGATTAGACCCGGCTCTAACAGAGCAGAGGGAACATGAGATCATACCCGAAAAATACGGGGACGACCTTCTGGGATTCTGTCTGGACATAATAGATAAGACGGCAGAGCATGCGTGTGCCTTCAAGATAAACAGCCAGTATGTCCTGTTCAAGCTTACCCTCACTGAGTTGATGCTAATGAATCAGGTGATAAGAGACAGGGGCTGTCTATCTATACTGGACCACAAGCTGGGGGATATCAATGAATCAAATAAGTCAGCTTTCTATTGGATAAAGAAGGCGGGTTTTGATGCACTCACATATAATCCCTACCCGGGGAATCTACGGGATGCGGCAGATGACGCGCACCAGCACGATCTTGGGTTGTTTGTTCTAACATTAATGTCCAATCCCCAGGCGGAATGGATACAAAAGGATGCTCCAGACGACCATCCCTCCCTCTATGAGAGGATAGCCCGGGAAGCAGGTCGCTCAAAGGTGGACGGGGTTGTTGTTGGAACAACGCAGCATGTGAACAACCTTGACCTGAGACGGATAAGGGCTGCCTCCAGGGATGAAACAATCTACCTTTGCCCGGGTGTAGGTAAGCAGCAGGGGAGTATGGGAAAAATATCCCGGGCTCTGGGAGATAACCTGCTGGTGAACGTGGGGCGGTCGATCATATATGATCAGCGTCCGGGAGAGAAAGCAAATGAGTATAAGAAACTTTTTGAGAGGTAGGGGGGAGCTGAAGCAGGTCATTGTGGTGAGAACTGATTTGAAGATGAGCAAGGGCAAGACCGCAGCGCAGGTAGCGCACGCCTCACTTTCTGCTGCTGAGAAAAGCAGCTGGAAAAAGAAATGGCTCTCCCAGGGACAAAAAAAAAGCGTTCTCGGCTGCAAAAACCTGGATGAGCTCAGAGTAATCCATCAA
>JAYEGX010000012.1:0-772 GCA_034659295.1 Candidatus Altarchaeota archaeon | reverse complement strand
CAAGGGAATCCAACCTCCCAGCCGCGTTAATAACAGACCAGGGGAGAACTGAACTGGCGGAGGGGACAACGACCTGTCTGGGTATTGGTCCAGCCCCTAAGAAGGATATAAACAAGATCACAGGAGAACTTAAGCTACTGTAAAAAATGAAGACAGGGAAACTAAGGTATTACATCTTTTTGGCGGTTATCCTCATTGGGCTGATGATAGCCCTGGATTTCTTCCTGAAGGCAGGAGGAGGTAACATAGATGAATACGTGGATAGCGTCAAGGGGCAATATTTCACTTATCTGCCGAGGGTGATTGGGGCATTGATTGTGTTGTTCATGGCCAAGATTTTCATAGACATAATCAGCGCGACAGTGATGGGTTTCCTGGACAAGATGGGGGATCGGGGCCTGGAGATTATACGAATATACAGGTACGCTATGTGGGCTTTTGCCCTTATCCTGGTGATGTCCATACTCATAGAGGATTTAAGCACCTTCGTGATGTCCATGGGTTTAATCGGTTTCGGTTTAACCTTCGCGCTACAAACCCCGATAAGCTGCTTTGTGGCCTGGCTGATGATTATGATAAACAAACCCTACAGGATAAATGACAGAATAAGCGTGGGCAACCGCCTGGAAGGTGATGTCGTGGAAATCACCATCTTCTACACGCTGCTGAGGGAGGTCAAATCAGGTGGAGCGGAGGTGACCGGCAGAATTATCACGTTCCCCAATAACGTCATCCTTACTGAAGAGATAGTGAACTACACGCTGGACGTGGA
>JAYEGX010000011.1:0-5792 GCA_034659295.1 Candidatus Altarchaeota archaeon | reverse complement strand
GTTTATCCTCGGTGACTGCACCACATACTGCAGCAGCTGCGGCGACTGCTCTGCTGCCATAAAAACCGCCAATCCGGGGGATGTAATCTGTCTTGATTCCAACATCACAAACGCATCCACCAGCTTTTGTATAAACGTGTCCACGAACAACATAACATTCAGCTGCCAGGGAAACCGGGTGGACGGAAACCATTCAGCTATGCCATTTTCTGGCATATACATCCAAAGGGATTTAAAACAGGAGACGAACGTAACGGTTAGAGACTGCAGGCTATCTGACTGGGAAAACGGAGACATCTATCTATGGAATGTTGAGGGCGTCCTACTGCAGAACATCATCCAGGAGGTTTCAAGCGGTTCAGGAGACAATGGAATACACCTCAATAATGCCAGTTTCAACACACTACATAATATCTCAGCAGAAAACAACTCTTATGGGATATATCTCACAGAAAACAGTTCCCACAACAATCTGGTTAATGTGAGAACAAGATTCAACGACTGGGGCGTGTACATGAATAACTCAAAAGGCAACAATCTGACTAATGCCACCCTAAGAATAAACGGTTTCGATGGGGTTTACATGGAAAACTCCAACCAGAGCACTCTAATTAATGTGCTCTCAGAATACAATGAATGGTATGGCATCTACCTGGAATCATGCTCAGGGAACACATTCTGTAATATTAACCTGAGCTGGAACAACCGGAGCGGGTTGTTTATCCACGAATCAGGCTACAACAACTTCACCAACGTAACAACAGAAAACAACAACCTCACGGGAATCTTTCTATTGAACGCAAGCTACAACAGCTTCAGAGAGGTGTACTCTGGGGGAAATAATTTATATGGCATCCTGCTTGAGGCTGACTCGGAACACAACACAATCAGGGACTCATGGTTTATGGCTAACAGCGTATCGGGTTTATTTCTAAAAATAAACGGCATAAGCGATCCTGACCTGAACCAGGTATACAACTGCTTCTTCAACAACACACTAAACGTTAAAATAGACGACAGCATTGGTGCAGAGAATTACTTCAATATCAGCATACACCCTGGGTCTAATATAGCAGGTGGGTCTAATGTGAGCGGGAACTACTGGTCTACTCCCGCAGGAGACGGCTTTAGCGAGGTCTGCAACAACACAGATGACAATTCATTCTGCGATGAGCCCTATAACCTCTCTAATGGCTCCTCCATAGCAGTGGACTGGCTTCCTCTAACGCAGGCAACCACGACAGCAGTAGATGGCCCCCCAACGGTATCGCTTGTTTATCCACCAGACAACTACGTCAACGACTCATCTGATCCGGTGAACATATCATTCACCTGCTTGGCGTCAGACAATCACTCACTCGTTAACCTCACCCTCTACATCTGGAACTCATCCGGGAGCCTTTTTGTCAGAGATAATGTCTCCGTGAGCAGTTCAAACATCAGCTCCACATGGAATATATCCCTCAGGAACGGGAACTACACATGGAACTGCCTCGCATTCGACAACAACAGCCAGCAAGACTGGGGTGACGGCAACTACACACTGAGAGTAAACTACTCTGAAACCAGTTTAATAAGCGTATCAGCTTGTTGGTTTAATGAGTCCTCGGTCCTGCAGGGGGTTAGCGTCAGGGTTTCGGAGAATGTGTCTTTTGGGGTTAACCCGTTGAGCAGTTGCTGGTTTGATGTTAACGGATCAGTTCACAATTATACGGATAACACCACGGACACGTTCTGGTTTCTGCTGGACACCTCGCTCATGTACGGCAACTACACGCTCACATGCTATGCTAATGATACCGGATATGATATGAGCTCGATGACCGGCGGCCAGCTGGAGGTGGTGGCTCCCATAAATGAGTCTAATATTAGCGTATCAGCCTGTTGGTTTAATGAGTCCTCGGTTTTGCAGGGTGTTAGCGTCAGGGTTTCGGAGAATGTATCTCCTGGAGTTAATCTGTTAAGTGATTGCTGGTTTGACGTTAACGGGTCAATCTACGATTATATGGATAATGATAGTGATACGTTCTGGTTTCTGCTGGATACGTCTTCCATGTACGGCAACTACTCGCTCACGTGTTATGCGAACGACACCGGATATGATATGAGCTCGATGACCGGCGGCCAGCTGGAGGTGGTGGCTCCCATAAATGAGTCTAATATTAGTGTATCAGCCTGCTGGTTTAATGAGTCCTCGGTCCTGCAGGGGGTTGGTGTCAGGGTTTCGGAGAATGTATCTCTTGGGGTTAACCCGTTGAGCAGTTGTTGGTTTGACGTTAATGGATCAGTTCACAATTATACGGATAACACCACGGACACGTTCTGGTTTCTGCTGGACACCTCGCTCATGTACGGTAACTACTCGCTTACCTGTTATGCGAACGATACCGGATATGATATGAGCTCGATGACCGGTGGCCAGCTGGAGGTGGTGACCACCACAACCACGACAACAACACACACTACAACAACAACCAGCGGAGGGGGTAATGGGGGTGGTGGGGGTGGCAGTGCGCCTCCGCCAACAAGAGAGGGCTCATGCTTTGACGGACTGCTGAACTGCCACCACGGTTCCTGTGAGGAAGACACAGACTGCGGCGGACCCTGCACACCGTGTGTTTCGTGCAGTGACGGAATCCAGAACCAGGGTGAGGAGGGAGTGGACTGCGGCGGACCCTGCACACCGTGTGTTTCGTGCAGTGACGGAATCCAGAACCAGGGTGAGGAGGGAGTGGACTGCGGCGGACCCTGTTCACCATGTCCCTCCTGCAGTGACGGAATAAGGAACCAGGGTGAGGAGGGTGTGGACTGTGGTGGGCCCTGCAGGGAATGCACTAAAGAAGAAAGAAAGAGGGCTGAGGAGTCCGGGGAGGCTGGAGGTGGAACAATACCCGGTGGATTTATTGAAGCATCCTGTTTCGACGGTTTAAGAAATCAGGGAGAGGAAGATATAGACTGTGGGGGGCCCTGTGTGCCCTGCTCAGTGAACAGGAGTCTTGAACTGAACACCTCAATACCGCGAAGTATTGAGCGGGGAGCATTATTCGTCTTATACGTTAGGGCAAGGGCGGAAGGCTCTGATATCACCAACGTCAGCGCTAAACTAACCGTTCCAGAGACATTTAATGTCATAAACAGCTCAACCTGCTTTGATGTGGTGGAAGAGAACAAGTCCCGGCTTTTTTCCTGGACACTTAAATCAAATCGTTCTATCGAGACAGGAAACTATACAGCATTCATTGAATTCAACTCCAATGAACTTAAAAGAAACCTCACAACATCCCTTAATGTGGTGGAACGCAGGACAGCTGAAACAGCCGGGGTGGCTAATGAGGTACGGAACGCAGTCTACGGATTCGTGGAAAGAGTCTATGAAACAATCATATCAGAGCCCTCAGCATGGGTTCTGTTATCGTTTTCACTTCTGCTGCTGGTTTATGCCTACCACAGAATCAGGACCCGAAGGGTTTAGTCCATCCTTTTCCTTTTGTTTTTTTAGTTCAGATAAGCGGGCCTCTATCTCTATCAAATCCTTTTGTTTATCCCTTACGATCTCCCTGAAGCTCTCATCATCTAGTTTCCTCTTGTGGAATTTCAGCTGAGCCATCTTTATCATAAGCTCGATTCTATCCCTCTTTTTTTCCAGAGCGGATACCTCATCTAATTCCACCGTAGAATCTATCCTGCTCTTCAGTCTTTCCTTGTCTGTTTCCAGGGCTGAGATTTTGCGACGCCTCATATACACCTCATCAAACAATATCACGCCGATAACCAGGACTGCTATAACTGCGAAAATCAGGAAATAGGGTTGTTCTATGATGTTCTGCTCGCTTATTCTCTCCATGGATACTATGAACTTAATCTCCTGCATGGCTCCGCTGGTCACGTAGACGCTCTGTTTGGGGTTTTTCCCCCCCAGTCTCACATAGATTTCATAGTTCCTGTTTCCCTCAACTGAGGTGTTAAAAAATCCCTTGGAGTCAGTGTACTTTGACACTATTGCTTTACTGGGGTCGTCTGATGCGAATATCTCCACCACTACTTTATCCAGGGGGGTTCCTGTTTTCTCGTCCAAAACATAACCGTAGATGGTAGCCTTCTGTTCCGCTCCCGCTGCAGCTAACAAAAGAGCTACAAGAAATAAGATAACAGTTTTCTTCATTTTCTATATTAAACTATTGGCTGCTGATATAAATACGTTCCCACAGATTAAAGATAGGTAACCGGGAAAAGATGACTATCAACTACGCTGAACTGCAAAGGATTTATCGCTCAGAAAAGAAGACACCATCGTTATGTAACGTGGAGGGTGATTTTTATTCCAGGCTAAATGAGCTTATCTCCCATGTAAGCGAGGAGCACAGGGACTCCATAGAGAAGCTGGCTGAAGAAATCCATCTCAGGCGGAGGAACAAGGTCCTGATGCAGGTTATTCGCTCAATGGATACTGAGCCCCTGAACTCCCTACCCTCCGAAAAGAAACTGTACTGGGCTCTGGTGGATGTGTTAAAGGAACACGCTGGTTCAGGTTTCATGGGGGGTGATGAGTCTTCTGGTGGTGTGGATAATGGAGTGAGGCTAGAGGATGTTGAGGATAATGAAGAGAAGATAGAAAAACCCGAGGTTGAGGATGATATGGTGCGGTTGAGGATAGTTAAGGGTGTTCCCTCCATCGTCGGCTCAGATGCCAGAAACTACGGACCCTTCAATGCCGGACAAGAGGTTGAGCTACCCAAGAAAACAGCTAATATTCTTTTGGAGTGGGAGGTTGCTGAGAAGATATAAGCCTATTTAGAGTATTTCTTCTATTTCCTCTTTTCTCTTGCGTATGATGTTTTTGGATGCGCCTGGGATGCTTTTTATTTTCTTAGGCAGGTTAGGATCTTTCGTCTCCTCTCCTGCGATATAAAGTGATGCTGCTGCCACGCTGATGGGAACTCTTCCAGTAGCCAGTCCCTCATCCTCAACCCTTTTTATTATTTCATGAGATTTAGCTATGGTTTTACCTGAGACATCAAGTTTAGAGGCGAGTCTTGAGACATAGTCTGCAGGCTTGTTTATGGGTACCTCTATGTCAATGTTTTGCCTGATTTTCTTGTAGCATTTACCTATCTTCTTCTTACTGACTCCTGATACCTCCTCCAGCTCCTCCAGTATTATAGGAGAGTGATGCTCTCTTGATATTATGTATATCACTGCGGCGACCATCCCCTCGATTGAGCGCCCCTTGACTACACCCTTCTTGGCGCATTTTCTATAGAGTCGGGCTATCTCCTCCTTCAGGTTTTTTGGGAGATTAAGGTATGAGCACATCCTATCGATTTCAGGCAGGGCAACGGATAGGTTTCTCTGCAGGGATGTGGCCATCCTGCTTCTCTTCTGCCATTTCCTCATTCTATAAAGGCTGGCTTTTCTTTCCACAGGAACAACCCGCCCCTTTATATCCCTGTCGTATCTGTCTATCTCTGTTGTTAAACCCTTGCTGAGCTTCCAGTCCCTTAAAAGGCTTCCTGTCCGGGATTTCTTGTTAGAGTCTTCTGTATCAAATGCCCTCCACTCTGGCCCAAAGTCGAATATCGTGTTCTCCAGAACCAGACCGCACTTTGCACAATAAACCTCCCCCCTACTATAGTCTTTTATTTTCTTGGGGTGATCGCACTCCTTTTTCAGGTTTTCCTGTTTGTTTACTGTTTTGTTTGCGGTGTCCATATACTCGTGATTTTTGTAATTCACCATAAAACCATTTTTTTTTATTAGGTGACGCTGAGAAGCTACTGAATCTAACCCATGGG
>JAYEGX010000010.1:0-20104 GCA_034659295.1 Candidatus Altarchaeota archaeon | reverse complement strand
AGCGCAGGAAACAATAAGCACACTAAGGGAGTGGGGCTACAGGACTGCTATAATAAGCGGGGGGCTTCAGATTCTAGTAGACAGGGTGAGAGAAGAGTTAGGCATTGATTACGCCATCGCAAACCGTCTGTTATTCAAGGATAACAAACTCTGCGGGATAGACCAGAGGGTTGACTTCAAGGGCAAGGGCAGGATACTGGAGGGGATTATCAAAGAGAAGGGGATTGGACGGGATGAATCAGTTGCTGTGGGAGACTACATAAACGATATACCCCTGTTTGAGGCAGCAGGGTACAGCATAGCGTTCAACCCCAAAGACGATAAACTTTTAGCCTACGCAGATGAGGTTATCCTGGAAAAGGATTTAACCAGGATTCTACCTCTCCTGGAGGATGGCAGATGAAAATGGAATACGCTAACAGGATAAACAAGATACCACCATATCTCTTCGCCGAGATAGACCGGGAGATAGAGAAAAAAAGAAAGGTGGGAATGGACATAATAAACCTTAGTGTGGGAGACCCTGATTTACCCACACCAGATAATATAATCGAGGCCCTGAATAAAGCAGCCAGGAATCCAGAAAACCACAGGTATCCATCATATAAGGGTACGGTGGAATTCAGGGAGGCGGTTGCCGGCTGGTATAATAAGAGATTTAATGTTTCCCTGAATCCGGAGAAAGAGATTATCACCCTAATCGGCTCCAAGGAGGGTATAGCCCACACACCACTGGCTTTCCTTAACAGAGGTGATGTTGCACTAGTACCCGACCCATCCTATCCCGTGTACCGGATAAGCACCCTGTTGGCTGGCGGGAAACCTGTTCCTATGCCCCTTTTAGAGGGAAATGAATTCATACCCTGCCTGGATGAGATAGATGCTAAAACAAGACGCAAGGCGAAGCTGATGTTCCTGAACTACCCTAATGCACCCACGGCTGCAACAGCAGACAGGGAGTTCTTCAGGGAGGTTGTTGACTTCGCATCCGATAATAAGCTGATAATATGCCATGACAACCCGTACTCGGAGATGACATTCGATAATTATAAGGCAATGAGTTTCCTTGAGGTGAAGGGTGCGAAGGATGTGGGTATTGAATTCAACTCACTCTCCAAGACATTCAACATGACCGGCTGGAGGATTGGCATGGCAGTCGGCAGCAGTGAGGTTATAGCAGGATTGGGTAAGGTTAAGGAGAACATGGACTCAGGCGCATTCCAAGCGGTGCAGGCTGCTGGTGTTGAAGCCCTTAGTGGGCTCATGGATTCTGTTAGAAAAAATATGAAAATAATTGAGGAGAGAAGGGATTATGTTGTGGAGAGCTTAAACAATGGAGGCTGGAGTATCAGGAAACCCAGTGCGACATTCTATCTATGGTTCCCCATACCAGCAGGTTATGATTCATCCATCGAATTCTGCGCCCAGTTGTTGAACAAAACAGGTGTTGTATTAACTCCAGGAGTGGGTTTCGGCAAGTATGGTGAAGGATACGTCAGGTGTGCTCTGACCCAGCCTATTGACAGACTTAAAGAGGCTGTGGAAAGAATAAACAAGGCTGATCTGAGATGATTGTTACAGTGGGAGGTATGGTGGGCGCGGGGAAATCCACCCTGGGCAGGGGTCTGGCAGACAGGTTCGACATGAACTACATCTCTGCAGGAGAGGTTATGAGAAAGATGGCCGCTGGTAAGGGGATGAGCTTGCAGGAGTTCTCAGTTTATGCCGAAAAACACCCCAGGATAGATAAGGAAATAGATGATGAACAGAAAAAAAAAGCCTCCGGAAACTGTGTAGTGGATGGCAGACTGGCCGCGTATTTTATTGATAACGCAGATCTTAGGGTTTGGCTTACAGCGCCCATTGAGGACAGGGCTAAAAGGATTTCTTTAAGAGAGGGTATTGGAGAAAAAAAAGCCAGAAACGGGATTATCGAAAGAGAGAAAAGCGAGAGAAAAAGATATAAGAGGATATACGACATAGACCTGGACGGGCTGTCCGTGTACGATCTGGTTATCAACACAGGAGTCTTCGACAAGAAAGCTACCCTAAACATAGTAGCGGATGCCGTTAAAGATTTAAAAAACTAACCAGTGCTTTTAAATAGTTGGCTACAATATATTTTATAATGAGATTGAATTCACGTAGAGGTCAGGCAGCTCTTGAATTCCTGATGACCTACGGCTGGGCTATTCTGGTAATTCTTATAGTGCTCGTTGTTCTCTGGCAGTGGGGTTTATTCAATCCCAGTGGAACGATGAAGTCAGGTCATAGCGGTTTCTGGGGTGTTATGCCCTACGACTACAAATATGAGGGGGGGGCTGGAACATTCAGCATCATACTACAGAACAACATAGATAATGAGGTCACTATAGAGGAGATAAACGTGAGCACCCCCACATCATCCAGCCATATCAGCCCTGCAGAAACAGTCAGCGCCGGCAACCTCTCTAGCTTGCCTCCTTTCCAGATAAACGCCCTAGACTCCTACAGCCCTGGAAGCAGTTATGAAGTTTTTGTTGTTATAGCCTACAACGACTCAAGGGTTAACAGACTCCTCCTAAGTTCCGGGCGAATCTGGGGTAGTGTTTCATAGAAAACTAGGTTATTATATCAGATATAACACTCCCAGCGCTTATAGGCATCAGTTTCTCGCTTATCTTAACTGAATCATTCAGTTTTCTTTCATCGGCTGCATATATTGTGAACAACGGATCATCCAGCTTGACAGAGTCTCCAACGCCAACGTGCATGTATATGCCCGATAATTTGATTCTTGGCGCGCCAGCTGCTCTGGCAATAGCTGAAATGCTCTTGTTGTCTATAAAACGCACCTTACCCTTGTGCTCGGAGGTTACAACATATTGCTTTTTTGATACATCAATATCTTCGGGCATTACCTCAGGATCACCCCCCTGCGCCTCCATAATCTCCTTCATTTTAGCCAATGCCTTACCGGAGGATAGGATATCCTCAGCCACCCCCCTTCCTTTACCCTCGTCCACTCTTTTGGATAACTCCAGAAGTGTGCCAGCCAGGTCAAGGGATTTGTTCATTAAATCAACAGGTCCCTTGTTTGCCAGTACATTAAGCACATCTCTGGCCTCCAATGCAGGGCCTATACCAGCGCCTATGGGAGAGCTTCCATCAGTTATAAGGCATTCGACGGAAATACCCAGCCTCCGTCCAATCTCTATGAATTTACTGGCCAGCTCTCTGGCCATTATAGAGTCAGGTATCTTGCTACCTTTACCCACCGGAATGTCTATCAACACATAATCAGAGCCTATGGCCATCTTCTTCGCCATAACAGAGGATAATAGATGACCTTCAGCATCCAGGGAGAGCGGATACTCCACCCTGATAATCTTGTCGTCTGCAGGCGCAAGGTTTACGGCACCACCCCAGATTATGCACGCATTTGTTGAGTTCACTATATCCTTCACCTCATCTATAGAAAACTTTATATTAGACAATACCTCCATTGTATCGGCTGTTCCAGAGGGAGATGTTATTGCCCTCGAGCTTGACTTAGGTATGGTCAATCCTGCTGCTGCCACAATAGGCACAACAACCATTGTGGTCCTGTTACCTGCCACACCCCCGATACAGTGCTTATCCACCACATCATCCCCGAAATCAATCTGTTTCCCGGTCTTTACCATGGAGGTGGTAAGGGAAACAATCTCCTCAATAGTATATTGATTGATGTACCCTCCCGTGACAAACGCGCTCAACTCTATACTAGAGAGGTTATTGTTTGTTATGTCATAAAGGATGGAGTATATCTCATAGTCATTAAGCGTCTTGCCATCCAGTTTCTTTTTTATGAAGTCAACAGAAACAGGTCTTCTAGCAGACTCCACCTCCACAAAATCACCGTCCTCGACCTTGATTAAATCATGGATGTCCTTTAATAAACCAATCTCCCCCTCCTGCACAAGGGTCTCAGTGATATCCACTATAGCAGTTATATCATGCTCGTTGTATTTAATCTTCACCCTGCTGGATACGAAAACTCCAAGTTCCTTAGCATCCTCGTCATTTAAGATAACAATAGGCTTCTCTGCCTCGATTTCGTAGAATCTTGTTTTAAGCCTCATTTTTTGGAATGTTATTAACCCCCCAGATTTATATACTTTGTAGTAATCATTTATAACCATACTGTTTTTTTTTAATTGAAGTAGGGAGTATTGCTATATTTCATAAAAACCAGGGGATTTACCCAGTAAATTTTCTGTAATCCTGTGATTCAAATGGCTGCCAAAAAAAAGAAAACTGGAAAAGAAAAACCAAAGATCAAGAGTGTTGTTAAAGGAAAACCCACGAGTGCTGGTAAAGAAAAACCAGGTAAGATAGATGTTATAAAGATTGAGGAGTTGCCGAAGTCTGTTGTTGTGGAAGAAGACATGATATCTATTGAGGAGAAGACAGATACGGGCTCTCTGGCAAGCGCTCACGTGAAGAAAACCCCAACATTCTACAAGAAATACGCCATGAAGTGCATGAAATGTGTCAAAAACTTCGAGCACAAGGCACACATCCCGTCCGTGAAACAACGGGTTAAGTGCCCCGAGTGCGGAGAAGTGCATTTGATAGAGATAATACCCGTTTCAGGCGAATATGAGATCAGAATACCCAAAACCCTTAGGGTTGTAGACAGAAGGGGTAAGAGATAATCACATAGCATCAGCCATCTTATCCACTATATCCCTCACCGCTCTTTGAAGGTCTGCGGGCAATCCCAGGATGTCAACATCCAGAAACCCTTTTATTATAATGGATGTGGCATCATCCCGGGAAAGACCCCTTGACATCAGATAGGTTATTTCTTTTTCCGCTATTTTACCAACTGCGGCTTCATGGGACAATTCCACATCTTTTCTTGCGCCAACAAGCTCGGGTATCGCATGGATGATAGATGAATCATCCAACAGAAGCCCCTTACACTCAAGGTGTCCTTTAGCAGGGGAGGTGTTTCCCTTGATAATCCCTCTAGCAGTTACCATGGATTCCTCCTTAGCTATCACCCGCGAGATTATCTCCCCCCTGCATCCCGGAGCATTGAATTCAATGCCCGAGCCTATGTCGACACCTGAGCCCCTGCTGGCGTAGACTATACTGTTTAAGCCTGCTGTAGCGTTTATCCCATCACATAGTGCCATAGGATACATCCGTAAATCCTTTACCGGATTCAAGAGCACGTAATTTGATATGAAGGTTGAGTCATCCTCCAACCGGGCTACGCTTCTAGGCCTGACCAGAGTATCCCTGCTCCAGGTGTGTATCATTGTGTAACTAAGCCGGGCACCTTTTTTTATGTAGAACTCTGATACGCTGACATGCTGGCTGCTCTTAGCTTCAGTATGTGCTGTGCAGCCGGTAATCACTCTCGCCTCGCTCCCTTCCTCCGCAATTATTATATTATGTACCCTCTGCTTAAGGCCACTGCTAGAAATCATCAAGCAACTTTGTAGGGGAAACTCGATTTTTGCTCCGGGAAGTATCCTCATAAAGTATCCGCCGGATTTTTCATCTACCATGCGTGTGTACTCGTCTTTATCTGCATCAATAAGCCTCCAGTAGTATTCCCTCAGCCAGGAATATTTTTTCAACGCCTCCGTTGTATCCAACAACTCAAGCTTCCCCTTAAAGCGCTTGTTGACTTGAGATAGAACAAGTGAATGGTCGACGTACATGAAGGTACCAGACCTCTCCTCTTCTTTGGCGTCTATGCCGGCCTTATAAGCAGCCTCAAGTATCTCGTGAGGTAATTCCGTCGAAGAAGAAACCCTTTTTTTCTCCTCCATCACAGCACCCCCCCAGGGTGTCTCATTTCACATTCAATACATCCCCTGTAGCCTTTCTCCAATATGTTAGCGTATATCTCATGGGGGTCTCCCCTGCACCAAACCCGGCCGTCCATCATCACACAAGCTGCCTCAGCTTTAATATGCTCCAGTATGTTTCCATGGTGCGTTATAATCAAGGCAGAAGCTCCGCTGCTGTCCAGATAGTTTTGCAGTTCCCGTCCAATAAGCTTCAAGCTCTCCACATCAACACCAGAGTCCGGCTCATCGAGCAATAGCATCATGGGCTTCATCGCCAGAAGCTGGAGCATCTCAGCCCTCTTCCTCTCCCCGCCAGAGAAACCATGGTTTATGTCCCTTCTTATGAAATCCAATAGATTAAATCGCTTTATAAGCTCTGACTCTTCCTGCGTTAAATCCTCGGCGGGATTCTTGCCCCCGCAGATTTTAATCATATCCCCCAGCTTGACGCCAATGATTTCCGGAGGAAGCTGGAATCCCAACCCAAGACCCATTTTCGCTCTCTCGTCCACCCCAAGAAAAGTGATGTCTTCGCCATTGAAGAGTATTTTCCCACCGGTTACCTTGCAATCAGGCATTCCGGCAATAGTCAACATCAGCGTTGTCTTCCCGGAACCGTTTGGCCCGAAGAATATCATAACCCCCCCTTCAGGTATGTGCAGTGTTATGTCTTTTAGAATTTTCTTCCCACCCACCTCAACCGAGAGATTTTCTATTTCAAGAATGTTCATCTCTCCACCAGTTAATGGACAAATATTGCTTTACCCCCCTTCTTCTTGGGGAGATGTATTTCCAGAAATCCTCTATTGAACGACGAGCTTGTTTTCTCAACATCTACGAGTGATGGAAGCCTTATGGTCTTTTTGAAAGAGGAGAAAGAAACACCCTTTTGGAGTGTGCCCCATTTTCTGAAACAGTATTCACGCTCCATTTGGGCTTTCATCTCCAGCACATCCTCTGTAACGTTTACTTCAATATCTTCCTTTTTTACAAAAGGCAGGTTTGCTGTTACGATGAGTTCATCCCATTTCTCTTCCAGATGAACCAGAGGCTCAAGGAAGCCGTTTAAATCCCATCTAACAGTCATTTTCACCGGTACATCATGGGTATCTCGTTTTCCTGCTCTTTGTCAATATCATGCAGAACGTTTTCCGTCCTTTTCATCAAATCCCTGGCCTGGATTTTTATCTCCTCCCCCTTTTCTATAAGCTCCTTCACTTCCACGTTCAAATCAAGTATAGTGTTGAGTTTCTGTATGATTGCTGCTGCCGACTCAGGATCAGGGTATTTCGCATGGGACTCGGCCATCAGGTACAGTGCATTGATTTTGTTTTTCATGCACTCATATATTACAAGAGAGTGGGCGCCTACACTAATACCTTCCTCTATTTTCTGGATGTCTCTTTTGTCCATTAATTTATCTGTTTCCTTGTTCACGCTTATAGCGTAAACTTTGGGGTTCTCTACCTCAATCCTGTGGGGGTGTGGAACCCCTCCCAGAGAGATGACAAGTTTAACGTTCTTGGACCTAAACCATTCAACAAGCTTTCTTGATATTGAATGCAGCAGTGAGGATTTGATCGGTATCTCGGAGACCACTACAAGAAGATCCCTGTTACCATAGATTCGAAGAGGCGAAACAGGCCTCCCGTTGTGGACAACAACCACCGGCGGAAAATCGTCGGATTCAATGGAGGCTACCTGCTTAAGATCCAGCTTATCTACAAGGTGATAGGTTGCTATAGCACCCACCAACCCAACATCAGGGAAACCAAGAACCACCGAAGGCTGCTTTAGGTTAACAACCCCATCCTCTACAATCCTCACATCCTCACCCATCCTGACCTCCCAAGACCACCCCCCAACTCAGATGAATAACTTATCCAGAACCCCCTATAATTATCCTGATTCAGTTAATAAATCACGATACAGACTCAGAGTCCACAAAGCCCATATTGTCGAAGAAAGCTTGCTTTAATTCATTTCATCCAATAAGTAAACCTTAGATAAAAATGGATCAAGATAAGGTATCGATTCCAAAGGATTTCTTCAGGGAGCTTGTGTTTGACTTCGAGAGGCTGGTTCATGACCTGGGACTGGTCATTGAGTCAAAAAGCCAGGACTACAGGCAGGTTATTGAAGACATTGATTCCCTGACAAGGGAACTGGAGGAAATAACCAGTGAATGCTATATGGAGGAAAGCCATAAAAAGATTAGTGAAATAAGAAAGGAACAGGTCAAAAAGCTCTTTGACGCACTTCTAGGCTAAGAAGCCAGCCTCCCTCACACCATCCACTATGAACTGCACAGCTATCGAAGCCAGCATCAAACCCATGATTCTCACAAAAGCCTTAGTGCCTGTTTTCCCCATGAACTTGAAGACCACATCAGCTTTGGATAAGATGAGATACGACACCAGATAAACCAGGGGGATGCATAATACCACCACCATCTTATCAATCTGGCAGGCTGAGTTAAACAAAACGAGGGATGTGGTTATTGCTCCAGGACCTGTCAGGAAGGGAATCGCCAGAGGAGTTATGATAATATCATCCTTTTCCTCCAAAACATCCTCCGGCCGGTCGGAGAATTTGGTCCGGCTCTTTCGCCCAAACAACATCTCAAGCGAGATAATAAAAACCAATATTCCGCCAGCTATCTTGAAGGAGTACATGTCTATCCTCAAAAAATCAAATATGTATCTCCCAAGCACGGTGAAAACTATCAAAGTAACGGTAGAAATCAGAACCGTTTTCCTTATCATATCACGCCTCTCCTTAGAGGAGTACTTCTCCAGGAGAGAAAGGAATACGGGAGCGTTACCAACGGGGTCGATGATGATGAACAAGGTAACAAAACACTGTATTGCGAATATATGATTCAAGTCCATTTTATTCTCCAGTAAACCGTTTCTCTATTGATTTCTTGTGAGCGATGAATCCCTCAGCTTCCGCTATCTCGCAGATAGTGTGTCTCAAACTGCTCAAGCCGTCCCGGGTGAGGTGCTGTATGCTCATATTTCTGAGGAAGTCTCTTACGCTCAGCTCGGATGCGAATCTCGCAGCACCCCCCGTGGGCAGCACATGATTACTTCCTGAGGCGTAATCACCTGCTGCAACAGGAGAATACGGACCAATAAACACGGCACCAGCGTTCCTTATCTCCTTTACGGTATCCTTGGGGTTTTTTGTTAGAATCTCCAGGTGCTCCGGAGCATAAAGGTTCGCGAACTCTATACAATCATTTAGTTCTCTGGTTAGGATTATGGCTGAATTGCTGAGGCTCTTTCCTAACTCCTTCCTTTTTAAATCCTTCAACTGTTTACTTACATTCTCCTGTACCTTTACTGCAATTTTTTCGGAGGTTGTTACAACAATAGACTGAGCGCTTGGATCGTGTTCAGCCTGCGCCAATACATCAGCTGCAATAAATCCGGGATTAGCTGATTCATCTGCTATAATCAGCACCTCAGAGGGTCCTGCTGGCATGTCGATATCCACCTGACCGTAGACGAGCATCTTGGCAGCCAGAACGTATTTGTTCCCTGGACCAACAATCTTATCGACTTGTGGGATGGACTCTGTCCCATAAGCCAAGGCCGCTATAGCCTGCGCACCACCCACCCGATATATTTCCTTGACCCTGCAGATATCAGCGGCTACGAGCACGGCATCCGATATGGGAGGGGGTGATACAAGGACTATTTTACCTACGCCGGCTGCCTTAGCAGGCAGGGCGGTCATCAACACAGTAGAGGGATAGGATGCCCTCCCCCCAGGGATGTAGCAGCCCACTCTATTAAGCGGTATTATCTTCTCTTCTATCCGGACCCCATCTAAAGTCTGAGTGTTCCAGTTTACCTCTATTTTTTCATATTGTTCGGCATGATACCGCCCTATGTTCAGGGCAGCATCCTGCAGCGCCTTAATCAACCTCTTATCGGTCCGGGAGTATGCTTTTCTTATTTCAGAGTCCGATACCTTGATGTTTTCACTGGAAAGGCTGTATTTATCCAGTTTCCTGGTGAGCAAGTAGAGGGCGGAGTCGCCCTTGGATTTAACCTGTGAGATTATTGGCTTAACAGACTCCATGACCTCATCAAGCCTAACAGATTCTCTATCAACCAACGCCTTCAATTCCAAAGCATTCTCTTCACTGTAATGTAATACCTTCACCTCTTACCTCCTTTGTAGATAGAAATAGGGATTCACCACAGAAATATAGGTATATAGTACTGACTGAATCAGACGAAGCATGATAAACAATAAAACAGCGGTCAGGGTTATACCCACCTCAACCTCCTTCAAGTTCACCAGACTACCAAGAGATATTGCAGCCAACACCAGAGCCATGAAAAAAACAATCAAGGTAAACACCTCCCATCTGTATCTGGAGCTGAGCTTGAAGCTATTTGAGAAACTGCTCAGAACACCCTTTTTTTCTATAACACCTGCCGGAACCACAAAAAAGACTGCCATCATAAGGACCACAATAAGAGATAATACAACAGGAAAGGATAGGAAGATGAGCATCTTCTCATCGAGTAGCATGGATAAGAGAAAGAAAAAAAACACAATAACAAACAATAAAACAATAAAGGTAAGGAATATAACTCCCAGAGCCAGAAGAATCCGCCAGGACTTCACAGAATCCTTAAGCGAGCGTAGCAGGTTAATTTTTCTATCTGCATGATAGTCTGAGACCATTGAGGGATACATTCCGTAGGTTAATAAATCAATTGCCCCAATCAGTGGATAAAACAAGAAAAGCCCGATAATGGGCAGGATGTTGCCGTAGACTGAGTTGATATCTGAGATAGAATAGATTAAATCAAGCGCGTAGTAGATGAGTACTAACTCGAATACAGCATAAATAATGGAGGATATGAGGTTTGGGATGAACATCCTGGGTCTTTCACGTAGGAGTCTAAATGATTTATCCAGAATCTCCTGAAGCTTCATTTTCGCTTAAGGTTCACCAGAACGTGATCTTTGTCATAGGGTCTTAGATCAATCGTCTCCAGGACAGTGAAGTCGTTTTGGAGCTGGTTGATTTCTCTCCTGAACACCTTCTTGGGGCTTTCCACGGCATTAATGCTTCTGGCCTTAATCAACAGGATAGCATAATCCGGCTTGAAATGCTCAGCGTTCTTCAACAGAATCTCTGACTGGTTTTTCTGGGCGACATCCTGGTATATTACGTCAACGGAAGAGATGGCGTGCATGTACTCTTGCGGACGGTTAGCGTCTGCAAGAATCGGGATCATGTTCTTCTTTTTCATGGTTACAGGCATAAGCTCCCTCATCATCCTCCTGGATAACTCAACGCAATAAATAAATCCCCTAAAGCAGACATCAGATAAGTGAGATGGTGTTGTCCCGGAGGAAGCTCCGAGGTAAAGGATGTTAGAGTTCTCTCTGAAAGGGAAACTCTTCAGTCCCTTGAGAACGGCAGCCGACAGCTTGCTCCTGTACGGGTCCCAGAGCCGGTACTCTTTACCCTTCTTTTTAACCAGTTTCTCGTCATACACCCTGAATCCGGGGGTATTGTTGAGGGATGCGATATTCCTCCTGAAACCATAGACTCCGGGAAACAACTCCTTAACAGCCATTTTTTAATGATATGATGTTAATGATTATAACGCAGGAGAATTAAAATGAAATTACATGGCCTCTATACTGCATTAATCACTCCATTCGACGAGGAAGGCTGTCTGGACGTAGCCGGATTCAGGAAAAACATAAGACGCCAGATAGATGATGGCGTAGATGGCATAGTACCTGTGGGCACCACCGGTGAGTCAGCAACCCTCAGCTCAGAGGAACATAGGATTGTGGTGGAGACAGCCGTAGAGGAAGCTAATGGTAAGATAAAGGTTATAGCGGGCACCGGCAGCAACAACACCAGTGAAGCACTGGAATACACGCAGCATGCGATGGATGCGGGAGCAGATGCCGCCCTTGTGATTACCCCATACTACAACAAGCCCACACAACAGGGCCTCATAAAGCACTACACCAAAATAGCATCCCATGTGGACATACCCATAGTGTTATACACTGTCCCGGGGAGAACGGGAGTGAACATCCAGCCAGAGACAACACTAGAGTTATCCAGGATAAGGAACATAGAGGCTATAAAGGATGCGTCAGGAAACCTGGATCAGGTGATGAGGGTCTTAAGAGAAACCAATGACTTCACCGTATTGTCGGGGGAAGACCACCTAACACACTGCATTCTTGCCCTGGGAGGTGATGGCGTCATCTCCGTAGCCAGCAATATCACCCCCAAGCTGATGAGCGAGCTCATCCACTCAGCCCTAGACGGGAACTGGAAGAAAGCAAGAGAATTACACTACCGACTGTATCCATTGTTTAAGGTACTTTTTGTTGAAACAAACCCCGCACCAGCAAAAGCTGCGCTGGATCTGATGGGTTTGCCCGCAGGAGAACCCAGGCTGCCGCTGGTAGAGGTCACCAAAGAAAGCAGGGATGAGATAAAAAGGGTTCTTGTGGAACTAGGGCTTCTATAAAAAAAACACTTTATCTATTTTCTTTCTCCATAATTAGTGTATGAGGTTTCTTTCGCTTGAACTGGAGAACTGGGCATGCCATAAACGCCTAATGATCCCGTTTGCAGGGGGGTATGCAGGTGAGGAGCCAGAGAATTGGGGGGAAGGACTCTTAGAGAAACACCTATCAAGTTGATATTAGATTCATCATATGCAACCACTTACCATAAGCAATCACTTAGTATATGCACCTACTTCTGTAGATAAGTTCATGGGAATCCCAACCAATCCAGCTATCCTGGGGCACCTACTGCATCATGTTTCGTTTCAGGTGGGCCTCAGATACCAGCTTAATGGTATCCTCGATTTAAACGGTTCTGAGATGTGAGTTTACGTTGTCCATTCTAGTTAATGAGATATATTAGGGTATACAAGACTATTGACTTAGAAAACCATGTCCTCAGTATATAGGACTCAACCCGTTATCTTTTTCAATAACTATCGCTGGTTCGTGGTTTCTTAGCTGGTCTATGATGGATTCCGCCTTTTTTTCTGTTAGAGTGTATCGTTCGATCAGGAAGGACATGATCTCGGGATAGGATAAATATCCTTTGATTTGCAGTTCCCGGCATAGTCCTAGGAACCTGTTGTCTGCTTTTTTTGTTGGGGATTTGTCTTCGAGTATGTCGTCGAAGTATTTGGGGTCTATGTGTTGTTTGCTGAAGTCTATGAAGTCTATTGCGATGCTTCTGGCGTGTCTGAAGAAGAGTCTTATCTCTTTTTCTGCGAACCTGATGTTGTCGTCCATCAGATAATCGGCCAGGTGGTTTCCTTTGATGAAAGCATCGCAGAGGGGTGCGAGCCGGTATCTGAACAGGAAGGGAGCGTAAGTTGCCTCCTCTGCCAGTTCACGGATGAGGTCGTCTGTTTTGGCCTCTATTATGCCCTCTATTTTTCCTGTGTATTCGATTGAAGGAGTTGATTTGGCGAATAGTATTGTCTGTTTCAGGTTTTTGGCGTCTTCCTTGCTGATCCGTGGGAAGGCTATGTCGGGTTCGAAGGGCATGTTCAGATCAGATGACATGAATTTGTTACGCTTCTTCCAGCCTTTGTTTATGTCCTCTATTAACGTGCTCAGGTTCCAGTTTATTTCGTTGGAGTTGTAGACCCTCCTAGACAGCACATTCTCTGGTATTTTTTGGGACATGAATCTACCCCACATAAGATTATTGTTAAGTTTATCTATTGGTTCAACTGACACCCGCCTGATGAATTCCTTGAATCTATCGATGTCCTTCTCCCGGATTATATGTCCGCTTAATTCTCCGGGGCGTTTCTCTCTTGTTACTCCTATGTTGACGCCGCAGCCAGGGTTGTCCCTTGGGAAGATGATGTCCCTCTTCTCCGATCCTATGAGGCTCGCTAACAACAGCATAGGTTCCTGCTCGTACATCTCAGGGGTGCGGGAGTAGATGTATGTGAACATGTCCTCAAGATTTTCAAATGCAGGGGCACCAACCGCTTTGTATGTTATTGGGAGATATTCAAGTTCGTCGACGACGATATGTTTTGTTGAGGTTTTATCCATGTTCACAACTACCCTGCCCGTAACCCTTATGTTGGGTTTCGAAATCAGTTTTTCCCTGGTGGCCAGGTCAGAGGGGATATGACACCATATTTTCAGGTTCTCTTGGGGCGGCTTTAAGCCAAGTAGTTTGTATTCTTCCCTCGGGTCGAGATATCCTATGTATGAATCGGGCTTTCTTAGGGGTGAGGCGGATCGGTAGATAAAGATCCCTTCCAACTCAAGTTTCCTTCCTCTGGGGGAATACCTAAATTTCCTGAATGATTCAAGTCTGTGTTTTAATGCAGGAAACTGGAAGTCTTTCCCCCCGTAGTCGTGGATAAGTAGCAATTCCCTCATAGTAATAATATTAACACTTATCTGTAAAATCTATACGATAAACTGAATAATCCCCCCTTTCTGATCCGTGCACAGCTAGGGTATCTATATCCGCCCTTGATTATGTTGTTGACTTGGGTTTCTGTTGTATGTTGGTTGTAGTTCAGCCAGTTGAGTGATCTGATAAACCTAAGAAGATCTCTCCATGTGTAGTTGTATCTGAGCATCCAGGTGGCCAGGAAGAATCTCTGGAATTGGTTGGTTGATGGAGTTGTTTGATTGATAGGATATTCTTCAGATATGGTGGAAACCTGATGGTATGGATCCTTGATGAATTGTTCAATGCCTGATCTTGCCTTGAGTTATAATCAAGATAGGAAGGATAGAGTTTAGGATATGTGTTGGATCTGATGGGTTTGCCCGCAGGAGAACCGAGGCTGCCGCTGGTAGAAGTCACCAAAGAAAGCAGGGATGAGATAAAAAAGGTTCTTGTGGAGCTAGGGCTCCTATAAAAAAAAAACAATTTATCTGTTTTCTTTCTCCATAATTTAGTGTATGAAATTTCTTTCGCTTGAGCTGGAGAACTGGGCATGCCACAAGAGTCTGGACATAGACCTCAGAGATGGCCTGCAGATTGAGGGAAGGAACGGAACAGGGAAGAGCAGCATACTGGAGGCTATCAGGTTTATATTTGCAAGAGATGCCAGAAGATACAGAAGCAGGATAAGAAACGGTGCCAGAAGCGCGAGAGTCAAGCTCTCATTCAGCCGAGACGGTAACCTGCACGATATAGAGAAAAAACTTTTTCTGGATAAAAATAAGAGCTCTCAGGCATGGATGAGCCTAAACGGTGAACGCATCAAGGACAATCCCACCAGCATCTACAGCTACCTTCAGCAGGAGATATTCGGCGAAAACATAATGGAGCGGCTTATTTATGTCCCGCAGGGGAAGCTGACGGAGCTTATAGATGAACTGGACAGGAAAGGCGGAAGAGAAGAGCTTGACTCCCTTTTGGGTCTGGATGTTTTCCAGAGAGTATACGAGGGAGCCGGGCAAGAATACAGAGAAAAAAAAGGCAGCTACGAGTCGCTCAATAATGAATTTATGAGATATGATGAGAATACGGGGGAGGTGCTGGCGAACGAGATGAAAAATCAGGAGGGGGAACTCGAAACACTTGCTAGGCAGCAGAAAAAGAAAGAAGATGAGATTAATAGACTGCAAGAGAGCATAAAGGAGCTAAGGAAAGAGATTTCTGTAATGCAGGAAACCAGAAGGGTGAAGGAAGAGATAGAAAAAAAGATTATTGAGCTGAGGAGCAAAATAGAGGGCGGTAGAAGCAGGCTGCATGATTTAAAACAGATCCTTAAACAGCTGGAGGGGGGGAAAGCACAGCTAACGGAACTGGAGGGGAAAGAAAAAAGCTTAAGTAGATATTCTGGCTTTAAGGGTATGCTGGATGAGCTGAGAATCAAAAAAGAGAAACTCCCTGATTTAGATGAGATAGAAGCGAAAAAAAAGCAGTTAAACGAATTCGACGCTGGAGAGAAAGAAAAGATAGAGGAGGAATATAGGAGGGAGGAATCTGATTTATCCAGTGTTGAACGGGAGATAGCATCCAGGAAACAAACCCTGCGGGAAACGAAGGAATACCTAATCAGTTTGGGAGAGCTGAATTCCGGGGCGGAATGCCCCCGGTGCCATCAAATGCTTACAAAAAAACACCTTAAAGATGAGGAGACTAGGGCGGAGGAAAAGATTAAATCCCTCAGGGAGGTGCTGGAGAAGCTGGAGTTCCTTTTTGATGAAAAGAAATCTGCTGTGGAGAAACTGAAGAAAGAGTTGAGGGCTGCTGAGAGGAGGGTGATAGAATACACTCACCTGAGGGAGGAGGTTGAGAGGCTGGATAAGGACTATCTGGAGGGTGAAAAATCCATCACGAAGCTTGAGGAGGCTCTCAAGGACAGAGGTTACCAGGGTGAAAGCCCCAGGCAGGTAGAGGAAAATATAGGTGAGCTTAACAGGATCAGGGGGAAGGTAGAGAATCTGAGAGAGGAAACCTCCCGGATGGAGGAATACAGGAGCCGAATGGAGGAAACCGACAAATCATTGTCAATAAACGTGAGGAAGGAGAAGGAGGAGGTAAATAAACAAGAGAAACTTGTATTCGATGAGCCTAGCTTTGAGGGACTGGGGAAAGAGAAGGAGAAGCTGCAGGAGGAGATGTCAGGTTCCAGGGTGATGATGCAGAAAATAGAATCAGAGCACAGGGAGGTGGAGGGCAGGATACTTGAGTTTAAGAAGAAACGCAGGGAATATCTTGAATTACGCAATCGGGCGGATAAGGCAAGGGAGAGTATGAACCTGTTGAAGGAGGCCAGGGATGGGATATATCATCCATCAAAAGGTATTAGGAAGTATTATAGGGAGATATACCTGAAAAAACTGAGCAACCTCTTAACGTACTATTTCAGGAGAATAAACGATAACCCCAAGTTCAGGGAAATCTCCTTCGATGAAAACTACAGTATAGAGATTAGATCAACTGAGGGGGTTTTTGACCTGAACCAGCTTTCCGGGGGGGAGAGGGTGCAGCTGGCTGTGGCCTTCAGGATAGCGTTGGTTGAGTTACTCTCACCCATACATATGCTTATCCTGGACGAGCCCTTCGGCAGCCTGGATGCAGAGCATAAGGAAGCCATGGGTGAAGCACTTAACAGAGTATCAGAAAAAGGTCAGCTTATCCTGGTAACACATGTTCCGGTGGAATCGCTTGATTTGCCGAATAAATTAAGGCTTGAGGGTTACTGAATCTATTTTTTTATGTCTGATATATCATAGTTAACCAAGATGCATCCCCCGAATACCCTCCAGATGATTTTGTTGGTTCTGTTAATGGTTTCCACAGCCCACGCAGGGGATGGGATCTTCGAGTCCGCAAAAATCACACCACCAGAGCTCCCACAAATGACGGAGGGTGTTGTTTTATCGCTAGTAGATATTGAGTCAGGTAAACACCTGAAGGACTTGCACGTTAGGATAGAGCTGATGGATTTGGATTCTGGGAAAGAATTGAACACGATACGCTATTTCAGGGACTGCAATATATCATTGGATATTGCGCCTGGGCGGTGGCTTCTTGTTCTTAAAGCGGATAATCTCTCAACAGAGGGTAAGGATTTCTATGAGATGACCCCATTCACATACCTTAACAGTTCAGCTCCTTTATTTGTATCTGCTTACATGAAGCCTGTGGGTTCTGTTGTGGGCGAGGTGGTTGACGGGGAGGGTAGGGTTGTGGTCAAAGCTAAGGTGAGATTCGACTGCAGCTCGGATTATGGGGTGCGGGAGGATGTTGAGACAGACTCTTACGGCCTGTTCAGGGGGGATTGGCTTCCTGCGGGCTTGTGCAAGATCTCAGCACTCTACAACAACCAGGTTGGTTCCGTGGATGTTACTGTGGAGAAGGGAGAGCTCAAAGAGGTGTCTATTGTGCTCGAGAAAACAACCACATCATCTATCACAGACTACGGCCTTTATTTGCTGCTAATATTTCTGGCAGCTGCTCTGCTGTATCTGTTCTACCGGAAGGAAAGGAAATCATCCCACAGAACCGTAAAAGAAACAGGTCCCATAGAGCCGAGCGAGGGAATGCTTTCGGTGATGGAGACCCTTAAAGAGGAGCAGAAAGGGATTATTAATGCACTGCTTGAGGAGGGGGGGGAGATGAAGCAGGTAGATATCTGCTACAAGACCAGCATACCCAAAGCCTCCGTCTCCCGGTACATATCTTATCTGGAGTCAAGGAAGATTCTGGAAACCACAAGAATAGGCCGCCTCAAAGAAGTTAAACTAAGTGAGTGGTTTCTCGCCCAGTAGATTTAGGTGCATGTTATCTTTATATCATCCAGATACATGGTAATCGAGGATTTATCCTGATTGAATACGCCACTTGAGAACCGTATACCTCTAACCTCCTTAATTTTTTCTGATGGAAGTGCTTTCTCTGCTGCTTCACTGAGTTTTATCGATACAGTCCTCCAGTAACTGTCTTTTTCGTGTCCGAAATTTTCGTAGTGAATATCAGGGTAATCTAGTCTGAAAGGTGGGGGGTTATCAAAATAGAACCAGTAGTATGCACACAATGGATTCAATTCATTATCCAAGAAATAAATTCTAGCATATATCTGTGCATCTCTGCCTTTCAAATCCTGCGGATTATATATCCTATAGCTTAGAGTGTATTCATCAAGCTTTGATGAATTTAGGGCCAGTCTGTGGGATATTGAGGACCTGAAATTAATTTCTGGGTTATTGTTTATTATCTTAAGGGATTTACTGTTGCCTCCATTAAATGGATCATTCACTAATTCAAAATCAGGGTGTGATTCATCAACGATGCGCCCTCCCTCCTTTGCATGGATGTAGGGATACCATCTGGCTAGGTCACCTTCGAAGTCGCTGTTAGGAAACCCTTCACAGATGTTTGGTTGAGCATCGTATCCACAGAATGTTCTTATTATAGCCACAATATCCTCTGTATCATTGTAGCAGCTTCTGTATTTCTCTAACATAGCTAGGGTTTCATCACAGCTTTTTTTCATTAGATCGGTGTTGGTTTCAGTTGTGTTAAAGGTCTTAATCAGGTTATCAATTGATTTGTTCATGTCTCTATCAGAGGTTATGCATTTCTCGTAGTTGTTACATGTTTCAACTGTTTTTTCACGCATAATGGAGTAATTATCTAAGAGCTCTGGATAGTATTTGATGTAGTAGGTTCTGTTAAACATACACTTGAAGTAAGCATCTTGAGCTTCTATAAAAGCTATGCAATCATGGTATGCCCCTGAATAATTAATCCTTCCTGTTTTGTTCATGTTCGAACGATATTGTCTCTGGGCATCCTCGAGTTCCTCAGCGACTGATTTGCATTTCTCAAACCCGTCACAAAAATCAGAGAGAATTGATCTGGATTCTGAGTAATCTGAATAACAATCACTGTACGAATCCAGCAACAACACTACTTGATCACACTTTGCTTTTATAGCAGGATAATCCTCAGACCCGCTTGAATTAAACGCTAAATCCGTTAATTCCCCTGTCTCTTTTGATATCAGCTCATCTCCTTCAGTACATCGGGGATCTATACACCCGCTCAACATAACCGCTAACACTACTCCGAGGATTATGTATTTCTTCATCGTATTAATTTATTTATAAAGCATGGAATAAAACTATCCCGAACATAGCATGGAATTTATGAAAACAACTGGTGGGGAAGACTATGAACTAATTTGGAACGTTTCTGGAACGTTTGTTTCAGCCTGGATTATTAAATCGTTTCAGTGAATGATTTAAATGAATGAGGTGATTCCATAATGAAAAACAAAAAGATAAGGGCTTTCATGGACAGGTACCCGGAATTTATGCTGGCGCTGACGATACTGGCAATACTGTCGATTGTTTTTTCCAGCACAGTATCTCCATACTCAAACGACAACATAGAAAAAATAACGGCAACAACAACCACATCCAGTTCATGTTATTACCGCTGCACAGATACTGATGGAGGCAGCGTCTATGAGAGAGGATACGTTAGTATAGTACGCCCATCAGGGTGCCCGACCACCACCGCAAGGTTTTTCCAGGACTACTGTATGGATGAGACAACGCTGATGGAATACGACTGTGATGAAAACAACAAATACCACACACAAAGACAGGTTAACTGCAAATGCAGCAACGGAGCATGCATAAGCCAAACCTTTTGCGAAGCATGGGATATAGACGATAACGAAAAAGTTGACTCAGACACAGACGGTAAACTAGTGATGAACTACCTGTTCGGGTTCACC
>JAYEGX010000009.1:0-5833 GCA_034659295.1 Candidatus Altarchaeota archaeon | reverse complement strand
AAGAGCACCAATCGCCACTAAGAACCCACAAATAAATGCAATTATTTCATTTGCCCATCTCCTATTCTTTCCATGATATCTTCTACTTACACCTTGTATAATTGTTGGAAGGGATAACAGCATACCTAAAAACATAAATAAAAGAGGGTTTTGTGGTGTTGGAGTGTAACCAATTAATACAACTATCATGGATATAACGACGCCCATCTGAAAGCCCAAACAACGAGAGCAAAGAGGTAACTTAATACTAAAAATACTTACACGTTTATCCTTTTCTACAATACATTTACATGGCCATAAATACTCAATTTTCATTTTAGTTATTTTGAAATGCCATCACAAATGTAAAAAATATAGGAACCAGCATACTAAGACATATTAGCATACACATACCTATGTTAGGATTCTCTGAAAGACAATTCGGTGCAACATGCAAAAGCATAACTAAAAAGAAGATCGCACACGCAACATCAAAACTACGATAGCGTAATAGTCTACTAAGCATATCTGACATATCCTCTCCCATTTTGAGTTATGAGCTATGCCTTCCACTGTTTGATAATGTCTCTAATCTATTCAATCCAACACATGCCATTCCAAAAGATAGTATTCCCACATATATTGTTAATACTAACAGGGGGTCAATAGTAGCCGAAGCTAATGCCATTCCTAATAATGGAATAGTTAATACAACTAACACAACCGAAAACAAGGTATCCAATCTTTTTTTATCCATTTTATATATCCCTCCATTTACTATTTTTTGAATAAAATAAACATGTAAATATATTACATTTATTTAAAAATATGTGGTATTTTTGGAAATATCATATATATTTCGAAAATGTGAGTTAGTTATATATGGTTTTGATATTAAAAAGAAGTATAAGTAGGGGGATTATGGCGGAAATTTGTATTGTTTAGTTGTTCGCTTACCTTATCACCTTACAAGGACTAAAAACCAATAGCCTCTACCTCATTTTTAGAAATATTCTCTGCAAATATAACATCCACCGATTCAGATAATGGATTAACAGGTTATGTAAATAGAAAACCAACACATCAAGGTAATGTAATAACCGTGAACAGAAACGGGAGTGTGGGGGGCATTTTATCAAAGAAAACCATTCTGTTCTACTGAGGATGTCCATGTTTTTATACCTAAATTTGAATTAAATGAATCACTAGCAATATTCCTATGTTCCTTGATAAAAAAAAAGAGATTCAAATACTCGTTTGGTAGGAAATGGGGTTTAAAGCGTATGAAAAACAGCCTTACTAAATTACCTGTTGATTCAGATAGAAAACCAAACTGGAAATTCATGGAGGACTATATCAAAGGATTGAATTACTCGAAGGCATTAACTAATAGTTAGGCACTACATTTTAGCAGAAACGACAGCAACAGAGACTTTATTAGCAAAACAAATACTTTATTAGCAAACACGACTTAATTAGCAAAGCTCCGGAAAGGGTAAGATATTTAAAGCAGAAGCGTCCAATACAATTACCCTTTGCACCTGGATAAAATGGATACCTGCAAATTTGACGACATGATGAAGGATATGTTCTGGAAGGACATAATATATGAGATAATCAGTAACATGAATCCTTGGGATATTGATATCACTCATCTTGCAAGCAGGTATGCTAAAAAGGTGGAGGATATAGAAAAAACCGACTTCAAGACACCGGCCAACGTTATAATAGTAAGTTCCGTATTGCTTAGGATGAAGGCGGATATAATAGCATCCATAAATTTCAACCCGGACGAGTACAGGGATGATGATGGAAATGATGTAGACTTCATATCCCTTGATGACTTTGATCCAACGCTCTTCGCTGACATACCCGAAGAAACGAGCGCTGAACTGGTGGACTGGCAGGCCATATCACTGGCAGTTAAACCAAAGAGGGTTCCAAGAAGGAGAGTAACAGCCTTTGAACTCATATCCGCCATCCAGGAGGTTCTTGAGGATAAGAAAATCAGGGAATACAAAAAGGAAAACAAGAAAGAAAAAAAGATTATGAAGGTTGAAGTCAGCAGAGACAGGGGGAAAATCATTGAAGAAACCTATCTGAGGATCATGGATATTCTATCAAACAAAAACATCGTCTTGTTTTCCGAGATAACCGATAACAGGGAGGAGGTCATCTCAACACTTGTATCCCTTCTGCATCTCTCATATAAACAGAAGCTGAAACTCAAACAGGAGAAATTATTCGATGAGATATTCATAAAAGCAGCCTAAATGTGCGAGGGAATATCCCCTATAGATATTCTCTCCTGCTTCTTGCTGTCTCTGTACCTGATTGTTACCGTATCATCTTTCAGGGTGTCATAGTCTACTGTGATGCAATAGGGTATACCTATCTCATCCGCTCTGGCATATCGTTTCCCTATGCTCCCGGAGCGGTCATATAAGCTCATAATCCGCTCTCCCCTAAGCAGGCTATAGACATCCCTGGCTTTCTCGGGAATATTATCTTTCCTCACCAGAGGGAATACTGCAACCCGGTATGGGGCCATATCCGGAGGTAAAGAAAAGAATGTCCTATCTTCTGCCTCCCTGAAACACGACTCCAGGACACAATAGAATGACCGGTCTATCCCGTACGCTGCCTCGATAACGTGGGGGGTGAATTTTCTGCCATCTATTGTTACCTGCATGTTTTCTCCGCTGAGTTCCATGTGCTGGGTTAGATCATAGTCTGTTCGATCAGAAACACCCACCAGCTCGATACGACCCAGGGAAGGGCTCATGTACTCAATATCCCAGGTGTCGGTCGAATAGAAAGCCCTCTCATCGTCCTTGTGCTGCCTCAGCCGCAACAACTTGGGATCCATGCCCATGGAACTGAAGAGGTTCAGTGATTTACCAAGGAAGTAGGCAATCAACTGTATATTGATTACGCCATCATCCAGTAACTGTCCAAGAGTGGCTTTGTACTCCCTGTCTGCCCGATCCCGTAACTCCACCTTCTGGGAGGACACCTCCCCGAACCTGGATGTTTCCTTCACTTCAGGGTCAACAAAGAACTGAGCCTCAGCCTGGTTGAACTCCCTCAAGCGCACCATCCCCTTCCGTGGGGAAATCTCGTTCCTGAAAGAGTGACCTATTTGTATCGCCCCCAGGGGAAGCCGTTTCCTGCCCACATCCCACAGCCTTTTAAAGGAGATGTAGGTCGACTGGGCGGTTTCAGGCCTCAGATAGGATGAAACCTTGTATTTACCAGGCCCCACATAGGTCCTGAACATGAGATTATAGTCATAGACACGGTCCAGTTTACCACCGCATTTAGGGCACTTGATCTCCAGCTCCTTTATTTTCTCGTTCAATTCAGGTATGCGCATATGATCGCATCCTTGCCCTACCTTCTCCTCCACCAGATGATCTGCCCGATAGGGCTCCCCGCATTTAACGCATTCTGTTAGCTTGTCTGTAAAGTTTTCCACGTGACCTGAGGCAACCCAAACATCCTGCGGTGAGAGAACAGGACACTCCACCTCCATGCATCCCTCATCTATCACGTAGAAATCCCTGATTAGATTCTCAATGTTCTGCTTTATCCTGCTCCCCACCGGACCGTAATCATAGAAACCAGACAGACCGCCATATATCTCAAAAGAAGGGTAGACTATCCCTCTCCTCTTACATATCTCCAGAATCCTCTGATACATTCTCCTTCCCCTTCTTCTTTTCTAGGAGGTCTTTTATCTCCTCCATCTCCTTTTCTATTGACTCGTCCCTTGATTCCTTAATCTTTTCTCTCTCCTCTCCTAAAAGCTTATCCATCATGGAAGCATTCTCGGTTATTCTCTCTCGCTCCAAGGATATATGGCTCATCCCCACATCAGCTTCTTCCTGGAGGGTCTCTCTCTCCATACCAAAAGCAGACCTGCGTTCCCTCCCTTTATCAGCTTCTTCCGTCATCTTCATGAAGTCCTCCCTGCTTAGTTCACCTGAAGCGTATTTTTCCCTAGCAGACTCCATGGGTTTATCATCTACTACCGGCTCTTTCGTAATTATCCGGGGGGGTTTCTCATCCATGAAATGGGTTTCCTCCAGGTATCCTGAAGACTCTTCCTCAACCCCGGTAGAGGATTCTGTTTTTTCCATGCCCACCTCTTCCCTCGCCTGTTCCACCATCTCCCTGCGCTTTCTTCTGCCGTCATCAAGCTCTTCTAGCTTCCTGAGTCTCTCAGCCTCAATCCTCCTTCTCTCAGCCTCTTCTTTCTCTCTTTTCTCCTGCCTCATCCTCTCCCTCTCCTGATACCACCTGATTCCAATGAAAGCGATGACTATTACTATGACAACAGGTACAAGTAATCGAAGCGCTTCCGAGGGACGGAACAAACCCATTTTCTCTCTGATTTCATCGAGCAAAACCCTGGATTTATTAATGCCCGCCTCCCAGTTTATTTCCTTGTACAGGTCATTTGCTTTCTTAGCTCTGTCTTCCGCATCATCCAGTTCATCCATGTTATTGAAGTCAACTGCTTCCTGGTAAAACTTATCCGCATCCTCCTTTTTCTGTATGCCCTCGTTTATTTCAGAGATTAATCCCTGAACCATCAGGCTCTCATTACTGCGTTTAATGCTCTGGTAGATATTTAATGACTTGTTAGCGTAATAGGTGGCGTTGTCGAAATATGCTATCTCGTAGAAGGAACGTGAACTGTTATAGTACCCCTCAGCCTCCCTCATATCTACAAACCGGTCGGTTATGCTCTCATTAAGTCTCTCGCAGTTGCTCATGCCACCGTAATCAGAGATCCCCCTGTATATGCTCCACGCATCATTAACCAGGACAAAAGCCCTCTCATAGTTACCTGACTTGAAACAGTCGAATGCTTCATCATAGATCTGACCAGCTCCTTCAGAGGTTCTATCCCGTTTTATATGCCCGAGTATCTTGTCATAGTAGGCATTACATTCGCCAATCAATATTGCATATTCTCTCCGCTTAGAAACCTGGCCTCTGGCCTTAGCAAAATCCTTTAGTTGAACATATATATCCTTGGATTGGTTCAGGTAGTTGAGGGCTTCAATGTATTCACGACCAAGGAATGCATTCTCTGCACTTTTATAGTATTCCTCCGCCTGATTGTTCAGGTTTTCTTCATTGAGTTCAATAAGCCTGTTAACCAATTCAATCTGGTGTTCACAATACTTTATATCACCTCCACTCTCAATAAGGATGTACGCGTCCCTGGCTTTCTCGTAGTGGGATAAAGCACTAAGATAGTCATCATCCTCAAACGCGTCCCGGGCCATCTCCTTCTGCCCTTCAGCGTATTTTCTTATATCCACCATATCCTCAATAATTCTGTTAAGTATTTTCTGGGCTTTATAGATTCCGTCAGAGTAGTTGTATTCCAGATAGATATTAAACGCCGCCTCAGAGTACTCCTTGGCAGAGAAATAGTTGGGGTGTGGCAAGCCCATCTTCCTGTAATCAAAGTAGTAACCGCTTGCTTTACCATAGTAGTCATCAGCCCGGTTTATCTCTATAGACCGTATCTTCCCCATTATCTGGTTAAACAATTCCTCCACTTTCCCTAACAGAACATCGTCTGGCGGCTCCATAAGGGAGTAGCTGGTGTTAGCTTCCAAAACCTCGGATTCAGCCTCCAGATACTTTACCTTAGCATCTGAATATTTTTGTGTGTCGAATAAGGCATTACCATCGTTGTATATGCCGACGGCAGTTACATAGTATTCATCTCCCTCAGAGGAAAGACATTCGTTGATTTGGGTTATCAGGATGCTGGCCTTGACCATGTTTTCCTGGTCTCCAAGCTGACTGAAAAGTGAACGGCTTCTGTTGG
>JAYEGX010000008.1:0-5928 GCA_034659295.1 Candidatus Altarchaeota archaeon | reverse complement strand
GTCTCTCTACAGTAGCTGCCTCCGCTGTTGCTCTCCACTATAATAAAAAGGTATCTTCCGATTGCCGGGTCGAATTCATCTTCCAGGGTGAAGGCTGCCTCCCCGTCGTATTCTGTTCTCTCGTAGTTGTCTTCGTCGTCTTCATCCCATACCTCATCATCTCCAAGGTGGAATATCTTTATGTAGGCCCGATCCATCTCATCACCGTCGTCATCTTTCACGTAGACGGTTATCTCCTCATCCACGCCCGGGCTTTCAGGTGTGATAGTTACTGTACCAAACTCATCACCCGAAATCTCTAAATCGACTGTATACTGCTCATCATCTACGTCATCGTAGACTTTCACCTCAATCTCATGGTCTCCGCAATCATAACCCAAAAAGAGGTTATCCCAGATACTCTCGAAGTCTCCTTCATCCAGTGAGATAGTGTAATCCACATCCTTCTCTAAATCAACGTTATTTTCTTTGTATCCCTCCAGGACCAGGATATCGTCGAAGTATACATCAACCTTTATGTCTATGCTGTCTTCGGTTTCATCCGGCGTTAATATAATATCCAGCTGGAATCCATCCCCAACGTCTATCTCCAGGCTATCCTTACCGTTCGAGTTGAATTCAACTTCCATATCATCCAACTTAACAGAGGCTGCGTAGCAGGTTGTTGCAAGAAAAACCATCAAAACCAGTCCAGTGATTAACAGGTGTTTAGATTTCATTTTCTTAATTAGATAAACAATACAATAAAGAATTAAGTATCTCACCATATAAATATTTAATGATAAAGACACCCTCTGGCGTCTACCGCCGGCGTCTGATCTTCCTAAGCCTCTTCATCCTCTTTTTAGCCTCCTTTTTCTCATAGAATCTATAACCCAGGAAGCTTATCAAGGCCAAAAACACCCCTCCCATGAACCATGGAATCAATCCTATGAAATCAAATCCACCCCAGCTGGTAATCTCTTTCACCATCTCTTTACTACCATAGTTTCTACTGTTCACTCTGAGGGTGAAATTACCCCTCCGATCCAAGGCAGCTAAATCAAGGTTAACCACACCCTCCTCGTCGGTGTAGGTGTCAACTCTCTTGTTATCCGGGGTGATTATTTCAATCTTGATGTTGGTTAATGGCTTATCCCCGCTTCCTGCTTTAATAACCAGGTAGTTGCCTTCCACCCTGGCATCTAAATCCACTGGATAAGGTGCGACACTGAGGTTTTTTCTATCTGTTGAATAACCCTCCCTACTGGCTTCTATGACATAGTCTCCCGGGATAGGTGGGCTGTATTCATAACGGCAACCCTCTATTACCTTGACCTTGTTTCGTGGGTCACTGATTTTTATCGACGCATTCAGTGGATTATCATCAAGGTCAAATACGGCTACTGTGATGCTTTCCCCCATGCCACTCTCATTTGAACTAAGCTTCAGGCTTAACCGATTAACGGCCGTTACCTTCACTGTTTTGTTCATGTAGCCTTTCTTGCTGAAGCCGATCCTATAAAACCCGCTCTCATCCAGCAAGAGATTAAATGATCCGTTCAAATCTGTTTCAGTGTGGGAGATATTATAATAGGGGCTGGTTTCATTAGGTGAGGTGGTGTAGTTCAGAAAGCTTTTATACAGCTCTTCAACGGTTAAATTCAGCCGGGAGGTGTTAAGCTTATCTATGTAAACATCCGTTCCAGATACGGGCTCATTCATCTGGTTCCTGACAGTGACCTTGTGTTTTTTACCTGTCTGTATTTCCTGTTGAGACTCTATCTGGAAGGAGTTGAAGGCCCTAAAGCTTTCTGTTGCCTTACGGTAGGTGGTTTTTTTGACTATGATCTTATATTCCCCCGCTTCCTTGGGCGTGTAGCTTGAAAACCCGTACCTGTTGGTGCTGTCTCCCGTGACTGATGTGCCATTGGGAAGCACTATGATCACATTAGCCTTATCTATATTCTTCCCCTTATCGTTGGATGCCACCATAACCACATTATCGCCTATCATCACTTTTTTTGGATTAACATCCAGCTTCAGTTTACCTTTACCCACGACTTCAAACCACTTGGATACAGAATTAGCGCATTCCTCACAACCCTCTCTCAGGGCGTTTATGCTGTGTATGCCGCTGCCGTTAATAATTAATGTCGTCTCACCGTTTTCGTTTGTTGTCGTCTGCAATACCATCCCCTGCGGTCCGCTGACAGTTAATAGGACGAACGGCACACTAACATTCTCATCATCCAGCACCTTCACCTTAACAGGCTCACCCTCCCTAGGATTCTCTGGTTCAATGCTTATGTTTATGTAGTGTCCTATCGTGAAGCTGTGCTGGAATCTGCAATAGTTCCCGTAGTCCTTGCCTGATTTCTTCTCCAGAATCAATACTAGATATTTACCATAGGGGTCTGCCATAAACTCCCTCTGTTTGGATATTGTTAACCTAACAAAACCATCATCGTCTGTCCTGAACCCGTCGAAGTCATCGCTTTTATCCCACTGCTGGTTCTCCTCCAGGTTAATGATTTTGACATAGGCATCCTCTAGCGGATCAGCACCTTCTTTAAAGTCATCAATATCGCTTTCATTTAACCAGTCCTCGACGTAAACGAATATGAGGTCGTTTTTATCAGGATCCGGTGGAATGACCCTTGCTTCATCAAACCATTTAACACCCTCAATCTTTAGTTCTGCTGTATCCACATTATTGGGCACATCCCCGTAGGCCTCAACCTTCACTTCACTGGTTTTGCATTCATAGCTCATAAATGTTTCATCCCATATGTCAAGAAATCTGTCTGAAGAGACAATAAGCTCGTAGTCTTCCAGTTCATTAGTGTTTATGTATTTACCCCGATCATATACGAGAACGTCATTAATGTATATCCTAAGATAGACCTCAACATTATCACCATCCCTGTCCGCGTTCTTCAGGATGGCATGCACGTTGAACTCCTCCCCCGGCTTTATGGTAAGGGATGATGCGCTGTTGTTAGCGTCCCTGGAGAGTTCCACAACGACCCCATCAATATCTACCTGCTCTCCATTGACAGTGCTCAATAAAACAATTGATAAAAAAATAGCAAGAACTAATTTAGAATTCATGTTAACTTATTGGTGACTGGTTTTAAAATCCCTAAACCTTTGAAAGCCGGCTTTTGGTTTTCTCTCTTTCCAGAGCATCCTTTCCCTTTGTTTTTTCCTTAGGAATCCTCTGGCTGCTTTTGTTCATGAGTATTATGGAAGCTATTGTTATGGCCACAATCATACCTATGACCCCTACAAGAATCATGTAGTCATATTCCTTATATATTCTAAAGCTCACACTCCTAGTCCTATATTCCCGTATACCGTCTACCAGGTTTGCGTTTACGGTAACCAAACCATCCTCTTTGAATCTATGCTCTGCTATACCCTCTGAATTTGTTACCAGATTTATTGCCCCCTCAGAGGTTTCAAGTAAAACAGACATTCCCTCAACCGGCATATCCTGGCTTATAATCCTGATGAATAGGGTGTTATCGCTTACATTGCTACTTATTTCAATATCATGCGGGTAAACCACCAGCTTCGATTGAGCATCCTTGTACATACTCTTGGATGCTTTAATGGTGTACTCACCAACCTCTTCCGGAGTGTACATGTTTTCTGATATCCCTAATGTTTTTTTATACGGGGTCACGGATGTTAAGCCAGCATCAACCTCAACACCATTCACATTATAGGCGTGTATCTCAACACCGTCCCCTAGCTCAATCATATCCCTGCTCAAATTAATGAAGAGATAACCTGTGACATCAAATCTCTCCTGTGAAGGCCAGAAGCCTTCCTTGGTCACGCTCAGAAGGTATCCTCCCTTATCCGTAATATTGAAACAAAACCCGCCGTTGCTACTTGTTAAACCACTAACCCCCGTTCCATTAACTGTAATACTTGCATCATTCACCAAAACATTACCCTGGTCTTTCACTACAACATCAATCCTTTCATTTACCATGAACTCCCCACCCACCAAATCCACATTAAAGGCGTTTAAGGCATTGATACTCTTGGTCACGGTCCTCAAATCCTCTCGTTCAATCTTTACAATATACTCTCCAACTATGAGCGGGGTGAATTCCACAAAACCATCCTCGTCTGCTATATAAGTGCTTTTCTCCCCGGTTGGTTTTTTCACCTCAACCTCCAACCCTCCGATAGGATCAAGGGGCTGCCCCGGTACTGAAACATGTAATCTGATAGGTGAGTTAACCACTGCTTTGTCCGGGGAAACCTCTATTTCAGGAGTGAGTTTATCGTATACGGCGAAGCTTACATTCTTCCCCCAGTACTCCGTGCTTATCTCTCCAATAATCACAGTATAGTTATCTGCCTGATTTAGTGTGAAATTAACCCCCCCTGTTATGCTGGTAGACGCTGTTTTGACTATCCTGCCTGTGTGGTCTGCTGCCTTCACACCCACACCCGATGGCACAGCAAAGCTTATTAAGCTCCCAACTACCGGCTTCTCCGGGTGGGGTCCGTCTGTTATCATATTCTTTTTAACCCAGAAGTTTCTGGATATGCAATGTTCTCTGGATTCCATCTCCATCCTGTATTCACCCAGCTTGCTTGTGGTGAAAGACATCTCACCCTGGGCGTTTGTGCTACCAGTATACTCTATATCCTCAATATCCCTTAGTTTGGTGATTTTGATGTCAGCGTTTGTTATGCCCGCACCTGTTTTTTTATCTTTGAATTTTAGCGTAATCGGTTTATCGGGGTTTGGTTTATCCGGGTAGAATTCAAGCGATGGCACGTTACCCACATCTATTTCCATGGTCTCGTTTTCTACTAGATCCCCTGTTCTTCTTGTTATCTGGATTGTTAGCTGATGAGGTCCGCATTCCGTTTCCTTATCACCCGTGTCCCATTCAATACTCTCTGCTTTTTTTTCATCGCTTCCCAGATTTCTGGAGTCGAATAGGACGCCATCCATGTAGAAGTTGACGGTTTTAGCCCAGTTGGTGCTTTTCAATTCCACAATAACAGCAAAGCTATCACCGGGGTCTATTTCATCAGGGTCTGTTTCAATGTCCGTGATGTACCGGGCATACGCGTGAGAAGAAAACAAGAGTACTAAAAAACATAACACCACCAGCTTTTTCATTTTTGTTTAATCAACCAACTAATAAATAAGTATGAATATTAGATACAGGACTTAAAAAGACTAAATCATCTACCGGGATTCTGTTCTGTCCACCCCATGCTTCACTATTGCCTCTGTTTTCTCTTCCCTTCACCATCAACCTCCCCCGCCTGTTTTTTCTTTCTCTCATGCCTTAATCCCCTGTCTCCTTTATCAGAGACCTCATCACTGACCTTCACATAATCCCTCCCACCACCACCCACCCTCTCAACCCTAACACCCTTAACCAAGCTATCAACCTCCTCCGGAAAATCATCTCTAACAAAAAAAGATTTCGCCCTCAACTTAATACAGAGAATCAACAACCTCGCCTCCTCCAGCGATACATCAAATCCGTCAACCAGATCCTCCGCCCGATCAACCTCAACCCCCGATAACTCCTCAACCTCCAGGTTATCAACCTGTGGAAACCGGCTTGCAACCTCATAAGTAGTGTATATCCTATCATAATTCTTAATCCTGCCCGAATCAACCAGATCCTTCAAGCCATACCCGTCAACAACAACATTACGTCTCCTGCCCGCAAAATAGAGCACCACCGCAACCAACACCAGTAGTGGGATCAGCAGGCTTCGAATCACCTCCTCGCTTATAGCAGGTAGCGTGGGTAGAACAAAAATCTCTTTGCCCCGCACATGAACCTCCTGTGAATCGTATTGAACAAACCCGTAACCAATTAAGTCAACCAGATAAACACCGCTTTGGTTGAAGACATAAGGCATAATCCAGTAACTCGATAAACCGAAGCCGGA
>JAYEGX010000007.1:0-6026 GCA_034659295.1 Candidatus Altarchaeota archaeon | reverse complement strand
ACACATCAGGGAAAAGGAAAACAGCTATTGCAAGGGCATCGATCAGTAAAGGAAAGGGTAAGATCAAAATAAACTCTGTTTCATTAGAAACCTATGGAACACAGATTGTGAGGATGAAAATCAACGAGGTGCTTGTTATAGCATCAGGCTACATTAACATGGATAAGATAGACATCAAGGTAAAAGTAGAGGGTGGTGGATTCATGGGACAGATGGATGCCATAATATCATCCATAGCCAAGGGCCTGGTTGAGTGGAGTAAAGACGAGAAACTCCATAACGCTTACCTGGAATACGACAGGACTATTATTGCAGGAGATCACAGACAAACAGAGCCACACAAGCCCTCGCAAAGCAGGAAAGGCCCAAGACATAAGAGACAGAAATCATACAGGTAAAGGTTAATAAAATGATTATACCAATCAGATGTTTTAGCTGTGGCAAACCCATAGCACAGGACTGGGAGAAATACTCCGAAAGAGTAGGGAAGGGTGAGAACCCCAAAGACGTCCTTGATTCGCTGGGGCATACAAGATACTGCTGTCGGAGAATGTTCATATCCCATTCAGAATCTATTGATGAGATAATGAAATACAAAAAATTTTGAAAATGGCTGAGATTGAATATACCCGATACGAGAAAGCACGACTTATTGGAGCGAGAGCGCTTCAGATAAAAATGGGCGCGCCCATATTAATGAAACTTCCAGGAGACATGAGAAGACCCATAGACATTGCTAAATTAGAGCTTGAGAAGAAAATTCTGCCCATAACAGTTAAAAGAAAATGAGTGACGAAGCAACACAGGACGGAGAAGATGAACTGCTGGTTCCATTAGATGACTATCTGTCTAACGGAGTGCATGTTGGCTTGAAATACAAGATGGCTGACATGGAGGAATTCGTGTACAAGACCAGACAAAACAAGCTGTCTGTATTTGATGTGAGAAAGATAGATGAGAGGATCAGGATTGCATCAGAGTTTATCTCAAGATACAATCCAGAGGATGTGTTGGTTATATCCAACCGCGTTTATGGACGGAAGTCTATAAAGAAGTTTTCACAGTACACAGGAGTCAAGGCAGTAACCTCAAGGTTTATTTCAGGAACGCTCACTAACCCAAACATCCAGTCATACATGGAGCCGAAACTTTTGATTGTAACAGATCCCTCAAGCGACCAGCAGGCCATAAAGGAGGCTGCAACCATGGGCATTCCGGTGGTAGCTATATGCGATACAAATACCAGAATCAGGAACATAGACTATATCATACCATCAAACAATAAGGGAAAGAACTCTCTTGCCCTGATCTACTGGATTCTCACCAGAGAGATTTTGAAGAGACAGGGTATAGAAAAATTTGATGCAGAACTTGAGGAGTTTGTATCACAGGCTGAGCCCCAACCATATCTTATAAAGATGCAGGAGATACATAGAAAGCAGAGGATGAAAAGAAAGAGAAAAAGATAGTTCATATCCTGCCATAATATCCTGCTCGTAATCCAAGGTGTTCCTCTATTCTTATGAGCTGGTTGTATTTAGCGTTTCTCTCAGACCTGCAGGGTGCACCTGATTTTATCTGGCCAGTACCTAAAGCAACCACAAGGTCCGCTATGAAGGAGTCCTCTGTTTCCCCGCTCCTATGAGATACCATGGTATTCCAGCCGTTTCCTGAAGCAAGCTTTTGGGCTCTGATGCTCTCCGTTAAGGACCCAATCTGGTTAATTTTTAACAGGAGAGCATTACATGCCACTTTTTCTAGGGCTTGTTTTATGCGGTCCACGTTGGTCACCAACAGATCATCCCCAACAATCTGGACGCTGTCGCTGAAATAGGATGTGAAACGAATCCATGAGTACCAGTCATCCTGCGCGAATGGATCCTCCAGTGAAGCAATGGGGTATTTCTTAATCATTTCCTCGTAGAGTGTTCCCAGATCTGCGCCATTTAGTTCCTCCCCCCCTATCTGATATTTACCGTTCTGGTAGAACTCTGATGCTGCAGCATCCAAGGCCAGCTCGACCTTCCCCGAGTAACCTAACTCCTCCGTAGCCTGAAGTATCAGCTCCAGCGGCTCCTCTGGTTTTTGGAGGGGTGGGGCAAACCCTCCCTCATCCCCCACATTAATGGCGTTTTTCCCGTACCTATCCAGGAGTATGGATTTCAGCTCGATGTATATTTCAGAGCATATCCTGACCGCATCCATGAAGTTCACGGCTCCTGTGGGCATTATCATGTATTCCTGTATATCAAGCTTATTTCCAGCATGCTCGCCCCCGTTTATCACGTTCATGGAGGGTGTGGGTAGTATGAATTTTTTATTTGAAGCCAGCTGCCCTATACGCTCATATAAGGGTATTCCCATCTCCATAGCAGAAGCTCTGGGAAGGCACATACTAACCCCTAGGATTGCGTTAGCCCCTAGATTTGATTTATTTCCCGTGCCGTCTAGTTCGATCATCAAATTGTCGACTTCCTCCTGCTTGCGGGTGTCCATGCCTTTTATCTTTTTAGCTATTTTGTTGTTCACGTTTTCTACTGCTTTTCTAACGCCCCTGCCGTGGAATCTGCTGTTTCCATCTCTTAACTCCAGGGCTTCGTGAATTCCGGTACTAGCCCCCGAGGGTATTGTTGCTCTAACCGTTGAGTTATCTGTTGAGAGTTCCACTTCCACGGTTGGATTGCCTCTTGAATCCAAAACCTCTCTTGCCCTGGTGTTTTTTATTTCGAAGCTCATTGTTATCAAGTATTTTGAGGGAATATTTAAAGAACAAATTGTAATGATTAATCATTATAAACAGAGGTATATAAAATGGTGGATATAGAAATAAACAAGGAATCGTGCATCGGTTGCGGCGTATGCGTGAACAGTTGCCCGGTAGGAGTGTTCGAGATGGAAGAGGATAAAGCCGTAACCAACGGCAACATAGAAGACTGCACACTCTGCAAGACATGTGAGAGCTCATGTCCAGCTGGAGCAATCACAGTCACCTGAGTGATTTCTCTCATCCCAGGACTAGACCAACAAACTGCATTATTTCATCTTCTCCCATCTTCTTATTTCCAAGACCCGAGAGAGAGTGGAACCCTTTTTTATCTCGCCCCTCACCCGATTTTCTTTCTCGTATACGTCTAGGGCCCTGTTAGCTATCTCAACCGCATTATCTGCTAAAACAACAACAACACCATCCGAGTCTCCGATAACCCAGTCACCTGGTTTAACCGTTAAACCACCGCAGGATACCTGGATGTTGAGCTCACCCATACCCTTCGGTTCACCCGCAGCAGGTTTCACCTCCCGGGCACACACAGGAAACCCCAGCTTCCTGATCGCCCCAATATCTCTCACAGCCCCGTCAATGACCACCGCAGCAATCTTTTTTTGGACACAGCTTTCAGAGGCAAGCTCCCCCCACACAGCCTTGGTGGTGGCTCCGGCATCAATGACAATAACATCACCTTCACCTGCCTCATCTATCGCCTCCACAGGTTTAGCCCAGTCCCCAGGATATGTTTTTACCGTAACAGCAGTGCCCATAAACCGGGAACCTGATAATAACCTGATACCCTGCATGTATCCACCCCTATGCAAGGCATCGCTTATATTTGCTGTGGAAACCCTCCCAAAAATTTTCCCCGGTTCAGTGTATTTCTTGAACAACTCACTTCTAACACGTTTCTTTCCACCCATCGCATTCTTTATATCCTGGGTTGCTTTTCTAGCATCTCCTGCCTTGGTTATGGCACCACCCACTATAACAACAGAGGCTCCGTTCTTTATGGCATCAGCTGCCATCTCCGAGTTTATCCCACCCGCTATAGCCAGGTGCGCCTTTGTTTTACCAGCTATCTTTGATAGTTCCTTTAAGGGATTTACTCCAGACATCTGCTGATCTATGCTAACATGCACACAGATGTAATCAACCCCCATAGAATCCAGCTCCAACGCCCGCTTTTCCAAATCCGGGGCATTCATCAAGTCAGCCATAACCTCGCAACCATAGTTCCTACCGGCTTTAACAGCCTCCCTCACCGTTGAGTCATCTGTAACACCCAAGACCACCACAACATCAGCTCCCGCCTTCGAGGCAGCCTCTACCTCAAACCTGCCGGTGTCCATAACCTTCATATCGGCTATGATTTTTTTATCAGGGAATCTCTTCCTCAACTCCCTTACCGAATCAAGTCCCTCGCTCTTTATCAGAGGAGTTCCCGCCTCAATCCAGTCAACTCCACCTTCAACAGACTCCTCAGCTGCCTTAATAGCTCTCTTCAGGTTGATGAAATCAAGTGCAACCTGCAGCACAGGAAACTTCGAAACCATGGCTATAATCTATAGAAACAAAACAAAAAAAAAGAAAGAAAAAAGAAAGAAGATAGGGGATGTTTACTTCCCCCGTTCCATATCCTGGATCTGTTTCACTATCTCAGGGTTGCTGAGGGTTGTCACATCACCTGTGTCCTTGTGGTTTGAGATAGCTGCAAGCACCCGTCTCATGATTTTACCTGACCTGGTCTTTGGCATGTCAGGCACAATCCAGACATTCTTCGGTCTTGCGATTTTACCGATCTCATCACAGATCGTATCTGAAACCTTAACAGATATCTCCTCACTGGATTCAATACCCGGTTTCAAAGAGACGTATACATCAGGTACCATCCCTTTTATCTCGTCTTTCACAGGTACAACAGCTGCCTCAGCTATCTCATCAACAACAAGAGACGCAGATTCTATTTCCTTGGTTCCCAGACGGTGACCTGCTACATTAATTACGTCATCAAGCCGGCCCAGGATCCTGAAATATCCATCCTCCGCAAGCAGAGCAGCATCACCAGCCAGATACGGCCAATCACGCCAGTCCTTACTGTTCTTGTCCTTACAGTATCTCTTGTAGTATGTGTCGACATACCTTTCGCGGTTACCCCATATCGTCTGAAATGCTCCAGGCCAAGGGTTTCTGATGCAGAAGTTGCCTGCTTTCCTCTCCCCTGACTTGATTTCATTACCCTCGTCGTCATAGATTACGGGATGTATGCCTGGCACTCCAGGACCTGCGCTTCCCGCCTTCATTGGATCTATTGCGGGAAGTGTGCTGCAAAGGAAACCACCTGTCTCGGTCTGCCACCATGTGTCAACTATCACAGCCTTGCCTTTTCCAACAACATTATAATACCATCTCCAGACCGCCGGCTCGATTGGCTCACCCACAGTAGTCATATGCTTAAACTTGTAGTTGTATTTAGCTGGTTCATCCGGGCCAACCTTTCTTAAAGCCCTGATAGCTGTCGGGGAGGTATGGAATATGTTCACATCAAGCTCTTCAGCAATCCTCCAGGGTCGTCCAGCATCTGGATAGGTTGGTGCACCCTCATATATAACAGTAGACGCACCCAATGCCAGTGGACCGTACACGATATACGAGTGCCCTGTAATCCAGCCAATGTCAGCCATACACCAGTATACATCCTCTGGATGAATATCCTGGATATACTTTGATGTGCCGGTTACATAAGAGAGATATCCTCCCGTGCTGTGCTGGCATCCCTTGGGCTTACCTGTTGTCCCGCTTGTGTACATCAGGAAAAGCGGGTCTTCAGCAGGCATCTTCACCGGATCAACTCTGGCTCCACGGTATTTTTTTAGCATGTCGTTCACAAACTCGTCTCTGCCATCAACCATGGGAGTTTTAGCTGAGTATTTCCCAGTATAACGCTGCCACACCAGAACCTTTTTGACATCATGTCCGTCTTCCTTAGCATGTTCAACTGCTTCGTCGGCTTTTTTCTTGTGATCCAGCAGGGTTCCGGCTCGATAATACGAATCCATTGTTATAAGGATGTCGCTTTTCGAGTCCTCTATTCTCTCACCGGCTGCTTTGCCGCTGAATCCTCCGAACACCACTGAATGGATGATTCCCAGTCTAGCGCACGCCAGCATGGTTATCGGAAGCTCAGGAACCATAGGTAGATGTACTGTTACCCGGTCTCCCTTCTTTAGTCCCAGATCCTGTAGTAGTGCAGCGAACT
>JAYEGX010000006.1:0-6067 GCA_034659295.1 Candidatus Altarchaeota archaeon | reverse complement strand
CTAAGCGTGAGAAAAACCGCAAAAGAATTAAACCTAAGCCCGGGACACGTCTCTCGCTTTATAAAAATCCTCAAAAAAGAGGAAATAATCACAGCAGGTAAAGTGGACCTAAACAACCCCCTAGTGAAAGCCCTGAAAATACTGATAAACATAAAAACCATTGAGGATACGATCCCAGCAATAACAAGAAACATCCCTGGGATAAACGGGGTTGGTGTGTACGGCAGCTGGTCAAATGGAATGAACTACGACGACAGCGACCTAGACCTCTGGATAAAAATAGATGAACCACCTGAGAGAAGACTGCTAGCAAACCAGGGGGGTGTGATAAGGGAACGCCTCAAGGTAGACGTCAGCCTGCTTGTTTTAACCCCTGATAAACTGAAGAGATTAAAGAACTCTGACAAAGTATTCTATTACGCGCTTGTGAACTCGATAACATTATGGGGTGAACCCGTTGATTGACTTAGACAAGTGCATTAAAAAAGGCCTTATCAGGAGAATCACACCATCCAATGAGAAGGCGATTCAGAGTCTGAAAAAGGCAGAAGAACTCCTAAAGGAAGCGAAGGGAAACCTGCGTGAAGGCAGATATAACACCGTGGTTATCGTATCCTATCTATCAATATTTAATGCTGCCAGGAGTCTACTATTCAAGGACGGATACAGGGAGAAAAGCCACGCGTGCGTGGCAAGATACCTGGAGGAAAAATACAGTGAAGGAATACCGAAAGATATGATAAGAATGCTTGATGGATGCAGAACCTCAAGACACAGCACACAATATGACGTCGGATACTATCCATCAGAAGAGGAAGCCCGAGAACTGATAAAATTCTCCGAGGAATTCATGGAAAAAATAAGGCAAATAATACACTGAACAGCTACTGAAAGAACATCCACACAACCCAAATTATTCTTGCCCAAGCTTTTCTAAAGCCTGACGGAGGTTCGAATCCCTCCCCCCGCAACCTTTTTCTTTCGTGAAAGAAAAACGTTGACGAAAAAGAAAGCATTTACTTTGTAGGAATAGTATTGTTTTTGCTCAAGCTTTTCTTTAAGCTTGACGTCGGGTTCGAATCCCTCTTCCTGCAAGCCCTTTCTTTGAGTAAGGGAAAACCTTTTTTATCTCTCTCGTAGATAATATCTTATTATGGCTGATTTCGACCTGACGCTTCTGGCGAAATACCCCTTCCTGGATGAAAGCAAAAAATATGTTTCATCACTTGGAATGAGCATAGCGCAGATGCAGGAGCACCCGGTATACAGCAGCAGCTTTGAGATGGGGCGAAACAGAGTTCATGAAGCCCTTGAAGGCAGATTATCAATTGATGTGGGAGATGAGATAAGCCAGGAACTCACCATACTAGGTTTTGTAGTAGCCCGACTACTTGTGAACCTCACAAGAAACAAGAGCATCATAAGAAGATACGCTCGAGCTGAAGCACGCCAAGCCCACAGGTTCCTAACCCGGGAAGACGAAACCACCCTCGAAAAAATAAAAAAAGACCTGGGGCTGGAAACAAAAGAAAACAAGATACACTACACCAGCTACGTGCGGTTAGCCCAAGACCTCGCTAAAATAAAACCCGAATGGAAGCTTATGAACCGGAGAATGCATAACGGATTCATCGAAATAAACAAGGTGCAGGAGTTGACGATAATGCGGGAGTCAATAATGAATAAGATACTCTCACCAATCGATGTCTTAAAAACACCCCATGAATTCAGGGAAACAGCTAACCTAATCAACAACAAATACTCGGGCAGACCCCTGGAGATAAGCATGAAGGAACTGGATATGGAAGCGCTGCCGCCGTGTATCAAACAGATAATAGCCTCCATGGAGGGGGGGAGCGTCTCCCACAACAGCATGTTCGTATTAGCTACCTGCCTTCTGGATCTCGGCCTAAAAACAGATAACGTCCTGGAAATATTCTCACGATACCCCGGCTACAACGAAGAGAAATCCCGATACCAGATAGAGTTCCTCTCCGGGAAGAAAAGCCCCACCAAATACTCCTGCCCCACATGCGCAAGAATAAAAGGCTACGGATTATGTGTCAGCGAATGCAACATCAAACACCCCCTCATGTACTACCGGGACAAGCGAAAGAAAAAAAAATAAATTAGCTAGGCAACCCACTTATCCAAGGCCCTGCTCAGCTCCGAATGGCTCAAAGAGTATTCCTGAAGAGATACACCCTGCATTACCGCATCAAGAGACTGCCTCATTGCTTGAGCGCCCGCTTTTGTTCCATCAGGGTGGCCGTGGACTCCCCCACCAGCCTGGATGATAATATCCCGGCCAAGAATCGAAACCAGCTCAGGAATAGAACCCGGATGCAATCCACCCGAGCATACCGGGAAGACCGGCTTGATGTCATACAAATCCTCTGTAATCGCCTTTTTTATATCCACAACCTCTTCTCTGCCACCCTCCATCTTGCCCACAACAGTGCCTATATGCAGCTGATCCACTCCAACAAAACGAGCCATCCTGGCCAGGGCTTTCATGGAAAGGCCATGTCTCTTGTTCCTGGTTAAGGCGGCGTGCATAGCCCTGTGAGCGTGTAAGACCAAATCAGAATCCAGGCCCCGCAGAGTCTGCACAGCAGAGAAACCAGAGGTTACAATATCCACCATAACATACCTCCCACCCTGGCCCTTAACGAACTCAGCCCTCTCAACCATCTCATTAGACTCAGCGGTAACATTAGGCATGTAAATCTTTTTCTCTCCTGTTTCCCCCTGCGCAGCATCCCGGGCTTCAAGGGTTGCAATAATCCGGTCCTGAAAGGGATTGAATTCCTGGCTGGTAAGGTTCTCATCATCTTTTACGATATCACAACCCCCAACCCATGATTTATGTGCTACCTCAGAGTGCTCCCTGGAAGACAACCCCACCTTCGGTTTCACAATCGTACCAACCAGAGGCCTATCTCCCACCCCTAAAATCTCCCTCACACCCTCTATGCCATGCCTGGGTCCCATAAATGATTCAGCCAGGGACCTGGGGAAAGAAAAATCCACGAGCCTGAGATTTTCTATAGCCTTCATCCCATATATGTTTCCCGCGATGCTGGACAGTATCTGGGGCATGTTGCCCGGCTCAAACAACTCCACTGGATAAGATATGTCCACCATCCCAGACTCATGGTCCAAAAAATAAACGTGGGGCTTAAGTTTCCCTGCGATTTCAGGCTTCATGGTTGAGAGCTCAGTCCATGTGCCAATCGAGGACTCACCTGCTATATGGCTGCAGGCATCCTCCAATGACATATCATTTGGCTCCACATAAAACCTGCAGATAACTTCATCCCTTGGATTATGCTCTAAGTCTATGTATTCCATTTCCTATATCACCCCCTTGGTTGATGGAATACCATCCCCGGATACTCTGGAAGCATCACGGAGAGCTCTTGCCAGGGCCTTGAAGCAGGCCTCCACCCTGTGGTGGTCGTTGGCGCCCTCCACCTTAAGATATAAATTAAGTTTACCGTTCAAAGCCAGGGACTCAAAAAAGTGCGGTATGTTCTCCTTGGAGACATCACCCAGTTTAGCGTCCTTAAACTCAGAGAATTTTATCTCCACCAGAGAATAGGGTCTTCCACCTAAATCAACCGCAACCGTAGCTATTGAATCATCCATGGGGACAAGAGAGTGAGCTATCCTCTCAATACCGCACTTATCTCCTAAGGCCTTATCCAAGGACTCGCCGATACAGATGCCCAAGTCCTCCACAAGGTGGTGGTCTTCCACTTCAACATCCCCGTTCGCTTCAACTCTTAAATCAAAGCCTGAGTGCTTAGAGAAACTCTTAAGCATATGATTCAGGAACTTCAGGGGAGATGATATATCCGATTCTCCTTTACCGTCGAGATTCAGATCAAGCTTTATCTCTGTCTCCTCTGTTTTTCTTTCAACGGAAGCTGTTCTCATTTTAGAATTATTAGCCTCTAAGGAATAAATAGTGCTAAATGAACCTATCTTTTGAGGCGGAATTCCCTGACAACCGAGTATTCAGAACCCTTAGGTGCTAGCCTGCTCTCCATCAACACAACCCTTTCAACGCTATGCTCCCCGAACGCCAGTAAACGTTTCCCCCTAATGAAATCCATCAACCCTGCTTTATTGTTCAGGAACTTTACCCTTGCTAATGTATAGTGTGGGTGGAATCTCATGTCTCTATCGAAGCCAGCACCCTCCAGTGAGGAATCAATTTTTCCCTGCAGATTCTTTATCTCATCAAAACCGTCTCCTACGCCCACCCAAATAACTCTTGGACTCTTGTTTTTTGGGAAAGCCCCCAGACCACAAACGGAGATATTAAATGAATGAATTTCCCTGATAAAAGAAAGTCTATCCTCTATCTCCTGGATCCTCTCTCCCTTTACGTTACCCAGAAACTTCAATGTGAGGTGGACGTTTTCGGGCTTAACAGGTTTCAGTTTCCCGAAGCCGTTTATCCTATCCTGCAAATCCGCCACGGTCTCGTGAAACCTGTAAGGCAAGGGTATTGCTATAAAAAGTCTCTTATTCATCGATAGATTAATATGATTAGGGTCAAATAAGTAAGTACTGAAGATGAAAATAACAGCAGTTGGCGGATACAAAGCCGTTGGAAGGAACATGAGTGGTGTTTCCATAGCTGATGAGACAATAGCATTAGACAATGGTATACGACTTGACACACTCCAGATATATGACGAAGACACAAACCAGTTAAAGAAGAGACCAATCCAGGAACTCATAGACATGGACATACTCACCCAACCGAACAGGTTAGATAACGTGAAAGCACAGGTAGTATCCCATGGACACCTGGACCACTTTGGGGCCATACCCATACACAAGCCGAAAACTCCGATAATATCAACCCCATATACCACAGAAATAATAAAAAGTGAATACCGTCAGGGGAACTACAGGCCCCTGGATTATCGCCAGGAACATGAGCTTGGCAAAAATTTTACCGTGGAATTGGTTGAAATAACCCATTCCATTCCATACGCCTCCGTAGTGGTTTTGCACACGCCGGAGGGGGATGTGATCTACGCCAGCGACTTCCGCCTGGATAATCACTCCCTGATTGCCAGACCCGACTATAAACGGCTAAGGCAGCTTGGTAAAGGCCATGTGAAGGCATTAATCATAGAATCAACGAGGGTGCAGGAGCTGGGCAAAACCCCCTCCGAGTCTGTGGTAAGAAATAAACTCAAGGATGTGGTGGAGTTCATAGACGATGGGCTAATAGTGAGCACAACATTCTCCTCACATGTGGAGAGGATACAGTCTATCCTAGATGAGGTAGAAAAAAAGGATAGAACTCCTGTAATACTGGGCAGGTCCCTATCCAAAAACACCAGTTTAGCGAAAAAATTCGACTTAATAGATTTACCCGCTGAGACAAGGGTTTGTTCATCTGCTAAGGCCTCAAGGAACATGCTGGGAGAGATAGATAGAGGTAGGAGGGAGGATTACTTCCTTATTGTTACAGGACATCAGGGGGAGCCGGATTCCGTTTTGTCCAGGATGATAGATGGCAGACTGCCTTTCAGGTTCCGCAAGGGCGACTCCCTTATCTTCTGCGCTAACGTCATCCCCACACCCCTGAACGTGGCAAGCAGGTATATACTGGAAACCAAGCTGAGGCGGTATGGGGTCAGGGTCTTTGATGGGATTCATGTTTCAGGTCACTCAGCCAGGGAAGATCATCGCTACATGATGAATCTATTGAAGCCGGAGCACGTAATACCCTGTCACGGAAATATGATGATGCGGGGGAGTTATGCTGAGTTGGCTACAGGGGAAGGATATGAGCTAGGTGAAAGCGTGCATTTGCTCACCAACGGGAAAGCAATAGACATATGATTTGCAGTTGTTTATCTACTGGTTTAATAGTACATTTGCATAATTAATATAGGGGGGGTAGAGATGCTTCTGGAAACTAATCTGCCGCTGAAGCTTTATTCAAGGGGGAAGGTGAGGGATATTTATATCCTTGGTGACAGATTATTGATTATTGCAACAGACAGGATTTCTGCGTTTGATTGTATTCTACCCA
>JAYEGX010000005.1:0-21103 GCA_034659295.1 Candidatus Altarchaeota archaeon | reverse complement strand
GTAGCCGGTAGTGAATCCATAAACCAGGAGTATATCAGGGGTGTGGATGCCAGCGTGAGCGTATTCTCTGACGGCAGGAACTCTAAGGCCATCTGCCTGAACAAGCAACACATAATCAGGACAGGAAATCTTTTAGGTTACAGTGGAGGATTTGCTCCCTTAAGCCATCCCCTCAGAGATGATGCCTTTGTTTTAGCGGAGAAGGCAGTGAACAGCATCAAGGGACTTAAGGGCTGCGTAGGAGTGGATATGGTGTTGTCAGATGAACCGTATATCATAGAAATCAACCCGAGAGTCACTACCTCCATGGCAGCTTTGGAGCAGGCAGCCGACTTTAATGTAGCAGCATCCTCACTTGAGGCATATAAAGGAAAACTCCCCAAGAGACCTGAATTCAAGAGCATGGTGGAGTTCAATCTGACAGAGGAGGGGGTATCCTTTTTACATAAGGACATATAATAAAAAAATGAGAGTTCTGGGTCTGGATATTGGTGGAGCCAACATAAAAACTGCTTTTTTGGGAGTGGATGGTTTGATTCAGGGTTCCTGTTATTTCCCAATCTGGAAGAGAAAAAATGAGCTACGGCTTTTCTTAGGCAAGGTTGTTAAAGAATTTAAACCAGAGAAGGTTGCTTTGAGCATGACAGCAGAGTTGTCAGATGCTTTCAGCAACAAGCAGGAGGGAGTTAATTTTATACTGGACTCACTAGAGGGATGCTTTGAAGGAAGAATTCTTGTCTTGTCCACGCAGGGTTTGTTCATACCCCCACATGAGGCGAGAGAAGATTATATGAAGGTTGCATCAGCTAACTGGGTTGCAATCAGCCAATACGCTGCAAAAAGATATGGTTCAGGGATGTTAGTTGATGTGGGAAGCACCACCACAGACATCATACCATTCAAGAATGGATTAATCGCTTCAGAGGGTAGAACCGACCTGAAAAGGCTCCAGAGCTGTGAACTAGTGTATAGCGGAGCCCTGAGAACTAATCTGGCAACAATAGCAGATTCCGTGCCAGTTAGGGGGATGCAAACCAGGGTCTCCTCCGAGTTTTTCGCCTCAACAGCAGACATTTACAGAATACTTGGAGATATAAAGGAAAAAGATTACATATGCGACACACCCGATGGAAGAGATAAGAGCATCAAGGAATGCATGGCGAGAATTGCCAGAATTGTCTGCGCGGACACATTAATGCTGGATGATGAAAATATAGTTGATATTGCCCAACATCTAAGAGACAAACAGTTGGATTTGATCGGAGGGTGCATAGAAAATACAGCCGGAAGGTGGGGGCTCAATAAAGCATTCACCTGTGGTAGCGGCTCTTTTATTGCGCAGAAGGCAGCTCGTAAATCCGGATTTGAAATCCAGCAACTTGAGATGAACACAGCATCAGCCATGTTAGCTCTATTAAGAGAATAGAAAAAAGCATATATACTATGAGAAAAATAATAGATTATGGAAATGGATAAATCAAAAATCTCAAGTAAGGTTTTTGAGGAACTTGATAAACTGCCCAAGGAGTACATAACTCTTATAACAGTGAATGCAAACGATTACCTGAGGGTGAATCTACAAATCCTCAAGTTCCTATGCAATAATAAAGGCCTGCAAGGCATTTATGTGAGCATCAACAGACCATACAGGTCCAGCCTAAAGATACTGAAGGGAAACGGCATAGAAACCGATAACATATTCTTTGTTGACTGCATATCCATACTACTCGGAGACACCCCATTCAGGACAGCAAGATGCCTATTTACCTCACCTGAAAACTTAACCGACGTGGCTGTTTTAATCGACCAGTGGGTCAGGAACCTGCCTGAAGGTGATAAATTCCTTTTCCTTGATTCATTATCGACCCTGTTCATATATAACTCTGTGGGAACCGTGACAAAATTCTCACATTTCATCATAGGAAAGATGAGACAATGGGGTTTGAACGGGATGTTGATGTCACTGGAAAAAGAAAGCAACCCGGAGATGCTTGATGACATATCCCAGTTCTGCGACAGGAGGATAAACCTATGATGGAGGTTGTAGGACAATACATGGCTGTAGAATACATTGTTCTCTACATTATAGCGTCAATGTGTTTCATCTCATATATCTGGATGAAACAAAGCATAAAAAAGCTCACCAAGGGACACATGAAGGAGCTGTTCAACTACATACTATGGATTGTTAAATGGGGGTTTCTCTGCGCCATCTGGTTGTTTATCCTGCAGGTTAATTTTATAGAGATGGAACGTTCCAGCATTATCTCATCTTTCGCGGTGTTCATATCCCTGCTTTTCCTGATAATGTCTTACATATCCGTGAAGATGAAGGAGTTTAGTGAAATATTCGGCTTCAAATAAACTCCTCCAGCTCAGCCAGCTCATCCACCACAAGATCAGCTCCCAGATCAATAAACTTCTTGTTCAGCCTTTTTTTCCCTGAATCGTCCCTTACTGATACAGTGACCCCTATAGAACGAAATCCTGCTCTTCTGGCAGCTATTATGTCATCAGGAACGTCGCCCACGTAGGCAATATTTGCCCCCCCGATAAAACCCCTCACCTTCTCAATCTGTTTCCTACACTGCAGAAGCTGTGACGGATCCGGCTTCCCTGAGGGGAAATCATCGCTTCCCACAATAAATCCTTCATTAAAAAATTCATGGAATCCGTGCATCTTGAGGACAACATCTATCTCGAAATGCTCTCGCCCCGAGGCAATCCCCATAATGTATTTCTCCGACAACCGGTTCAGGAGCTTTGAGCCGGCCAGGGGCTTTTCGTTTCTGATAAAGCCCTTACTTTTAACGTGCTCCGGCTTGAAACCATATTTCTTTCTGAATAGAACCCGCCCGAGATACATTTCCTGGAATAACTGCTTTATCAAGCCAGTATGCCAGAACTTCTCCGCAGTCTCCTCACTTCCACCATAAAGTTCAACCAGAACACTGCGAAGATTTGCAAGCCCCCCACCCTTAGGTGCTGTTCTCTTAAGAACATGGTCTAAATCCAGGCCAGCCTGGGATTCATTCCACAACACTGAAAGGTCTTTCAACGAATTAACACAATTACCTCTGGAACCTATTTCTGAGATGATACCTGTCAGAAAACATAAAACCGTCCCATAGGTTATCTCCCAGTCGTTGTTGAACCCCCCAGCCATCTTGAACTTCTGCGTGTCCTCTATAGACAGGATGTAATCATTAAGCTCTAAGCCCACTATTTCCGTGAAATAATACTGGGTTGTTTCCACAATAGCTTTCCTGTAGGAGTCGCCGACATATACCAGAACGCCGTCGATGTCCCAGATAAGCGCATTTAAATCCAAGTTACCATACACCTCTCATTTTGTGGAGATTATATTAATCATACTCTGCTATAAATAAATTCAGAGGAGAAAATGCTTGATGTAGGGAAAATTGAGGCAGATCTCTCAGAACTGCCCAGCAGACATATCATACTGGTAACAGGTTCAGGGAGAGAGTATCAGGAAGCTAAGCTCCAGGTACTGGATAATCTATGCAACAAGAAGAAGATTAAGGGCATATACATCAGCCAGAGAACGCCCGTTAAAAAGATGCTCCCCTCCTTCATGAAAAATGGGATTAAATTAGACAGGATTTTCTTTATAGACGCTACGGGCGAGGACTATAAAGAAACGAAGAGAATAGGTAGATATCTTTATCTATCCCCACAGCAGGTATCTGACATGGCTATCGCCATAGAGGGTTGGCTGAGGATATTACCCAAGGGAGATAAGTTTCTTTTCCTTGACGATTACTCTGCCCTGTTCATATATAACTCCCTTGGCTCTGTGAAGGCCTTCGGCGACTTCCTGAGGAACAGGATGCGGCTCTGGGGTTTAAGATATGTTTTTATATCCGTTGAGCGGAGATATGATCTAAAGGTTCTGGATAAGATATATAGCATATGCGATAAAATAATTGAGGCTCAATCAATCGGCAAATAAAAAAAAAAATGATTTCAATGGATGTGTCCTATCTCGACCTGAACTATTTGATGCTTTTCCTGATCGCAAGCCTGTGTTTCGTGTCGTATATCTGGATCAGGGGGAGCATCAGGAGATTGAGTGTCGGCCTGCTTGAGGATTTGTTCAAGACCTTCCTGTGGATTATACGCTGGGGTTTCCTCTATGCCGTATGGCTTTTTGTTGTGGGAGTTAAGTACTTTGGAATCTCCATCGAACCATCCCTTAAGTCCCTGCTTGATTCAGTATTCCTGGCTATCCTGTTCATGATTATTTCGTATACAGCCACCAAGATGCAGGCACTGGGGAAAATCTACGGCTTCAAGAATAAATAGTTTTTTAGGCCTGAAAGTGTATTCTATTTAATGGAGATTATTTTTTTAGGCACTAGTTGTGCCGTTCCCACGGAAAAGCGAGGTTTGCCTGCTGTTTTGCTGGAGTACCTCAACGAATATTATCTTTTCGACTGCGGTGAGGGAAGCCAGAGACAGATGCGGATTGATGGTATCAATTTCATGAGGATAGACCATATTTTCATAACACACCTGCATGCAGACCACTTCATGGGCTTAGCCGGTCTTATTCAGAGCATGGATTTTCTGGAGCGCAGCAGAGTACTTAACCTCTACGGACCACCCGGCTTTAAGCAGACCATGGAGCACATGATGTCGCTGGGGAGCTTCTCCATGGACTACATGAGCCTATCCGTTAACGAGATAAGCCCAGGATGGGTCCTGGACTGCGACCGATTCAGGATTTCCTGTTTCAGAACAGAGCATACATCCAACTCAGTAGGATATGTGTTCGAGGAAGACAGCAAGAGAAAGTTTCTTAAGAAGAAGGCCCTCAACCTGGGTGTTCCGGAGGGCCGCTTGTTTTCCAGGCTGCAAAAAGGTCACGAGGTGAAGGTTGACGACAGGAAGATTACGCCAGAGATGGTTTTATCCGACCCAGTTCCCGGTAGGAAGGTGGTCTATACAGGAGATACGAGGGCCTGCGATGGCGTCAGGGAAGCAGCCAGGGGAGTGGATGTTTTGATTCATGATTCCACCTTCAGTGACTCCGAGGAAGATAAAACAATGGTGATGGCTCATTGCACAGCCAGACAGGCGGCTGAGGTGGCCAGGGAAGCTGGCGTGAAGAGACTGTATCTCACACACCTAAGCCAGAGGTACACTAACCCCTCTATTCTGGAGCAGGAGGCTAGGGAGGTTTTCACTGAGAGTTACGTGGCTGAGGACTTCATGAGAATCAAGGTCAAAAAACACAACCCCTGAAAAAAACATGGACGCTGTTATACTGGCTGCAGGTAGAGGCAGGAGGCTGAGACCCTTAACTGATGAGGTGCCTAAGGCCCTGCTACCGGTTGATGGTAGACCGCTACTTAAGCAACACCTAATAAGCCTGTCTAAGGCAGGCATAGACTCATTCATTATTGTTGTAGGATTTCTTGGCGATTTATTGGTTTCTTTTCTTGAAGAAGATGGTTTGACAAGCAACCTGGAGATAGAGTTCGTCTACCAAGGTAAGCAGCTGGGCTCAGCGCACGCCCTCAGGCAGGTGAAGTTACAGGGTAGGGACTATCTAGTATCCGCATGTGACTGCCTTTACCCCGTAGAATACCTCAAAGAGTTCCTTAAGTTTCATTTCACAGACGGGCAGGATATCACCCTAGCCCTTAAGAAACTAGCACCTGATGCAATGAGTGAATCCAGCACTGTTTTATTGGAGGACGGTGAGGTAAAAAAAATTATAGAGAAACCCTGCCGGAAGAATTTTTTATCTCCAATGGCCTGCGCACCCCTTTATATTTTCCCGCCCGAAAGCGAAGGCTTTATCCGGAGAGTGGAAAAATCAAAAAGAGGTGAATACGAGATAACCTCAGTTATACAGGATATGCTAGATGCAGGATATACTGCCAGAGGGCTTCAAGCCAGTGAATGGATTCATCTCACAGATACCCAAGACCTGCTGAGACTAAACTTCCCATATCTCAAAAGGTTGTCGGATTGAGATAGCTTAATGGATTTATAGGTGTGCGTAGATAGTTTAATTGTTGAAAAATGAGTCAGGAACTGGAGAGCTACGGGAGGGTGAAAATAACAAGCGAGGCAGAAAGCAACATACCATTATATCAGGTGCAGGAGTTGGACTGGAACCAGAAGGAAAAAGAAATACTAGACGACCCCAAAGCATTCATAACAGACTACAAGCTGGTGCAGAAACAACTGGATTCCATAAGAAACATAGACGATAAAGAGAAATTCCTGAATGAACTAATCAGAGACAGAATAAAAACCAAAAAAATAGAAACAATAAACGAAAACTCCCTAGTCAACGGCATCATAGACCATCTATTCTTCGGATACGGTAAGATAGGACCCCTGATGAGAGACGACATGCTCGAAGAAATCATGATAAACGGCATCAACATCCCACTATACATCTTCCACCGTAAATACGGGATGTGCGAGACAAACGTAAGATACGAAAACAGAAACGGTATAAACGAGTTCATACAGGCAACAAGCCACTTCGTGGAAAGAGATATAGGTCCAGAAAACCCGATACTAGACGGGCACCTCATCGATGGAAGCAGGATAAACATCTCGGTTCCGCCAGCAGCACCCTACGGTCCCAGCATCACCATCCGAAAATTCATGAAATCACCTTTCACCATAATAGACCTCATCCTGAAAAAAACCATCTCCATTGAACTATCAGCATTCCTCTGGCTAGCAGTTGATGGTATGGGAGTGCACCCCTGCAACATTCTGGTAGCAGGAGGCTCAGGCGCCGGGAAAACCACCCTCCTGAACGCGCTGGCAATGTTCATACCCGAACACGAGAGGGTGGTGACCGTAGAGGACACACTAGAGTTGAACTTCGAATTCCTCAAAAACTGGGTACCTCTGGAAGGAATCCCGTCCCTTGGCAAAGAGGATAAGGGTGGGGAAGTCACCCTCGAGGTTCTGGTAGAGAACACCCTCAGGATGAGACCCGATAGGATAATAACAGGAGAGGTCAGAGGCAGAGAAGCTGAACCCCTTTTTGTGGCAATGGACATCGGACTCAACGGATCCATGGGAACCATACACAGCAACAACTCCAAGGAAACCGTAACCCGTCTGGTGAACAAACCAATGGATGTTCCGCTGAGGATGCTCACCCTCCTACATCTCGTGGTTGTGTTAAACAGGCACTATGACAAAGAAAAAGGGATGTATCGAAGAGTTACGGAGGTGGGGGAAATTACTGGAATAGAGGGTGATGTAGTCCAGATAGGTGAAATCTATGAGTGGAACTACAAGACGGATAAGATAAAGAGAACAGAATACCCGATACTCCTGAAAGAATATATATGCAAATGGTGCGGTCTCAGCAAAAAAGAGCTTAACAAGGAGATATTCATCAGGGCTAAGATACTCGAGCAGATGGCAAAAAAAGGGATAAGAGAAAGAGATCAGGTACTCCCTGTGTTCAGGGAATACCACTATAACCCCCAGAAGGTCATAGCCCGCTTCAGACAATAGATTGGTTGGAGGGTGAGTCTATTTCTTTTTTTCCAGGCGAGCGTATCTGAACAACACCAACGATACCAGAACACTGGCGAATGAACCGATAACCATACCCCACCATACACCATCCAGGCCGAAGCCGAACTTAACAGCCAATAAATATGCTGCGGGCACAGCAAACAATATGCTCCGGGAGCAGTTAATCAACAAGGCCAGAAAAGCCCTGCCAGAGCCCAAAAAAGCACCGGTTATAGAGAAGACAACGCCCATCGCCATATAGCTCAGCGGTATAATCCTCAGCATTGATGCACCGTATTCAACCACCAACGGCTCAGAATTAAATATTGAGATAATCTGCGAGGAAAACAAATAAAAAACAATCCCAAACAAGGTCATGAAAGCTGAGGACATAACTCCCGCCTTCAGGGTAAAACTCCTAGCCCTCTCCACCTTACCAGCACCTATGTTCTGTCCCACGATACTGACCAGAGCGATGGACACACCCAAACCAGGCAGTATGGCAAGACTGTCTAATCTGAAGCCGACACCGAAGGCTGCCAGGGCATCTGTCCCGAAAAAACCCACGATAACAGTCAACATAAACATCCCCACACTCAAGCTGATATTCGAGAGCGCGGAGGGTATGCCAACCGAAAATATACGTTTGATGTATTCGAAATCGAAGCTGAAGTTTCTGAAGTCCAGCTTAACCCAGGCCCTCCCTGAGTGGACGTGATACAATATGAAAATGAGGGCGTAAACCCTGGAAAGTGCTGTTGCCAGGGCAGCGCCCTGAACCCCCAGCCCGACCCAGAAAATTAGTAAAGGATCCAGTATGATATTTAATATAGCAGCTGAACCCATCACCTTCATAGGGGTTAGCATGTCACCTTCACCTCTTAGTATGCTGTTGCCGACGAAGCTTAGAAGCGTTAATGGAGCGAAAGCAAGCAGGATGTTTATGTAATCCAGGGCCATACTTTTAAGGGATTCTGAGACACCCATTAAATCAAAAAGGAAGGGAGCAACCAATATGCCTGCAAGACTTAGAAATAAACCAAGAACAAAAGCAGCAATTAAACCATGCTCTGAGGCATTATCCGCCCTCTTCTGGGCGTTAGCCCCTATGAAACGAGCGACAACAGAGGTTACGCCAACCCCAATACCAGAACCCAGGGAGATAATAAGGAACAATAGGGGGAAGCTTATGCTGACAGCTGCAAGAGCTTTCGCGCTGATCTTGCCCACAAAGAAGGCATCCGCCAGGTTGAATGTGCTATGCAAGAAAAAAGCAACAACCATAGGCCATGAAGTCTTAACTAAGGTCTCAACTACCCCGCCCTCAGTCAAATCCTCACCCATGAAGTAGGATTGCGAACCACTGAATAAAAAATCTGTTTCCCATCACTTATAGACTTCCGCAGGATTAAAGACCTTCTTCCCCGTAGTCTTCAACTCATCCCCCTCCAGTTGACGGTAGAAGCAGCTCCTGTAGCCCATGTGACATGCACCACCCTTTTGTTTCACCCTGAACAGCAAGGCATCTCCATCACAGTCCACGTACATCTCAACAACCTCCTGGATATTACCTGAGGACTCCCCCTTCCTCCAAAGCCTTCTCCTGCTGGTGGAATAGTAATACATAATCCCCGTCTCCAGCGTCAACTCCAGGGATTCCCTGTTCATGAATGCAGTCATCAACACCTCACCACTGCCTGAATCCTGCACTATAGCAAGATACAAGCCACCTATACCATCAACCATCCTAGCCTTCAGTTCATCAAAGATTGGGTTCATTCTCATCTCCAATTGCATTTATACCTGCGTTATTAATTATTATCAGGAAACAAAAAATGGCGATGAAACGAAAACCCAGTGGAGACCAGCAAATTGTCAGAGTGAGAGTCCCAAGAGACAAACAGCTTATTGGAGAGGTGGAGCAGATGTTGGGCAACAGAAGAATGCTTGTAAGATGCACTGACGGCCATACCAGACTCTGCAGGATACCCGGAAAAATAAGGAGACGTATCTGGATAAAAGAGGGCTACATAGTCCTGATAGAGCCCTGGGAGATACAGAGCAATGAGAAAGGTGACATCCTGTGGAGATATAACAAGGGACAGGTCGGCTGGCTGAAGAGAAAGGGTTTTCTGAAGAAACTGGATGAGGAGTAAATAAACTTTTGTTTCTAAATAGTAACTGGTGAAAAAATCCGAATACGAGCTCCGCAAGATATACGATGGAGTTTTTGATAAATCAACGCTGCTGTCTTTGGAGAGGCTGGTGAGGAAGGGATATATCGAAGAGTTAGAGTCAATAATATCCACCGGAAAAGAAGCCAACGTCTACCTCGGTTGTATGGGAGAAAAAGAGATAGCTGTCAAGATTTATGCCGTAGATGCCTCCTCCTTCAAGAACATGGAGAAATACATTCTGGGAGATAGGAGATTCAGTAACTGGAGGAATAGGAGGCAATTAATCTACAACTGGGCGCAGAAGGAATACAAGAACCTGGCAAGAGTTCAGAGTTTTATAGATTGCCCCAAACCCCATAAGGCATACAGGAATATTCTTGTGATGGATTTCATCGGAAGAGAGGGTATACCAGCTCCCAGGTTAAAGGATTCACCATCCAAGAACCCCAGGGAATACTTCAATAAGATAGTGGGCTACATTAAGGGAATTCACGATAGGGGCTTGGTTCATGCAGACCTCTCCGAGTACAACATACTGAACACAGGAGAAAAACCAGTCATCATAGACTTATCCACAGGGGTTCTGTTGGACCATCCCCTAGCCGGTAAATTCCTAAGGAGGGACATATACAATATCTGCCGATACTTCAGATCCGAGGGCGTGGACTGTGATGAGGGGGAGGTATTGGCTAAAGTAAAAAATGAGTGAATACCTGGTTGAGCGGATTAAGGCCGTGGGGCATCCTAATGTGTCAGCGAGGCATAAGACGACACTGGAGGTTACAAGAGATAATTATCTGACCCCCACGGGAGATTGCATAGTGGCTATTAATGCTGATAGATGTTTCCATGACTTCGCACCTGGTTTCCTGGATCTGCTGAGAAGTGACGGCTCAAGGATTGAGATATTGATCGAATGCAACGACGTAAGAGATAAGGTAATCGCCAGAGGGGATAAGACCTTGACTCTGGGTCATGGGAGTGAGATGGTGGTGAGGAAAAGCAGCTACGTATGTGGCAGAACACTGGCCGTTAAGGCAGATAAGGCAGCATCTGATCTGAGCAGGGAGCTGGTTACTGAACTAAGAAAGGGTGATAGGGTAACAGTAGAGTTGAGGGTTTATTAGCTGGTTATCCTCAGGGCCAGGCTCTCGTTTATTAGATCATCCCGGTATATGGAAAGGGATAGGTATATTCTCGTAACCGCCTCCTCGAAGTAATCAAGTTCCCGGGTGTAGCCTACCAGTATGAGTTCCTGCTCCTCCCCTATTTTGAGTTCTCCGTAGCTGCCGTACCGGTATTCATCAACCCTCATCAGGCTCCCCCCGTCATCAGGGGTGTAGTAGGAATCTTTCAGCTCGTATTCATCGGATATGGGCTTGATGAAACCTATTACCTTCGGGTAGTATCTGAGCTTTATCCTCGCGCCCGCAACATACCCGTCCTCCCCGCTCAGAGGGTACCTTAAGTGAAGCCTTAATACAAAAGAGGAGCTTTCGGGTATTTTATTCCTCAAGCCGTCCCTCAGGTAGACCCACGGGTATTTAGAGTCTATTTCCTCCTTGAGAGCATAGTCTGATGTGAGGTTAGCTGGAGATATCCCTATGAAGTCAAGGAGTTCCACCGTGAGGTGGGGTGAACCCCCTGAGGCTGGCGTGTAGCTTTTTTTCCCAGCTCCCATAGCATCCCGGACCGAGTAGGTTGTACACCCGGATAGCAGGACAGCTGCTGAGATAGATAAAATCAACAAAAAAGTTATTTTGTCAGTCATTGTTCAACTCATCAGGTAAATATATGGATTATATATTGAAGTATCAAGGCAGGCGGGTTGAATAAAAAAAGACAGTTTCAACAAATTGAGAGGTTTGATTTACCTATCAAACCCCAACTTGAGAGGTTTGAAACCAAGAGACTGCAATTCTCAAAAACAACAAAAACGAGGTTTTTCAAACCTCTCAATTCACTTTATCATCTACTACAGTTATAGCAGATTAAAACGTATACGCCGAAAAATATCAGAATCCGGACAAAATTCAACGGGAGAGGGGATCTTGAACTGGAGGGAGATAGATAACTGAAGGAGTGGATTAGGCGTATAAAGGATAAGAGAGTAACAATAGAGTATCGGGTTTATTGTTGCTTTATATTACAAAAAGGCGTAACTGATATATATCACAAAAACACTTAATAACTAAATTGATTAATCTAAACAATGGAAAGAGAGGAATACGAGAAGTTAAAATCGGAATTCCTACAGACTTTTGCTAATGTTCCCCATCCTCTGAGGAAGGAGATAATTGTTGTCATAGACGGGGATACCTTCAATTGGCACACATCCAAAGCGGAAATCATGCATGATACGGGGAAAGCAAAGTTAATATTAAAGCGTTTGAGGGATATAGGGGTGATATAAATGGATGAAGAGAAATCGGATGAGGATATAGAATACTTAAAAAAGTTAGTAAAAGAGCGGCTTTCCGCTATGCCTCCAGACGTTAGTTTCTCCATCGGCGGTTATGGTGATTTCACTAAAGACCAATTAATTCGTGAAGTAGAGAAAGGTTCAGAAATAGGGAAAGAAACTATAGACATGCAGATTAGATTCCTCAGGAAAATACCAAGAATGGTTGGAGCATCCACACCCTGAATTATAAGATGATTATTATTAGAACAAACCACGATACTCCGACGAACTATCTTTTTGAATGGTCTAAGAGTATTATTGATGAGGCAGAATACAGGGGATTCACTGTCAACAAAGTGGAGGGTGATGATATAACTGAAGACAACCTTAGGAAGAGAATAAAAAACAGACAACCAAGTTTTATTTTCTTTAATGGTCACGGCAATAAGAGTGCTCTAATAAATAACAAAAGGGAGGAATTTATCACTCTCGAATCAGCAGATGTTTTTAATAGCACAATTGCCTTTGCCAGGTCTTGTGAGTGCTGTGTTGATTTAGGAAGGGTTGGGTAGAAAAAGATTGTAAGGCTTTCGTGGGTTACAAAAGGAAGTTCTGGATAGCGAGGCAACATGCAAGGGAATGCACACCTCTGGATGACCCTGTTGCCGAACCGATATTAGAATGCTCGAATGTGTTAGTGAGAGAGTTAATCAAAGGTAAGACTGTAAGCCATGCTATAAACAAATCTCATGAATATGCAGAAAACTGTATTATGGAACTGGTTTACTCAAAAGAACCTTATGCAAGACCTTCTTTACAGGCGATTATCTCAAATGACGATGCTTTGGATTTTAAGGGGGAAGGTTCTGCACGTATAGGATGATGGGCTTCTTTGTTCTGTAGCTCTCTCCTCAGCCTCCCGTATCCTTGATACCCCTGTTCTCTCACACATAATTTACAAATAGGGCAAACCCCAATTTCTGCTTATTGGTTTTTAGGCTGAACTTCCTAAATGTGAATAGTTACAAAAAATGTTGATGACACCGAAAGAGGATCTTGTGACCATAGACAAGGACCAGAACCTGAAGGATGCGTTAACCTTGATGGATAAAAACAGGTTATCGAAGTTGATGGTTACAGAAGAGGGAGAAATAATGGGCATATTAACGGACGGGGACATAGAGGAAAGGCTTGGCACCGGAAGAGAGAGGAAACTTAAGACCAGCCGGATACACGTCTCATCAGCGATGACCAAGGACCTCAAGTACTGGGATGCTAAACCGGATGAGTTTCATATATCCCCTGACATGCAGAAAGACCTGAGATACGAGAAAATCAGGGGGATGGCGGAATCGATGCTTGAAAACAACATCTCCTCCTTGCCTGTCAGAGAGGAGGGGAAGGTGATAGGCTTGGTGTCCGAAACAGACCTGATAGAGACTCTTAGAGGCTCCAGGAAGCTGGTTAAGGAATTCTACACAAGAGGCTGTTTAACAGTGAACCCAAACGACACGCTAGTCCATGCCAGGAAAATAATGCACGAGAACAACATAGGACGGCTGGTAGTGGAAAACAGAGGATACATCGCCGGCATTGTTACAGACAAGGACGTGGCTGAGGGACTTAATATATTCCGCAGGGCATTGGACAAGCTACATCACCCAGACATCAAGGCACTTAAGGTAGGGGATGTGATGACACCCGACCCCTTAATCATAGACCACGAGGACACCATAGGTCAAGCAGTGGAGATAATGCTGGAAAACAAAATCTCCGGTCTTCCGGTGACAGGAGAGCACCCAGGGATAATAACCAAGAAAAACCTTATTAGAGGCATAGCATATAACCTGATGTAGATGCAATAACCGAAAAAGAAGCAAGCCTCAGATTCCAAATACCAGCTGAACTACGGACTGACGGCGATCTGTTTCAAGCCAAGATGCTCGTCTAAACCCAGCATCAGGTTCATGTTCTGCACCGCAGTACCGGAGCCGCCTTTTATCAGATTGTCTGTTGCCGAAAGCAGCAGAATCCTCCCCCGCTCTCTGTCGAAGTTAACCCCGATATCGCAGAAGTTGGTGTTAGCAACATCCTTGAGGTTGGGCACGTTCTCCGCATCCGAAGACATGACCCGGACGAAAAACTCCCCGCCATAGAAGTCACCGAACAGCTTGCCTAAATCAATCCCCTCACTTGTGAAGATATTGATGTATGAGAGAATGCCCCGGGCGTGGTTACCGATTGATGGGGTGAATGAAATGCTCAGATCCGAACCAAACTCACGGAAAAGGATGTGCTCCATCTCAGGGGTGTGCCTGTGCTCCAAAACCCTATAAGGCCTCAGGTTCGAGCTCATCTCGGGATGATGAAGGAAACGAGAGGGTTTAGCTCCAGCTCCGGAGGAGCCTGAAACAGAGGAGACCACAACCCGTTCCAGATCAAGTGACTTCTTATGTTTTGCCAGAGGAGCCAGAGCCAGTATAACGGAGGTCGTATAGCATCCGGGATTAGCTATAAAACTTGCCTTCTTTATCTCATCCCGATACAGCTCAGGCAGGCCATAGACGGCCTTATCAAGAAGCTCCCCGTTATCGAAGCCGGGATAAATCTTTGAATCAACTTCCGAGTTCCTGATGCGGAACTTACCCCCCATGCTCACAACCCTAATCCCTTTTTCAAGGACTGAGGGTATAAGATTAATCCATTCACCGGGTGGTGCAGCAACATAGATGAAGTCAGCGTCCAGGTTCTCTAAATCCATATCCTGGAACTCGACATCCAGAAACCCCCTCAGATAAGTGAGGTGCGAGGAAACCTTCTTCCCTGCCAGGCTTCTTGATACGGGAATTATTTCATCAATTTGGGGGTGGTTTACCAGGATACGAAGCAGCTCGGAACCGATATACCCTGATGCTCCTATCACGGCAACAGAGGTCATTTTTGTTCCCCGGCCAGCTTCACATCCTCAGGGGTTATCGTCTTCCTTCCGGCGTGTTTAGCGAAAACAGCAGCCTTCGTGGACAGCTCAACCGCCAAAGACTCCAGCTCATTCCTCAAGTCCTCAACAGCCCTCTCACTCACCCTATCAACTCCCTTAGACATCCCCGTCCGTCTCATAATTCTTTCCACCGGCGCTAGAGGTATTTCAGCCATAATCTAATCCTTTATTAATTGCAATTATTGGTTAATAACTTATTCCCCCTTAAGCGGGTATTTATTTTGTAATGATTAATTAATATAAATACACGCTTATGTATTGGTGATACCCATGGCATCCAAAAAAAATAATTTCGTTCTATGGCTTGAGGAGACAGGAATAGAAGACGTGCCCCTTGTTGGAGGGAAAAACGCCTCCCTCGGGGAGATGATAAAAGAGCTGGTTGATGAAGGCATTAACGTACCCAACGGATTCGCCATAACAGCAGAGGCATACAAACACCTGCTCAAGCACGGAGGCATAGAGGATAATATAAATGAGATACTATCGGATCTGGATACACACAACATACAAAACCTCAGAAGGAAGGGAGAGCAGATAAGGGAATTAATCAGGAACCTGGATTTCCCGCAAGAGCTAAGTGATGCCATCACAGAAGCATATAGGGAGATGGGCTCCCGCTTCGGGTATGGGGAAAACCCTGATGTTGCCGTGAGATCTAGTGCAACAGCTGAGGACTTACCTAATGCATCATTTGCGGGGCAGCAGGATACGTACCTGAACATTAAGGGAGAAAAAGAGCTTTTAGATGCCTGCAAGAAATGCTTTGCCTCCCTCTTTACTGATCGGGCCATATCCTACAGGGAGGATAAAGGATTCAACCACTTCGATGTGTATTTGTCTATTGCCGTGCAGAAGATGGTGCGATCGGATTCATCATCCTCTGGTGTCATGTTCTCTATCGACACCGAGTCCGGGTTCAAGGATGCTGTGTTCATAACCGGTTCATACGGCCTGGGTGAAAACATTGTTCAGGGCGCAGTGAACCCCGATGAATTCTACGTCTTCAAGCCCACACTCAAGGAAGGCTACAAATCCCTCATAGGCAAAAAACGAGGTAACAAAAAGATAAAGATGATATACTCCAATGAGGGGGATGAGAAAGTAAAAAACATAGAAACCCAAGAGGAAGAAAGGAAAACATTCTGCATAAACGAGGGGGAGATATTAAAGCTGGCTAAGTGGGCTTGCATCATAGAAGACCACTACAGTGAAAAAGCAGGATACTTTAAGCCCATGGACATTGAGTGGGCGAAAGACGGCGACGGGGAGAAAGTAGGTAGCGGGGAACTGTTCATAGTGCAGGCTCGTCCCGAGACCGTTCACTCCCAGAAAGATTTTTCCATAGTCAAGAACTATGTCCTCAAAGAGGAAGGTAACATCCTGGTGGAGGGACCTGCTGTTGGCGAGATGATAGGTCAAGGTAAAGTTAATGTCATAGTCTCAGCAAAGAGTATAGACGAATTCAAAAAGGGGGAGGTCCTTGTGACTGATATGACAGACCCCGACTGGGAGCCGATTATGAAGATTGCTTCCGCAATAGTAACCAACAGGGGAGGCAGGACCTGCCACGCAGCCATCGTCTCCAGGGAGTTGGGCATACCCTGTGTCATAGGAAGCGAGGACGCCACCGAAAAACTGAAGACCAGCCAAGAGGTGACTGTATCATGCGCTGATGGAGAGACAGGCAAAGTATATGACGGACTGCTTGATTTTGAGATTGAGGAGATTAACCTGGAAAAACTCCCTGAAACCAGAACAAAGATTATGATGAACGTGGGTCTGCCGGACAAGGCCTTCGTGGAGGGGCAGATACCAAATGATGGTGTGGGCCTGGCAAGAGAGGAATTCATTATTAACTCCCACATAGGGATACACCCTCTTGCCCTCATACACTATGATGAACTGAAGAAGAAGGCAGGAAACGATAAAAAAATCAAGGAAGTAATCGAAAAAATCGATAAAATAACCGCAGCCTACGAGAACAAGATTGATTTCTTTATCGAAGAGCTGGCCAGGGGGATTGCCAGGATAGCTGCAGGATTCTACCCAAATGATGTCATAGTCAGGTTATCTGACTTCAAAACCAACGAATACGCCAACCTTCTGGGCGGATATCTCTATGAACCCAGGGAGAGCAACCCAATGATCGGGTGGAGAGGCGCCTCAAGATACTATGATGAAGATTTCAAGCCAGCTTTTGGTTTAGAATGCAAGGCCCTTCTGAAGGCCAGAGAAGAGATGGGTTTAAAGAATATCAAGGCCATGATACCATTCTGCCGGACTGTAGCGGAAGGTAAAAAGGTTATTGAAACAATGCAGGAGTTCGGCCTGGTGCAGGGTGAAGACGATCTGGAGGTTTATGTTATGTGCGAAATTCCAAGCAATGTTATCCTCGCAGACCAGTTCGCTGAAATATTCGACGGATTTAGCATAGGAAGCAACGATCTGACGCAGCTTACCCTGGGGCTGGACAGGGACTCTGAGCTTGTTTCGGACATATATGATGAGAGAAACGATGCCGTGAAGAGGCTTATAAAACAGGTTATTGATGTCGCCAAAGAAAAAGGGAGGAAGATTGGCATCTGCGGGCAGGCACCCTCGGATTATGAGGAATTCGCAACCTTCCTTGTTGAGTGCGGGATAGACAGCATGAGCCTGAACCCTGACACAGTCATTAAGACCAAGATGAAGATAGCCGAAAAGGAGAAGGAACTGGGCATAAAACCGGATTAAGTTTTTTCGTTTATAGACCTGAGGACGCTGGTTTAGGCAGATGTTTTATGAATGCGTGAGGAGAATAAAACAAACCATAGTTTTTGGAGCGGATGTAGTGACATAACATCCGTATCCAGGACAACGCCACAGGAACTCGATTTCTTCATATCATGTTAAAGGGGGTGGGGGATATTCAAATATCACTTTTTTGGATTTAATCATATAATGTATTGCAATGAAAGAATACAAATTCACCGCAGTAATCTGGAAGGAAGATGCAGGCTACGTCTCCAAATGCTCAGAGGTAGGGGTTGCAAGTGCCGGCGATACTGTAGAGGAAGCACTAAAGAATCTGAAGGAAGCAATAGACCTTCATATAGAAAATGCAAGGGAATTGGATATTCTGGATGACATAAAACCAGCCATAACATCCGAGAAACTAACATCAGCTATTAGTGTCGCAATTTAGAATGATTCTCCCGGTTTTACCCGACAGAAAAATAATTAAAGCACTCAAGAAAGCTGGGTTTAGATACGCTCCAAAAAGTGGGGGAGAGTCATACAGCACTCTGCAAAATCGATGAATGTGGACGCAAGTTATTGGTTATTGTACCAAGAAGAAGGGAGACACCCAAAGACACTTTGCTTGCAATTCTCGAACAGGCACATCTGAGTAAGGAGGAGTTTATGAGATTACTAGGATAGGATCTAAGCATAACCAAAGCAGATTATTTAACAGAAAAAAAAAGGGATTAGATTATGGATCTTAGAAAGGAATTGGATGAGGATTTTGATGGTAAAACCCTTAACTACTGCTTCAGCTGCGGCATATGCACTGGAGGCTGTCCTTCGGCCATGATGACTGACAGCAAATACAACCCGAGAAAGATACTTCACAGGGCTGTTATCGAAGGCAAACTGGAGGATGATATCTGGCTCTGCACCAACTGTTACACATGCCAGGAACGCTGCCCCACCAAGACGAAAGTAGCTGACCTGATTAGCCTTATGAGACGGGTCCACGTTAAACACAACAAGATTCCAGAGTTCATAAAACCCCTGGTGGAGAACCTCGCTGCCTGCGGTTTCACCCAGGTTATAGGAGACCTCGAGAACAAGAGAAGGAGGAGAATGGGATTGCCCGAGATGAAACACACCAAGGAAATCAGAAGGATAATGGAAAAATCAGGTGGCCTTGATGAGTGACAGATACGCTTACTTTATCGGCTGCACCACACCGTCTAGGGTGCCCAACTATGACCTGTCCACCCGGAGGGTCATGGAGAAACTGGACATTGAATTAGTGGACATGAACGATGGAGGATGCTGCGGGTTCTACTATGAGGTGATTAATGAGCTGACCTACCTCTCTATGGCAGCACGGGTTCTTTCGATGGCAGAAGACGAGAAACTGGATTTAATGGTCGTATGCAATGGATGCAACGGATCTCTTGTTAGGGCGAACCGGAAGCTGAAGGAGAACCCGGAATTAAAGGAGGAAGTCAACAATGTTCTGGCAGACATAGATCGGGAGTTCAAGGGAACAATCGAGGTAAAGCATTATGTGAGGGTGCTCTGGGAGGATGTTGGCGTGGAAAAAATTAAAGAAAAAGTATCTAATCCCTTGGATGTAAAGGTTGCCGTCCACTATGGATGCCATCTTCTAAGGCCATCGGATGCTATACGCTTCGACGACGCCGGAGACCCTGTCAGCCTGGACGAGCTGGTTTGCGCTACGGGAGCCAACTCCATAGACTACCTTGAAAAATCATTATGCTGTGGGGGATATGTCCTGGCATCAAACCAGGATGTTGCACACAAGATGACAGGCCGGAAGCTGAGAAACGTAAAGAAGGCCAAAGCCGATTTAATGATAACAGCATGCCCATTCTGCAATGTCATGTACGACGCCAACCAGAAAAGCATCGAGAGAGAGCTTGAGGAAGAGTTTAAGATCCCGGTGCTACACTATCCGCAACTTCTAGGAATTTCAATGGGATACTCTCCCAAAGAGGTTGGATTAGAGCAGAACCGGGTGAGAGTAAACCCTAAGATTTTTGAGTAGACTGCATGTATTTAACCCTGAACTTGTAATTTCTATATATGACTGAGATAGGGGAAAGGGAATTAGCTAGGCTTGAGGGGATGCAGAGAACAGTGAAGGGTTTCCTGAACCTGAACCCCATCCAGAGAGGGGGCATATTAACTCCCGAGGCAATGAAAGCTGTCGGGGAATGGGCTGACGGCTACTCCTTATGTGATTTCTGCGACGGCGTTTTGGAGAGCATAAAAAAGCCCCCAATAGATGAATTCGTACACAAGACCCTTCCCAAATTCATTGACGCAGACGAGGTGAGGTTGACGCACGGTGCAAGGGAAACTAAGTTCATGGTAATGCACTCCATATGTAAGCCGGGAAGCACCATAGTAGTTGACTCGAATGCCCACTACTCCACCCACGTGGCAGCTGAGAGAAATAAACTCCAAATCGTTGAGGTGGAAAACAACAACTACCCCGAGTACAGGGTTGATGTGGGAAAGTATGCTGACAAAATAGAAGAAGTGAAGAAGAAAACAGGGAAACCACCTTCTCTGGCCGTGATTACATTCCCGGACGGGAACTACGGCAACCTCCCTGACGCTAAAAGGGTGGCTAGTATATGCTCTGAATACGATGTCCCTCTGCTTATTAATGCAGCATACGCCATAGGAAGGATGCCTGTGAGCCTCAGAGATCTTGGGGCTGATTTCGTAGTCGGATCAGGCCATAAATCAATGGCTTCATCAGGACCTATAGGAATCCTGGGTGTACGGGGAGACCTAAGTGATGTGGTATTAAGGAAATCCAGGGAATACAAAAATAAGGAAGTGGAGATGCTGGGCTGCGGTCCAAGAGGGTTGCCCCTGATTACATTGATGGCCAGCTTCCCCACAGTATATGAGAGAGTACAACACTGGGACGAGCAGGTTGAGAACGCTAGATTCTTTATAAAAAAAATGGAAGGGATTGATGGAATCCAGCAACTGGGGATTAAACCGACAGAACACGACCTTAACTTCCTGGAAACCGATGTGTTCTACGAGATATCGAAGAAACACAAGAAGGGGCGTTTTTTCCTCTACCGGGAGCTGAAAAAGAGAAACATCATAGGAATAAAACCAGGCCTCACAAAAAACTTTAAAATCAGCACCTACGAATTTAATAAGGATGAATTAAAAAAGATTATAACCGCTTTTAAGGAGATTGCTATGCTAAAATGACAACAAATGTATATATCA
>JAYEGX010000004.1:0-21254 GCA_034659295.1 Candidatus Altarchaeota archaeon | reverse complement strand
ATGAAAGCTTTCGTTCATTGATTACAAAGGCAGGTACTGAGGCAATAAACGATTCCAGCCTTGATGGTGGTGAGATTGAAGCCTTATATGTGGGCTCCATGTCCCCTGGGCTTTTCTCCGGCCAAGAGCATGTAAGCTCTTTGGTAGCAGACCATGCAGGCCTGAAAGGTGTTCCGGCAACCCGGGTGGAGGCAGCCTGCTCCTCTGGGGCATTAGCTTTGAGGGAAGCCTATCTATCCATTAAGTCAGGGGAGATGGATTATGTCGTTGTAGGTGGTGTTGAAAAGATGACTGACATACCCTCTAACTCCGTTGCTGTCACCTTGATGGGTGCGGGAGATCAGGAGTGGGAGGCGTTCAAGGGTGCTACTTTTCCTGGCCTCTATGCCTTAATGGCTACAAGACACATGCACGAGTACGGGACCACATTAGAGCAGATTTCACAGGTTTCGGTGAAAAGCCATGATAATGCTGTATTAAACCCAAAGGCCCAGTTCCGGTTCAAGGTAACCCTGGAGGATGTGATGAATTCCACACCGGTAGCTGACCCGCTCAGGTTGCTGCATTGTTCTCCCATAACTGATGGCGCAGCTGCCGTAGTCCTGGCCTCTGAAGAGGAAGCAAGGAAGGTGTGCGATAATCCTATATGGATTAATGCATCATCCTGTTCCACTGACACCATAGCATTACATGATAGGGAATCTGTTTCCAGGACCGATGCTGCAACCAGGGCTGCAGGGGAAGCCTACCGGCGGGCTGGGATAAAGCCTCAGGATGTGGATTTTGCGGAAGTGCATGATTGCTTTGCCATAGCAGAGATTATGGCTATTGAATCCCTTGGATTCTGCAAACCAGGTGATGGTGGCAGGTTCACTGAAGAGGGCGAGACCTCCCTTAATGGAAGCATCCCGGTAAACACCAGCGGTGGTTTGAAGGGTAAGGGACATCCTGTTGGGGCAACAGGCATAGCGCAGGTGGTGGAGGCTGTGACCCAATTGAGGGGTGAGGCAGGTAAGAGACAGGTTGAAAAAGCCAGAACTGGTTTGACACACAACGTAGGCGGCTCAGGGGGAACCTGTGTAGTTCATATATTGAGCAATGAGTTAAAATGAAGGGTATAGCAACACACTGGCGGTTGATCCCGCAGAGATATAATCTGGTGGGGACTGAATGCAGTAACTGTGGGATGAAATTCTTCCCACCAAGGGATATATGCCCTGACTGCCGCAGGGCGGGAGATATCGGGGAATTAAGGTTCTCGGGCGAGGGAACCGTTTATTCCTATACTGTGATACACACCCCCCCTGAGGGATTCGAGTTCCAGAAGCCTTATGTCCTGGGTATTATTGAGCTGGCTGAGGGGCCTCGTTTGTTATCTCAGATAGTGGACTGTAAACCAGGGGATGTCAAAATCGGCAGCAGGGTGGAAAAGGTTTTCAGAAAGGTTATAGCTGACGGAAGCGAGGGAATAATAAGATACGGATACAAATTCAAGCTTAAAGATCCTAAAGAAAAATCTAGAATGTTGTGACTTTTCCCTTCACGCACAAGTCTGTTATCTCTGTAATATTCTCCAGCCACCACTCGGTTATCCGATAGGCTTCCTTCTCCAGTTTCCCATCGTGGTCGTCTATTATGTTCACTGAGGCTATCACCGGCTTGTTTATGGGCTTTCCTATCTGGCTCATTATCCGAACGTGGACTTCTTTCGCACCTTCCTTGGCTATATCCCTGGCTATTTCGTTGGATAGGAGGTTATATATTTTTCCGACATGGTTTACCGGGTTTTTCCCGGAGGTTGCCTCCATGGAGGATGGTCTGTATGGTGTGATCAACCCGTTGGCTCTGTTTCCTCGGCCAACTGAGCCATCATCCCCCTGCTCTGCGCTGGTTCCTGTGTATGTGAGATAAACTGATTCCTTATCATAGTTGTCTGCTGTGTTTATGTTTATCTCCATATCCCTGCCCGCAAGCTTGGAGGTGAAACTACTTAATTTTTCATGGGCTTCTTCTATCACGTTCACGTAGTCGTTTATGTCTTGAACGTGTTCGGAAACGATTGCTGCAGCAATGGTTAATGAAATTTTATCATTGTTCCTGACTCCCATAACCTTCACATCCTCTCCTATGGCTTTAATCTTCAGCTTGCTGTTTATGTATCTCTCTGTTTCCAGCACTGTTTTCTCTACAAGAGAGAAGGGGGCGAATCCAACACCGAATGATGTGTCATTGGATTTGGGCATGCCGTCATCATCGAATACATGCTTCAGGTCCGCAGAGCCTTCACCGAGTTTCTCATCGAGTTCTGCGAACTCATCGATATCTATATGTTTGAGGTTTTTGTCCAGATACTCTCTGGCTGTTTTTATAGCTATCTCGGAGACGGGGATTCTCTCCTCTCCAATCCGGTTGGTTGCTCTTCCAGAAAGTAGGAAATAAACTGGCTTAATCATTTCTCCGCCGCCGAATACGGGATCTGCCGCCCCACCAACCAACTCCACTTGGTCTGTGTTGTGGTGCAGTATCCTTCCGTACCTTTTCAGGTATTCCCTAGATAAAGCCCTTGATATTGATTCAGCTATTCCGTCGCATAAGGAGTCGGGATGCCCTAAACCCTTTCTTTCCACTATCTCTACTCTCTGTTGCTCTATGCCTTGTATTCCTGGGAAACCTACCACAATATTTGAGCCCATTTTTTTTCCATCTGTTTGATATTTTAGTATTTTGGAGGATACAGCTATAAATAAAATTCCTTGACTTATATCTCCTGCAGCACATACAGTAAGGATATGAAAAACGTGGTTTGTACATTCTTATTCTTATCTTGTATGGCATTAACGGGTTGCTTGAATACTGGGGAGTGTTCACTGCCTGCTGACTGTGATGGCAGGCCACATGAGGAATGCTATGGGGACTGGCTTTGCAAAAACACTGTATGCGTGTGGCGTTGCATGGGGGCTGAATCCGGCGAACAAACATCTCTTAATGTAACCGAACCCGAGTGCGTGGATGATACTGATTGTCTCGGGGGTGGGTGTAATGGTCAGCTTTGCGGCACCAGTGCGGAGATAATAAACCTTACTTCAACATGTGAGTGGGATCTCAGGCATGAATGCCTGAAGAAAACATCCTGTGACTGCATCAATGGAAGCTGTATCTGGCGTATTAACGAGGAATACCAGCAGTGCATGGGGGAGTATAATGTTAGTGAATCCCGCATCTATTGTGTAACCGATGGGGACTGCGTACCAGCTGAATGCTGTCACCCTGGGGGGTGCGTGAGCCGGAGATACATGCCTGATTGTTCCAACATCTCATGCACCTTGTCTTGTGAAACCGTTCTGGACTGTGGCGGAGGGGAATGTATCTGCTTCATGAACGAGTGCGTTGTTAAAGAAAAATAGGCTTCGGTTTCCGCCGAAAAAAAAACAAAAGGGTTTATATAAGCGCGATAAATTATTTAATAAAAAAAATGGAAATCAATAATCGGGTAATCACCGGACTGCTGGCTGTGATCCTGGTCTCTCTTGTGTTAAGCTCTACGCTAATCAATAAGCCGGTTTTGGTGGAGTCTGAGGCCAGGGATTTGGAGGTTACGGTCTACAACAGCAATTTGGGTGTTGTTAAGGAGTACCGGGACACGTTCCTGCATAAGGGATTGAATGATGTGCTCTATAAGGGTGTTGCCTCAAGCATCGACACAACCAGCGTTAAGCTTAAATCATTGGATGGGGATATTGATGTCTGGGAGCAGAATTACCGGTATGATCTCGTTAACTTGAATAAGATATTGGATAAATACGTGGATAAGAAGATTACAGCATACCAGATTTATGGAGACAGGAAAGAGTTGGTGGAGGGAACTCTTCTGAGTTTCTCGGGGAACCAGATTATTTTAAGGGATTTGGAGGGTAACATAAAGACTCTCTCAACCAACAATTTTGTTTTGCCTGAGCTGCCTGAGGGATTGATTACTAAGCCAACTCTTGAGTGGCTGATTGAGGCAGATGAGGAAAGAAACCATACCCTTGAGCTTTCGTATATGACCTCTGGTATGACATGGAGGGCGGATTATGTGCTCGTAACCAACGAAGATGACACGATGCTTGACCTTAATGGCTGGGTTACTGTGACAAATAATGCGGGAACCACGTTCAAGGACGCTTCCCTGAAGCTGGTTGCCGGAGACGTGAACAGGGTGCGGGCTCCGGGCGTAGACAAACATGCGTTGTATGAACGGGAGGAGATTGCATCCGGGATATCTCAGTTCGCAGAAGAGTCTTTGTTTGAGTATCACATGTATGATTTACAGAGAAAAACTACGTTGAGGGATAGGGAGCAGAAGCAGGTTTCTTTGCTTGAGTCCTCTGGTGTTGCTGTGGAGAAGGAGTATGTGTATGATGACATCCGCGGTTGGTGGTGGTATGGCAGCAGTTACTCTTCTTCCGGGGATAAAAAGATTGATGTGATGTTGAACTTCGAGAACAGTGAAGAAAACAACCTCGGTATTCCGTTGCCTGCAGGTATTATGAGAGTCTTTAAGGAGGATAGCGAGGGCAAGCTGCAGTTCATCGGTGAGGACAGCATTGATCACACGCCAAAGGATGAGACCTTGAGGATTTTTGTCGGCCAGGCGTTTGATATCGTGGGCGAGCGTAGGCAGATGGACTTTAATCTACTCTCGCAGTGGTATGAGTATACGTGGGAGGTGGAGTTGCGGAACCATAAGGATGAGGATATCACGGTGACCGTAGTTGAAAGAACCGGTGGGGACTGGCATATAGTCCAGGAGAACGTCGACCACGTGAAGGAATCCAATAACCTGATTAAGTGGCGTGTGCCCGTTAAAGCCAACGGCGAAGCGAAGCTCACATATACCATAAGGTATAAGAGGTACTGAGATGAATGAGAAAACCACTCTCATCACTTTCTTTCTTCTTCTTCTTTTTTGCGGGTGTTTGCAGCATGTGGATGATTCAGCGACCTCCACATATTCGACTACCACAGTCTCTATATCCTCCACGTCCACGTTGCCGCCTGTGGAAGGTTTTGAGTTGCATGAGTGGGGTGTGCTTGCCGGCTGCCCTGAGAGTGAATTGTATTTCGTAACAAGCAGGCCGAAGCAGCTTTATATGGTCAGGCAGCCTGTGATCTACATACATTCAGTAAACAAAGAACCCTTTGATGTTGTGGTATCCTTCAGGAAAGGTAAACCGATTGACACATACCCTCCTGCGGTTTCTGATAAATTCACTATCCTGCATTGGGAGAACGTTCAGATAGTTGATGACTGCAACATTGTTAGAGGAGTGAAGGCGGCGGGTTTCGTTCCCCTGCAGGAGATAATAACTACATTAAATGATGTTGACGCTGACTGTCTGCAGGTGGGCGGCGTCAGGGAGCGGTTTCTGTTCTATGAGGGTGAGCTGGAGTTTGAGAACCGGGTTGATGTGGATTACGACCTAAGTTCTATGACTGCGACGTTAACGAACAACGGAGATTATCCAGTTTATAACCTGATATTGTCTCTATCAGCTGAGGGGACACATGCGTTCTCTCCTCAGGTCTATGCTGGAATAGTGGATAAGCTCTCTCCCGGGGAGGAAAGAATTGTTCACTTATCCGATAAGAGACTTGATGGCTCCATACTTGAGGGTGATTTAATGTCTTTAGGTTTCACTGAGAGCGAGGCAAAGTCTTTCGCTGCCTTGTGGGCTGATAGCTTTTTTTATCCAGCGAACACTCCAGGGTTCGCTAACCTGGTGTACAGGGTTTCTGAGGAGGAATATGGGAGCATGATTTCTCTGAAGGTTTCCCCTGAGCCGGAGGAGATGGTCCGGACGTTGTATGTGCTGGTGGATTTATCTAATGTAAAGAAAACATCCGAGTGCAGTGTTGATGCTGACTGCGTGCCAGGGCAGTGCTGTCATCCAACCTCATGTGTTCTAAAGGAAAACGCTCCCGGCTGCAGCGGCATAGGTTGCACCATGGAATGTGCTTCGGGAACAATGGACTGTGGCTGCGGACACTGCGCATGCATTAATGGTGAATGCAAGGTTGAATGGACACGAGAGAACAGGAGCTATTGTTAGAGTATTTTTTGATGTTCCAGCGGCGTATTACCTCCTACCGTATTCATTAAGTACGCATTAAGGTGGTGAGGTTTTTAGGTCTTAACCGAAGTAAACCGACAGGGGTTTATTATGGGAGATAGTATTACTTTACTGTAATGGATTCGTGGACTCTCTTTGCTGCGGTTTTGTTTGTTATATTGTCTTATGGGTTTATGTCGCCTGACGACCTCCTGAAGCCGACGGTGGCTGTTTTCATACTCATGATGTCTCCCATGGTATCCCTGCTCTATAAATCCCGGCTTAGATAAATTCATTGTTTACCTATTTTTACTGAGATGAACGAGAAAATCACCCTCGACAGGGAAACCTTCAGGGCTCTGGCGGTTGATACGAGAATAGAGATGCTCAAGAGGCTGGGGGAGGAACACCAGCTGACCTTGACTGATTTATCCCAGGGGATGGAAATGGCTCCCTCAACCATAAAGGAACACCTGGAGAGGCTGGTGGAGGTCGACCTTATACGGCAGGTGGACGGGGACACCAAGTGGAAGTATTATCGTTTAACGGACAAGGGCAGGCAGCTCTTAAATCCTTATGAGAAGAGGGTCTGGATTGTTTTATCCACGACGATTCTGTTGTTGTTCGCTTCGCTCTACAGGCTGATATACCAACTGGAGAATGCATTGACCAGAACCGTTGATCTAGAGGGTAAATACCATGCCGCACCTGGGTTAGACTCTCTCGGGGAAGGTAACCTGATGAAGGCTGCCTCTAACGTAACCGGGAATATATCCTCCAGGGGAGCTGAGATGACCAGGGAGGCAGCAGGTGATGTATCAACTGTTACCTCAACCCTGCCTGGGGTCGTGCATAAGGTTGTGGTGTTGCCTTACGCGGAGCTGGCGTTGACTCTTCTTTTGGCTGTTGTGGCAGGCTTATGTACTGGGTATTTAATTAGGAGGAAGAGGATAATTTAATATAATGGATATTGGCATATTCACTGACAGCTATTTCCCCCAGGTTAATGGCGTGGTTTACACGATAGATGAGTGGAGGAAACGCCTTCAGGAATACCACAACCTGTATATATACTACCCTAAAGCTGAGGGCTATTCCCCCAAGCAGGGAGAGTATCCCTTCCGCTCCTTCGAGTTCAAGTTCTACAAGGGTTATCATGTAGCGTTCCCCACTGATATTTCAGAGAAATCCAAGCACCTGGATTTAGTCCACATCCACGGATTGTTCACGATGGCGATGGCCGGAGTCTATGCATCAAAGAAGCATGGTATCCCGCGGGTACTCACATATCATACCCCCGCAGATGACTACATAAACTACATAACCCAGAAGGAGCCTTTGAGGAGTACCCTGATGAAGTCTTATAATTTCTGGGAGAAGAAGCTTCTTAACTCATGCGATTATGTTACCGCCCCCTCCAAGACCATAAGAGACAGGCTCCTGGGGAAGGGTGTCAAGGATGTGACTGTTTTATCTAACGGGGTTGATTTGGAGTTCTTTCACTACGCTGATCCGACAAATTTCAGGGAGAAATACGGGATTGAATCAGAGAGGGTTCTTGGATTCTGCGGTCGTTTCGGCTATGAGAAACACCTGGAGGATATTATTTCTCTCTCTGACGGGTTTGATGGTGAGATTATCATGGCGGGTAAGGGTCCTGCGGAAGAGCACTACAGGAGGCTGGCTAAGGATAAGGATAACGTGAAGATTCTGGGTTTCCTCTCAAGGGATGTGTTGCGGGAGTTTTATTCAACGCTCGACTTGTTTGTCTTCCCTTCTACTGCTGAAACCCAGGGGCTTGTTGCTCTTGAATCAATGGCCTGCGGCGTTCCTGTTGTGGGGGCTGATGCCATGGCCCTGAAGGATACGATAGAGGATGGAGTGACAGGATTCCTGTACCCTCAGGGGGACATCAAGCAACTGAGGTGTGTGGTGGATAAAGCCTTCGGCGAGAGGGAGAGGCTTTCCAGGAACTGCCTGAGAGAGGTGGAAAAGCATTCCGTGAAAAATACCATCAAAAAACTGCTGGAGATATACGAGCAGTTAAATAAGAGCTAGCATCCAACAGCAACCTTCACCTGATATCCTAATATGCTGCCAGCATCAAGTTACAGAATAAAAAATACATTATTTCTATCCTCGTAACAAAAAATGAATCCTAAAGAACTATACAAAATGAAGGAATGTGACCGAATCCCAACTGGATTCGGACACGTGTCCGATTACAAGTCAGCCACATATCAAAACAGGATACCCCTTGCTGAGAGGAAAGAAATGACAGGGTATGGGGTATATCCCCCTGTATTAGGGGGGGTGATTTCGCATAGCACCAACACTCAGAAAACCTAAAATGAATGAAGATAGTCTCTTCCCTTTTACAGCAATCCGGGGTGGACAGAAAGAGTTTTTGGATGATGTTCGAAGTGTTATTGAATCCGCAGGAGTTCTTCTTGCACACGCCCCAACAGGCATAGGCAAAACAGTGGCGGCGTTGGTTCCCGCACTTGAATACGCCCTAAAAAACGATAAGGTAGTCTTTTTTCTGACACCGAAACAGTCACAGCACAAGATCGCGGTCGACACGCTCAGATTAATTAAGAGGGTTAGGCGTGTGGATATCACGGCAGTTGACGTCATATCCAAGCAGGCTATGTGTCCCAGGGACATATCAAGAGAGCATTACGCGGTCTTCAATGAAATCTGCAAATTCGAGCAAAAGACAAGAAAGTGTAAATACTTTAGAAAATATGATCGTTCGGTAACAGACAGGATCGCGGCAGAGATAATGCATGTGGAGGAATTAAAGAAGCTGTGCACCCGCAATGGAGTCTGCCCCCACAGGACAGCACTGGACGCTGCCAAACGCGGTAATGTAGTCATCTGCGACTACAACTACCTGTTCTCTGACATCTCAGAAACCATACTGGACACCCTCAACCTTGATTTAGGGGATATAATCCTTATCGTGGACGAGGCACATAATCTTCCGGAGAGGATCAGAGGTCATCTCAGCGATGACCTGACCCTGAACAGTCTAAAGGAGGCCTCAAGGGAGATGCACTCAATAGATGAGATCATGTATCGTCACCTCAGGGGTATAGACAAATTTTTTAATGAGCTTGTGGGTGATACACCCGAGGGTACTGAACAGAGCATCGAGAAAAATCAGGTAATAGATGGAGTAAACAAGGTGTTGGGGGAAACACTTGGGGAACCCATGACCTACACCGAATTCATAGAATCACTTGGGAGGATTGGCTTAGACAATGAGAAAGAGGGGTTGGCGATATTGGGTGTTGCTAAATTCCTTGGTGGCTGGATGACTGATATACCGTGTTCACGCATATTCAGCAACGAGGCAACGCCAAGGATGTCCTTCAGGCTGCTGGATCCCTCAATACTTAGCCAAGACATAATCTCAGGGGTGCATGCTGCCGTAATGATGAGCGGTACCCTGTACCCTACGGAGATGTACGCAGACATCCTGGGGGCTAACTCAGAGAAAACCCTGCTAAAAGAGTATAAATCCCCCTTCCCAACAGAAAACAGGCTGATAGTGGTGACCGAGGGTTTGACGACGAGATACACGGAAAGGAGCGAGGAAATGTACCAGAATATCGCAGGGAAGATAACAGAGATCTCGGGTGAGGTGGATGGGAGTCTGGCCGTGTTTTTCCCGTCATATGCTCTTTTGGAAAGCATCGCAGATTACATCCCTAAGAAGAGAACGCTGGTCGAGCGCAGGCATATGAGTAAGGGACAGAAGAACAGGTTATATAATCAACTGAGGAGCGGGGGTGGGATATTGCTTGGGGTTCAGGCGGGGTCGCTATCGGAGGGAGTGGATTACGAGGATAACATATTGAAGGCCGTGATTATTGTGGGTTTGCCGCTGAGCCCGCCAACCCTTGAGGTCAGGAATCTGCAGCGATACTATGCCCATAAATTCGGCAAAGAGAAGGGAGAACTCTACAGCTATATATATCCAGCAATCGGTAAGGTGCTGCAGGCCGGGGGCAGAGGTATTAGGAGCGAGGTGGATGTTGGCGTTATAGTATTGATGGACTACCGGTTCATGTATCCTACCTACAGGAAATGTTTCCCCCCTGATTACAGCTTTAAATTAACAGATAAACCGGAGGAATTATGCAGGAAATTCTTTAAGGAGGTTGTTCAGGTTCCGAAACCAGTTGATGAAGAAAGATACAGGTACATGGAGCATGAAGAGTTAACCACAAAATTGCCTTTATCCCTGCAAATCCTGAAATTAATCAGGGATTTAGGCGGGAAACTGGGGAGGAATAAGGTTGCAGGCATACTGAAGGGTTCGAGATCCAAATACATACTCCTAAGCCAATATGACCGGCATGAATGCTATGGCATCCTCAGCGACTTAAAAACCAGGGAAGCGGGGTTGGTTGTGGATGAATTAATAGAGCGCGGATACGTAACACGCGGCGGCGACCCGGCTTATCCGACAATTAATCTGTCGGAGAAGGGAGCAACTGCTCTTACAGGGGAGGAGGGTTTCGAGATAGAGACGCTGTCTAGGTTAAAAAAACAAGAGAAAGAAAAGACGCAGGCAGAGCAGAAAAAACCACAGGAGCTTGAGGAATCATCTCCTGCAGGAAACATGGAGTTGTTTGAGGCGCTCAGGGCATGGCGGCTTAAGGAAGCCGGTGAAAATAATGCGCCCCCTTACACAATTTTCCATAACAAAACACTAAGGCAGCTTGCCATGGATATGCCAGAAACCAGGGAGCAGCTGCAGGGTATATATGGCATCGGTGAAGAGAAAATGAAGAAATACGGCATCATCCTCCTGAAAATAATCGGTGAGTTCAGGATGGAGTCTAAGGGAATTTCTTCAGTTGATAATAATTGATTTGGATTTCCAATAGATTTTTATGTATCAGGACTCAGGGCCGAAACTAGAAATTCTTGAAACGCGACATTCCACTGGTCTATTGACCTGTGGTGTCAAACCAATGGAATGAGCGTGTAAGAACCACGACAAAGAGTCTTGCTCTTTGTGTGCATGAATACCAATACCCTGGGTATTCATTGCACCAACCACATGATGCCACCGCTCTGAGTGAGCGAAGCGAATGGAGACCTGTGGTTCTTCACACGTTATATAATGAGCTTCTAGAATTTCAAAGAAGAACGTGGGGAGGAAGACGCCAGAAAATTCCTTAATTCTTTTTTTTTTTCATTACAAACACGCGAGGGTATTACCTCCCTTAGGTAGCAGATTGTTCATTTAAGTATTCTAGGATGGGGTCTTCATCTCCAGCTTCTCCAGTCCAAGGCTTTTCCGGAGGATGGATTTAATCTCGTCGGGGGAATATCCCAGTCTGATGAATCTGGTAGTGCCTCTGGTGCCTTTACCTGACATCCTCATAGTAATCAACCCCAACATCTCCAGCTCATTGAGGTACTCGCTGAATTGTCTGGTTGTTCTCACCTTCAGATCCAACAACTTACAGTATTTCTCATATGTTTCGTAGACTTCCCCTGTAAAGAGGTCGCCTCCACCCAGCCCGGACAATCGTTTGTACATCCCTCCCTTGGATGTGAGGGCAGCAATAGAGTAGATTACAAGCTGCTGGTGCTCGGGCAGGGTGCTTATGGCCTCAGCTATGATATCGTTTTCCACCGCCTCCTTAGCTTCATCCACATGTTTTTTTAATATCCTTTCATCTCCTACATCCCTGGTTATCTCACCCGCCTTCCTCAGGAGTTTAAGGGCGTATCTCGCATCCCCGTCCTGTGCGGCGAATGCTGCAATCAGGGAAACAACACCAGTATCCACCACACCCCCATGGAATCCATCATCTATTCTCTGGTTTAGTATTGTTTTAAGTTGCACAGCATTGTAGGGCTTAAACACCCTCTCCTCCTGGCATAATGTGCTCCTGCTTCTGGGGTCCATCCTTCTCAGGGTTTTCATGTCATTAGTTAATCCCAGTATGGAAACGTTCCCGTATTCCAGTTCATCGTTGATTCTGGTCAGTATATACAGCAAATCATCAAAGCCCTTCTTGACCATGTCTATCTCGTCCAACACCAGCAGGAAGTTTATTTTGTTGCTGTTAACCACGTTATATAGTCTGTCGTATAAATCCCCCGGGTCCATTCCCTTCAGGCTTTTTTGTGCTCTGTCTGATAGTGGTGTGTTTTTCAGATCCGGGTGGTTGAGTTTCTCATTCTCCAGGATTTTCAAAAGAACCTTGTATTTGCTGTCCCGTATCTTGCAGTTCATGTAGACTGTTTTCACAATAATATCGTGGGGGTTCTTCTCTGGATTGTTGGCGAACTCCTCAAGTTTTCTTATCACATATCTTACAACACAGGTTTTCCCTGTTCCGGTCTTCCCGTAGATGAAGATGTTGTTTGGTTTCTCGTTTCTCAGAGCTGGTGCAACACCCCTGGTGATGTCTCTGATTTCCATCTCCCTGTGAGGTAACTCCTCAGGTACGTAATGCGGTGACAGAATGATGGTGTCCTTGAATATTCGTCTCCTGTTTATTTCCTCCTCGAATATATCGTCCATCATTTTTTATTCAGCTAATTTAAATTATTAAACAGTTTATATTGGATGGTATCCAAATATTAGTATAAAATCAATAAAAAACAACTTCACCGGTGTTTTCCAAAATGGTGTTTAAAAAATTTCTTACCAAGCCCGAAGTGGTGGAAAAGGATATAGACATAGAAGCCTATCTCAGCGAACTGGATATACGGGAAGGCAAGATTATAGAAAGAGAGGATGTTATTTACATCAAACCCCTGGACATCAAGGGGGATGAGAGTGTTGAGGAGGTGAAGGCAGAGCTTGATAAAAACAACATAGTGGTCGCAAACATTAAGACTATACTCTCCGATAAACTCCTTCTGAGAGAGATGGTTGGTAAGCTAAAGAAGGCATCAACTGATGTCGGAGGTGACTTGGGCCGGATTTCAGATCAAAAGATCCTGGTAGTTCCCTCAGGTATGAAGATAGTGCATAGAAGCTAATCTATTTTTTTGCTGTTTTTTATGCGGTCAATGATCCTTCTGGTGCTATAGAGTTCCCCTTTATAGTACCTTTTTATCCTCACTAGCTTCGCATTCAAACCCTGGTTTCTCAACTCTGATTGCAGCTTCTCTTCATCGAAGTCTTGGTCGCTGCCTAATGCGATGATGTCTGGTTTAAGATCCTTCATAGGCTTGTATATATCCTCTTCATCCCCTAATACTGCCTTATCCACCATTTTCAATGCTGAGACCACGTGCAGTCTCTGCTCTTCTGGAATGTACTGGCTTCCCTTTCTCAAACCGACTGTCTTGTCTCTGGCTACTACAACCACCAGTTCATCTCCCAGCTTCCTGGCTTCCTTAAGGAAGATTATGTGTCCCGGGTGTATTATGCTGAAAACCCCGGTTGCTACAACCCTGACCATCTTTATTAATATTAAATCACATAATATATGTACTCGGTTGGTAAAATGCGCGTTAACATGGAGTACACTCACTTGGAGGCAAGCCGGTTCACTAAGCCGTCAGGCAAAGTGAACATCCACAATAACTCAAACATATCCGAGATCTCAAGATCAGGTGAGGTTATTATTATATCCTTTACGTTCACCTCGACCTATAACCCCTCAGTTGGTGAGATAAAAATCGATGGTAACATAATGTTGTCGGATGTTGATGAGAATGTGGAGCAGGACTTCAGGGAGTGGGAGGGTGGTGACGGGGAAACCATTCCCTCTGAGCTAGCGAGGAAGGTGCATAATACCATAATATCAAACTGTATCGTGGAGGCGACTCTCCTGTCCAGGGAGATTCTCCTGCCGCCCCCGACTCCAGCACCACGGGTTAAGGCACCTGATGGAACGGGTGTGGAAAAAGACTCAGGCGATAAACGCTATAAAGACACACAAGATTATATTAGATGAAAATGAATGAGAAATTGTATACTATCCCACTCAGGGATGCCTTCAGTTCACCTAGAACCAAGAGGACGAAGAAGGCGGTTAATGTGGTAAGGAATTATCTTAGGAAACACACGAAGGCTGATGACGTTAAAATCGATACATCCCTCAATGAGTTTTTGTGGGAGAATGGTATCAAGAAACCCCCACGCAGGGTTAAGGTTAGGGTGGTTGAAGAGGATGGGGGGATTGTTGCGTATTTGGTAAAGTAGCTTGTTCTGGTAAAATGCATTTAAGGCAGGTTTCGGTTAATGGCGAGGACTTTATTGGATTGATGGGTGTTTCAACAGATAATTATGCAATAACCTCACCTGGTATGGTGGATGTGGATGTCTTGGGTGTGCCTGCTGTTAAGACAAAGCTTTATGGCACAAATCTTGTGGGCTTGTTTTGCGCCGGCAACAGTAACGGTCTGCTCCTCCCCTATTTTATAAGCGAAGAGCGGGTTTCTTTTATACGGGAGTTTTTCTCTGAGAAAGGCCTTGATGTGGAGGTGGGTATTCTGAGGGGGAAGTATACTGCTATAGGCAACCTGATTGCCTGCAACGATAATGCTGCCTTGGTGAGCCCGAGGATTGATTCATCAGATGAGATAGCTGACATCTTAGGTGTTGAGGTTAGACAGTCGGATATAGCAGGTCATGATGAGGTTGGCGCCTGTTGTGTTGTGACCAACAGAGGGTTTCTCGCCCATCCTGATGCTGTGGATGAACTACATGAACTATCTGGTTTGTTCGGGGTTTCCGGTTACGTGGGAAGCGTGAATTTCGGTTTCCCCTTCATTAAATCAGGCATCATAGCCAACAGCAACGGCTACCTGGCAGGCTCGAAAACCACGGGTATAGAGTTGGGTCGGATAGATGATGCACTCGGGTTCCTGGACTAGATATCATTTTTCTCTTGCTCTGTTTACACTATTATTGCAGGATTCAACTATTCTTTATTGATGAGGAGGACTGGCACAGTTAATCTACCACTTCATGGGGGGAAATGCCCGCGTTGGTTGTTTAATCGAATGGTTAAACTAGCAGGGGTTATTACGGAGGTTATCGTACATGAGTATGGGCAGGAAGAATTCATTAAGAGGATATCGGATCCATATTTCTTTCAAGCATTCAGTTGCGTGCTTTCATTCGACTGGCATTCGAGTGGGACTACGACAACCACCTGCGGAGCTCTTAAGGTTGCTTTGGATCCAAAGGAGGTGGGTGTGGCAGTCTGTGGTGGGAAGGGTGCTACCTCAAGGAAGACCCCTGAAGAAATAGAGGCTGCTGGAAAGTTATTTAACCTGAAGACTGGTACGGTAGAGGAGATGGTTTACAGCAGCAGATTGTCTGCGAAGGTAGATAACTCATGCATTCAGGACTCCTATCAACTCTACCACCACGTATTCTTTCTTACAGAGAAGGGTGATTGGGCGGTGGTGCAGCAGGGGATGGGTGATAGATTCGCGCGCAGATATCACTGGCTTTCTGCTGAAACACGGTGCTTTGTTGAGGAGCCGCATACGGGAATCTGCTGCGACCAGGTGCGTGAGGATGCATTGGACATGACCTGCGGGGAAAGCGAGGAGGCTAGAAATATTTCGGTGGATTTGGTGAACGATGGTCCACAGCATCTTAAGAAATACTTCACAAGCAATGGGGGGCAAAGGAAACTAAGCCAGTTCACTATGCCATCCCATCATCCTGTCTTGGATATGGACCTGGGTCGGGATGGGCTGAGGGTGCTTCAGAAGGCATATGAGTTGCAGCCGGAGAACTATGAGGAACTTGTTTCTCTGAGGGGGATGGGTCCGAAGAAGATCAGGGCTCTTGCATTGATTTCGGATCTGGTTTATGGCTCAAAGCCTTCATGGAGGGATCCTGTGAAGTACTCGTTCACGCACGGTGGGAAAGACGGGTTCCCTTATTTAACAGACCGTAAATTGATGGATGAGTCCACAAGAAAATTGAAAGAAGCACTGGAACAAGCTAAATTTGATAGAAAAGAAAAACTCTACGCAATAAAAAGACTCAGGGATTTTATTAATGGGTGACTAAGGCTGAAAATTTTAAGAGTCGCTTTGGTTTGTTTTAAGCTTGAATATTTAGATAAGTATATAATGAAGAGCATTAGCAGGTTTTTGATTGTTTTTTTTAGTCTTCTTTATTTACTTAATTTTATTACTCATGTAAACGCAGGTGGAAAGGTAGTTATATCCTTTCCTGAGGAGCCCCTTGGTCTCCCTCTTAAAAGTGAAGTTCGTCATGTTGGGATATCAAGTGATACACAGATAGAGATTCTAGAAAGTCGCGACGCAAAGTACTCTATAACCCTAATATTTTCTAATTATCGTGGTTATGGACCTGAAGTAAAGGAGGTAGTTACAAAGTTTGACGAAAACGGAAGTGTCATTAGCAATGAAACAGGTTATACTCGAATGGATGTTGGTTGTGAGGATATGCCACCTTTCACTTATCGTTTAGCTTTACATGAAAATTTCAAAAATCTAGAAATAAGCTATTATGGAGATGTAGAGTTCATTTCCCCACCTGAGTTGGATAGTAACTCCTTAGAACTACACCTAAAACCCCTGAATGTCACCTGTGGTTCTTCCTTCAACATAAATATTGAGTATGATATTCCAGACTATCTAAGATTTGATGAAGAATCTAGTTCGTTGATACTATTCGCTCATCATGGGATAAATCAGACAAGTGAGATCCCTCTAAAATATTAGGTGATTATCGGTTTTCTGCACCAATTATCTATGGAAACTGGCATATATAATTGGTGTGAATGGCAAAAAAGTTTACCGTAAAGTTTTTGGAGGGTAGAAAGTGTATTTTCTGCGGAAAATACAGAATCTACCGTTTAGCTAATAAACGGGTTAAGTGCGGAGCGTGTGGTCGATATTATAGCCTCTCTAAACTAAAACGTGATCTGGATGTTCTTTACTATTTTTGCTTGGAACTCTCAGCCAATAAGACGGCAAGTCTACTAGAGCTTGACTATGAGACTGTGCATTCTCGCTATATGTTCTTCCGAGAGAAGATTGCAGGATATCTAGATAACAATTTTTGCAAACTAAGTGGGGAACTGGAAATCGATGAGAGCTATTTTGGCGGTAAGAAGAAGGGTAAGCGAGGTCGCGGGGCATTAAATAAAGTCGTTGTTTTCGGCATCTTGGAGCGTAATGGAAAGGTGTACACAACTGTTGTTCCGGATGTTTCAGCTGAAACCCTGATGGCAGAGATTAAGGCCAAAACCGAGAAGGGATCTGTGTTCTACACCGATGATTTCAAGAGCTATAAAAGCTTGAAACATTACGGGAAACACAGCAAGGTAAAGAAGACGAAAGCGTACGCTATAGGCCGAACTCACATCAATGGAATAGAAGGTTTCTGGAGCTTTGCGAAGGAGCGATTCTATAAGTATCACGGCATACACAAAGATAACTATTATCTCTATTTGAAAGAAATGGAGTTTCGATTCAATAATCGAAACTCTGACATATTTAAAAAGATGTTCGAAATAATTTATACATGATTTGGTGCAGATTTGCCCTAATCACCAAATATTATAATTCAACAATTCAGGTAACCTTTCCTTATTCAAAAAATCCTGAAACATCAGAGAAAAATTATACGCCCTTTGTTGCTTATCCTTTTGGTGACATGACTTATGATAAGGATATGGAAGTAAGGATTATTCAGGAAGATCCCCTTATTATCGAATTCAAAAAAGAGTTAATTGGATCAGACTCGCCTCTAATATCCGTTATCCCTCTAAAACTTCTTCCAACACCCCAATTGAAGATAAGGCAGCAGGATATAGTTGACTTAAATGAGGGTAAGAGATTTTGCAATGTTGATATAACCAATACCTATGAAGACAGAAAATTCTATGTTCTACGTGATAAGGATGATAGAACAAGTAATGTGATAATTCAGAATAATGAGGATATTGATATAAAGACCGATAGAATCTATTCATTGCCTTCAGGAGAGACAAGGAATGTTGTTCAAGAGAAAGTAATTAGCAATGATATAAAATTGCTAAATAACACAGCTACTGAATCTTATCTACTTGCCAATTACTTAAAAGCTAAGGAGGAACCAACAGATTTTTATATGGATTATTTTATGAGTGTTGAAGTTCCGAATGATTTTGTTTTGGATGAAGAAAAATCCTATTTGGAGATAAAGCCTACCCACCAGCGTCGAATACCTCGGTTTTTCCTTTTTCTAGAGGCATCAGGAACACATAAAATCTCAACATCACCGATTGTTGATAAAAAAATTGTTAAATTTCACGAACTCTACAAGAAGAATAAGTACGAATCAGAGCATATTCAAACATTAATGAATACGCCAGCATATGAACTTAATGTCACATATCTTTTTACCATAAAAGAAGATCCTGAGACTGTTAAAACGCGAAATGATATCTTAATTTTCCAAGTTCTACTAGCAATATTTGGTCCACCTATATTATATTATTTTAGGTCATTTATGACTAAACACGGACATTGGGAAAACAAAGAGAAGTACTATATGTGGGCGATTGTTTTGCTCATTTCGAGTTTCCTTGTCTGGAGTGCTTTCTTTGGTTCACCAACACATTTGGATTACTTCATATTTAACCCATTTTTATGGCTTATGTTGTTGGTTTTCTCCGTTATACTGATCAAAGAAAATGTATTTCCCTTAAAAGATTATTTGAAAAAGTGGAGACTCTATGCAGTAAAGAGACTTCATGAGTTTATCAAGAAATAACCCCTAAAAACCTTATTTCCTCCTCTCTTTAATCATTATACAAAGTTTTTAAGCAGCTTCAGGAGTCTGGAACGCTCAGTTATCTTCTTCAATGCAACACCCCACTTCCCTTCACTTATCCTGATCAGGTCGTCGCTGTCCCAGACCTTGGCGAGGTAATCCATATCCTCGTCTCTGAGTTTCTCCATGAAATACTTGGTTCTCAGGAGTTTCTCCAGCTGCTTGCCTTTGGATGAGTTCCATTCCAGCTCGTATCTCTTGAGTATACCCAGGTTTCCGGAGTCTATGGCCTCTGCGGCGGTAGCACCCGCCAGTTTCCCGGCTAACATAGCGTTATGCACCCCTCCGGCGTGGATTGGATTCACCTGTCTCGCTGCATCGCCGACCACCATCAGATTATCTTTAACTAATTCCTTAAGGGAAGCCCCCACAGGGATGCAGCCAACATTAACCTCAAGTATGCTCCCCCTCCTTAAATCAGGTCTTGATTTAATGAATCTGTCAATGTAATATTTGGCTGTTTTTTCCTCTCCCCCGGAGACTCCGACGCCTACGTTTGCCCTGTCATCATCTTTCGGGAAAATCCATGTATATCCCCCCGGAGCTATCTTGTTTCCTATAAAGACATGGATTGCTTCAGGATTCTCAATCTCTATATCCGACATCTCATACTCGAAGCATGAGTCCATGTCCCGGGGGCGTATGGTTGTATTGATGCCTGCCTGCCGGGCTGTCTGGGATTCAACACCGTCTGCGGCGATAACAATCCCTGCCTTAATATCCCGCTCCTCTTCCTGATGACGTATTCTGACTCCCGAAATGCGTCCGTTTTCAATATTTAATTTAGCGTATGCGTCAGCTAAAACCCGCGCTCCGTTGCGTGAGGCCTCTGCTGCCAGAAATTTATCAAATATTTTTCTCTCTATTACGTAGCCGGATGGTTCATCAGATTTTACCTCTATCTTCCTGCCGCCGGGGGCGTATACTATTGAGCCGTATATCTCTTTGTTTATGAATCTCTTGTCTAATGGAATGTTCAAATCCCTGAAGGCATCGAGTGTGAGTCCTTCCCCGCATCTTTTTGGGGAGCCTATCTCCTTGTGTTTGTCTACGAGCAGTACTCTTGCTTTTTCTGCTGCGAATCTTGCGGCCGTCGATCCAGCGGGTCCGGCGCCGACAACAACTACATCATATTCATCCATTATCCTTTATTCTATCTTGATCAGGCCGGCGGGGCAGACATTCTCGCATATCCTGCATTTAATGCATTTCTCTTCCATCCTGTCAACCACATCATCCAGAGTTAATGCTCCCGTTGGGCATACTGCAACGCATCCACCGCATCCGTAGCAATCCTTGATTTCCATCATTCCTTATTATCCCTACCTTAATGCATCAACCGGTTTAAGACCAGCTCCCTGTTTTGCAGGCATCACGCCAGAGATGCATCCAATGATAAATGAAAACGCCGGCGCACCAAGCATTAACTCCAGAGCCATATACTCCTTCAATAAATCTAACCCCAATTTATTACTCCGCCAACCACTCTTGAGTAATATTTACCTTTTAATAACATATATATCTGAGATAGAACTATATCCAAATATTGTATGATTAGATGGATCGTATTTACGCCCATGACTTCATTCATCCCTCACTGACCAGTCCGCTAACCAGCTCCATCAACTGACCTTTAGCGTTCATCAGGAGTTGCAGGCCCTCATCGGTTAACTCATAACCTTTTTACTTGGTTTCCCCTCCGCATCCCCCCCCATTGCCCGGTAATATACCTGTTTTCCTTCAACCACTGCAGGACGTTATAGAGGAAACTGGGGCCTATGTTAAACCCGCCCCACCTCTTGTTTATGTATCTCATCATGTCGTGCCCGTGTCTGTGTCCCTTCTGAATCATGGACAGGACAAAAGTTTAAGAACAATAGAATATACTCTATCTAACGATTTTAACCCCATCAACACAATAATATAACCAGAGCATCATGGCCATGAATATGTTCGGAAAAATCCGCAGGGAAATCAAGCATGTGCGTAGAAGCAGAGAGATAGTTAATGTTTTAATTAAACACGGATTCGGTTATCTGACAGAGCAGCTGGGGCTGGAACTACCCACAGGTAAGAAGCCAGGGCAGGAGGTAATTAAGATACCTGGTCCGGTCAGAGCCCGTCTCGTTCTTGAGGAACTAGGCCCTACCTTCATCAAATTCGGTCAAACCATGTCTATGAGGCCTGACCTGATCCCGACAGAGTTCACTGAGGAATTTGAAAAGCTCCAGGATACGGTTCCGGGATTCGCTTATGAAGATGTCGAGAAACAGATCAGAGAGGGGTTAGGGGCCCCGGTAAAAGAATTGTTTGATTCATTAGATAGGGAACCAGTTGCCGCCGCCTCCATTGCCCAGGTACAT
>JAYEGX010000003.1:0-21267 GCA_034659295.1 Candidatus Altarchaeota archaeon | reverse complement strand
TGATTAAGGGGTGAGAGGAGGGTTTGGCTTACGGAGAATCTCTCTCTTAAGAATGATGTGTTGAAGGAATAAACACCAAAATATTTATGCTTTCATTTACAATATAAATCTCTGTTCCCAGGGAGGATGTATCAACTCAAAAAAAGGTTGAGGGGGCGGGGGGTTTTATATCTACCTGGATTCAAAATGGACATACCATACGAACTCATCGGCGAAGTCGCAATTTACATAGCCTTACTATTCCTTGCCGTATTATTCGTAGCAATAGTGCTTGGATTATACTCCTTCAAGAGAATAATTTTCCCCACCTTCGTTTTGTTTGTGCTTGATTTACTGTATTCGCCTGCGAAGTGGCTGTGCCGTGGTTTCTCTATCCGAAGCACGCTCATCGACGAGATCATGGTTGAGATAAGAAACGGTGTTTATCTTGAGGATTTCAGAAAAATCAAGGACAACAAGATACTTGTGGGGCCTCAATGCATGAGGCATCCTGAATGCAAAGCCCGCTGCGACCCGCGTATCGGGTATATCTGCTTAGGATGTGGGAAATGTGATTTCACACGCCTGAAAAAGGAGTGTGAGAAGAGGGGGTATGAAATGTTTATTGTGCCCGGCGACAGTTTTGTAAGGAAGATTGTGAAACTGCGTAAACCGAATGCCGCTCTAGGAATCGCGTGTTTCGAGGAACTCAATGAATCAATGCATGATCTCTCACCAACCCTACCGGTGCAGGGGGTTGCGCTCCTGAGAGACGGATGCTTTAATACGGCAGTGAATGTCGAAGACGTTATTGATAAGATGGTTTAAGATGATGCATGAGATATATGGTTGGCTTGGGAAATTTATTGTCTACGGCATCTGGATTGCAGCAGTTCTGGTAATGATGTCGCTGTTTTTTGGGTATGTAGCGCTTCGCCGCAGAATTGTGCTCTACTCCTTCTTCGCCGGAGTCCTTGACTTCTTTTATATGCCACTGAAGACATTATACGCCCGTTTCGGAAACATAAGAGAACTTGACAAAATCATGGTTAAGTTAAAGAATGAAGCGAATAGAGCACGGTATAAGAAGACAAAAAAACGAATTCTTCTCGCTCCGCATTGCATGCGATCACTCGCCTGTCCAGCATCAAGTACGCGTGAGGGGATACAGTGTATCTCATGTGGAAAATGCTCTTTCACTGAGATAAAAAAGACAGCGGAAGAATTAGGCATTAAGCTACATATCCTAACAGGCTCTTCCGCTGTCAGATATATAATAAAAAACGGGGAATTCGACGGCGTACTCCTGCTAGCCTGCAACTATGAGCTTAACAAGGTTATGCGTTATCTCTCACCGCACAAGACTATCTCATACGGTGTGCCCCTGGTAAAAGACGGGTGCTTTAACACTGAAGCGGATCTAAAACTGCTCGATGACGCGATGAAGATGGGACTTACAGATAAGTGATCCGGGAATTAAGTAGGTCTGTGCTGAAGAAACGATTGTGTATGTTGCTGTTCCCGGGCTGGGTTGCTGTGGTTTGAGGTATGTGCTTTTTGCGTGCTCTCAGTTATCCTAGGCCTTGCATGCATATAAACTACTGAAGCATTAGCGGGTTCGAATAGCTTATGCAACACTATTCTCTGCTCTCAATCTTACTCTCAGAGAACTACTTCCTTCCAAGAATCTTGTCCATGAATGATTTCTTGATTCCCAACGATTTCTCTATCTTATCCCTTAAAGAAGACTCCCTGGGGGCTCCAACAGACCTGTCCAACTCCCCACCCTCGTCATCCAGAAACAAAACCGTGGGAAGAGACCGGATACCATAGCTTGAAGAAAGAAGCTTCCCCCTCTTGCTCTTCACCCTGATCTTTTCGAAAGAAACACCATAACTCTCATAATCCGGGGCAACCGCCTTAACCCCTGCCACCGCCTTCGGACAATGCGGGCACCTGGAAGAAACAAAAACCAGAATCCTCATGCTCTCCCGCCCTCAGCCAGCTGCCTTTTCACATAGGATACCAGACCGCCGGAGTCCACCAGATTCAACAAAAAAGAAGGCATGGAAGGGAACTCACACATCTCCCCGGTTGTGAGGTTACTAACCCCTCCCTTTTTGAAATCCACATCCATCCGGTCTCCATCAGACGCCTTAATAGCACACTCAACAACAGGCAACCCGATGTTTATGCTATTACGGTAGAAGATGCGGGCAAAAGATTTTGCGATAACACAAGACACTCCCGCACCAATCAAAGCCCTCGGAGCGTGCTCCCTGCTGCTGCCGCAGCCGAAGTTCTCGCCAGCAACAATCAAATCACCCCATCCCACCTCGGATGAGAAACCAGGGCGAACCCTCTCAAAAGCATGTTTTGCGAGCTCATTTATATCCCCGGTAACCAGATACTCCGCCGGAATAATCTGGTCCGTATCCACGTTATCACCGAAAACCCAAACCCCGCCCCCAATCCTTTCAAACATTTCATCACACCATCGACTCAAGCATAAACCAAATCCAGGGCTCAGCTCCAACATCAACGTCCACCAGGGAATAAGCCACCGCGCTAAAACACAAGTCAACCCATGGAGTCCTGGAAATAGACCCGCAAGAGCCCAGATCAGAATCAGATAAGGCATTGCATAGTTTAATATAGTCCCTGTCATCTAATCCACTGCAAAGCGAGTCATCACCCAGCCAATAAGACAACAGAATGAAACACCTATCCCTCGAACCCCTACCTGATACCCGATCACATACTGACGGATCACCTTTCTCCAAGCCCACCGCAGCCAGGCAAAAAGCCTTCATATCAAGATCCCTGCACTCCAAGCACCTTGAGGAGTTCAAATCAAGAACCGCCTCACAGAAACGCACCCTGTCCCTGTTTCCGATACCCTCACACAGGCTCCTATCACCAGACTTCAAAGCATTCCAGATAAGACACCAGTCTGCCACATCATCTGATGTGATATCTGCGCAAAAACCAGGGTTCCCTGAATTAAGGGAATACCTTAAAACACACTCCCCCCTAAGCAAGGCATTGGATAAATTATCACAGGATGAGATGTCTGAATTCAAGGCCATACAATACTCCCTGAAATCCACGTTATCGATAAAAGAACACGCCTCAAAGGGGGCAACAGACGCAACAGGCAGATAACACCACGTCTCCCGGCTCCGGCTTGCTATATCCGAGCAGGCCGTAAAAGATTTATTGAACGCATCAAGGGAAGGTCCCGTCTCCAAGGTCGTTGTAGATGTTGACGTGGTCGAAGTAGATGTTGACGTGCTCACAGAAGAGGTTGTTGAAGTAGTCACTGTTGATTCAACAGTAGAAGAGGTTGTTGTGGTCTCCTCCTGCACGCATCCTGCTACCAGGATAAACAATAAAACCAATGGGATACTATTTTTCACATTAAATCACCAGGATACGTTATATGTCCGGTTAAGGCTGAGGCGGCGACAACAGCGGGGGAGGCCAGATACACCTCTGATTTGGGGTGGCCCATCCTCCCTATGAAATTCCTGTTCGTGGAAGAGATACATACCTCACCTTCGGCCAGAACACCCATGTACCCACCAAGGCAGGCGCCGCATGTGGGGCCGGAAACAAAGGCATCCGCGTCCAGGAAAACCTGAAACAAACCCTCTCTTAGAGCCTGCTCATACACTCTCTTGGTTGATGGGACAACAATCAAACGCACGCTGTCTTTGATCTTTCTACCCTTGAGTATCTTCGCAGCAACCCGCAGGTCCTCAATCCGGCCGTTGGTGCATGAGCCCAGATACGCCTGGTCTATCTCTATACCCGATAGCTCGGATGCCGGAGCGGTGTTTGAGGGAAGGAACGGCTTAGCCACCGTCGGGACGAAATCAGATGCATCATACTCGAAGACCTCACTGTAGACTGCATCACTGTCAGCATATACCTCATTATATGAGCCGCGAACCCTACCCTTAAGATAATCAGAGACCCTACCATCCGGGGGGATAATACCTGCCTTACCACCCGCCTCAATAGCCATATTAGAGATGCTGATCCTGTCAGCTAATGATAGGTTATCAATCGTCGAGCCATAAAACTCCATTGACTTATATAACGCCCCGGAGACGCCGATGTCGCCGATAATGCTCAATATAATGTCCTTTCCCATGACCCATTTATTGAGATCACCTTCCACAATAAACTTCAGGCTTTCAGGTACCTTAAACCATAATCGTCCAGTGGCCATAACAGCCGCAGCCTCCGTGCTGCCCACACCGGTAGCGAAAGCGCCGAGTGCACCGTAGCTGCAGGTATGGCTGTCGGCCCCAACAATCAACCTGCCGGGTGCGACGAAACCCTCCTCAATCATCAACTGATGGCAGACCCCACCCCTACCAACCTCGAAATAATTAGCTATATCATATCTGGCGGCGAACTCCCTCATCGACTTAGCCTGCTCGGCTGAGGGAACATCCTTGTTGGGCACATAATGGTCTGGAATCAACACAATCTTCTCTCGCAGCGGCTCCGTATCAAACTCCTCAAAGACCTCGAAGGCAGGCATACCCGTAACATCGTTAACCATAACATAATCAACGTCCGCCTCAATAATCTCCCCCGGAGATACCACATCTTTACCGGCCTTAGCCGCCAGAATCTTTTCTGCAATAGAGGGCATTCTATGCATTAAACTATTGGATAACAGGGAAATAAAACATGTGATTTAAATCAGGGAACCTAAATAATATCATGTTCCGCGAACACATTGTAGAGGAATCTGATTTCACAGGAGAGGAGGAAGAGAAGTTCTCAGAGCTGGAAAATAAATTCATCGAGAAATACTTCAATGTTCTGCCAACCACAACACCCTCGGAGAGAAGGGATATGGTGATACGATTCATAATATCCGAAGACATACACATGGGCGAAGAAGAGGTGCTGAGGGCTGCTGATTACATATCCAGCTACGGGATACTTAAACCACTTTTTGAAGACGATGAAATAGAAGAAATACTCATATTAGACACCAACAAGCCAGTCTATGTAGTCCACAGGAAAAAAGGCAAATGCTACACCAACATACAATACAAATACAAGGAGCAGATATTCAAGCTCATAGAAAAAATAAAGATCTTCTCAGGTGAACTGACCGAAAAACCCATCGTAGACACCACCCTGCCCGAGGGAGTCAGGGTGAACATCACACTACCCCCGGTATCCTTCAGGAGGCCTGTGATAACCATAAGAAAATTCCTCGAGAACCAGCCCACCCTCGTGGATTTAATAAAAAACGGCACCGTAACCTCAGAAGCAGCAGCATTCCTTTGGACCTGCATCGACGGATTCAACATAGCTCCACAGAACCTGATAATCTGCGGGGGCATTGGAAGCGGGAAAACAACGCTACTGAACGCTCTATTAATGTTCTCCAGGGAAACAGAGCGGATTATATCAATAGAAGACACCTTCGAGCTCAACCTCGACTACATAATAGACTGGGTTCGTATGAAATCAACAGACGAGATATCTATGGCGGATCTGGTAAAGAACAGCCTACGGCAGAGGGGGGACCGGATCATTGTGGGAGAAGTCAGAGGCGAGGAAACCTTTGTTTTAGCTGCCGCGATGAATGTGGGCCACAACTGCATGGGCACCATACACGGCAACACAGCCAGGGACACCATCCTGCGAATGAGGTCCCCTCCCATGAACGTTCCCATAAACATGGTCAGCGTAATCCACCTCATAATCACACTAAAAAGATTCACAGAGAAATCAAAGTCAGTCAGGCAGGTTGTTGAGATAAAAGAAGTCGGCAACATTGTGGGTGAAATAGTCCAGCTTGGTGAGGTCTACGTCTACGACAGCGAACAAAAAAAGCTGGTATTCGAGAACTTCCCAGCCACCATAATAAACTCCATGGCCTACAAATCAGGGATATCGCAGAAAAAAATCTTAAAGGAGATAAAAACAAGAGAATCCGTTCTAGACTTCATGGCACAAAACAAGATAAACGAGCAATCCGATTTCATCCAGTTCATAAGGAAATACTATGAAGACAAGGAATACGTCCTGGAAAAAATCAAGGCTAAACAAAAAAGTAAGAAATAGAAGGAAACCTGGCTCAAGATACACGCATCCCGTCACTTCTAGAAAGAGAGAATATTTTTCCTCTGACCCATCCGGTAGTTGCAGATAATATTATGATAACCGGATAATTCCTCATCAAGCTTCCTGTCTCCCGTGTCAACCAACAGATTCTCTGTTCCAGCAAGCTTGGAGGGGGTAGCCAGTATTATGATGTTGTTGACGCCAACCCTTCTTATAATCCTGGAGGAAATCTGCTGGTTCCCTCTGCCGAAGACGAAACCCTGTGCGCCGATTGGGGATACGATAATCCGGGTCTTAGGGTTTATATCAAGCAACGCAAGGATTTCCTTCTCGGATAAATCCCGGGCCACAACAGCCCTATTCTTGACCGCGTCAACACCAAGCAATGTCTTTTCTAGACCCAGGGCGTCGAATACAGCCTTCGTAGTGCTGCCGGCCCCGACAATATAAAGCGAGTCATCGTGCATGAATTCAAAAGCAAACAATGCAATTCTTCTTTTACACGCATCATCGCTTTCGGAGGTGAATATTGACTTAGGGTGCTGTATCAAGGCCTTCTCATAAGGGACCCTGGCAATACCATAAAGCTGGGAATCAAGGACGTTGCTCCTGTATTTCTCCTCATCTATGTCCATAACCTCCGCATCAGTTAAATCAAGTTCCCCTTTGATGAACCTGTTGAACAAATCAGCGGAAACACGGGGGTTCACCGCGAAAACACCGGAATACATCTTAACCCCTGCAGGAATGCCCAGCAGGGGCATTTTATCTCCCACAACAGAGTAGATATCTCGTGCCGTCCCATCCCCTCCACAGAAAAAAACCAGGTCAACATCATTTTTTAGAAAAACCCTGCACGTGTTAACAGTATCAACGCCTGTTGTTTTCCTGCTGGTTGGTTCATAGACTATCTCGTAGTCAAAACCACAGCCCTCCAACAAGTCAGCTCCCATAGGGCCTGCACAACAGAGGAATATAAATCCGTCTCTCTCAACTTCATCAAGGGCTTCACCTGCTCTGGCGGGAACCACAGGCTTAGCACCCCTCTCAACAGCCTCATCCACTACACCATCAGTACCCTTCAAACCCACCAAGCCGCCCATACCGGCTATGGGGTTAACAAGGAAACCTATCTTCATCTTAATCACTCATTCCAACCGCCATCAAATATCCTCTGGCACGCTCTGTTTTCGGGTACTGGTTAACAAGCCTCCAGAATTCCTTGTTGTGCTTCGGTATCTTCAGGTGCGCAAGCTCGTGAACAACAACATAGTCGTGAACAAACCCAGGCATCTTAAGCAATCTATCAGATACCCTGATTGTTTTATCTCTTACATTGCAGTTCCCGTACATGTGGGAGTTCTGCTCTGTGCTGTACCCTATCTTCTTCCATGAAAGCCCCCCCCCGAAATATTTTTTGTTGAGTTTCTCCGCCAGCTCATCCAGTTTCCCATCCAAGTTCCCCTCTTCAAGCTCCTTTCTCCTGTGATATGATCTAAATCGCCTCTTCGCCCACTTTACGTGTCTTTCTTCCTCCTCGCGCAGGAGACCTGCTGGGATACGCAGGTGGATTACTCCATCCACCTCCCGCACACTTACGGTTTTCCTCCTTCTATTGCTTCTAATTACTTTAATCTCCATCTCCAGTTTGAAAAGGAAAAAAAAAGGTTGAGGGTTTAGTCAACCTTCGGCAGATTCGCAAGTGCCTGCTTTACCAGATCAGCAGGGTACTCGTAGTCTATGAGCTTGCCCTGGTGGTATGCGTCATAAGAGGCTAGGTCAAAGTGTCCGTGCCCTGAGTTGTTGAAGAATATAACCTTTTCCTCACCTGTTTCCTTACATCGCAGTGCCTCATCTATCGTTGCCTTCACACAGTGTGCTGTTTCCGGAGCAACAAGGAAGCCCTCGGTCTTCGAGAACAGGGATGCTGCCTCAAACACCTCGTTCTGGTGGTATGCCTGCGCTCCTATCACACCCTCATTCACAAGCTTACAAAGCAGTGGTGCATCCCCGTGGTACCTGAGTCCGCCGGCATGGATTGGTGGAGGAACAAAGTCATGACCTAGGGTATACATCTTCACTATAGGCACCATCTTCGCGGTGTCGCCGAAATCATATGCATACATACCCTTCGTCAGGGTGGGGCATGCCATCGGCTCGCATGCGATAACCTCAGTATCCGGTTTCTTGCCGGATAATTTATCCTCCACAAACGGGAACACTGCCCCGCAGAAATTGCTGCCCCCGCCCACGCAGCCATAGAGCACATCAGGGTACTCGTCAACGGAGGCGAACTGCTTCTTCGCCTCTAAACCAACTATCGTCTGATGCAGTACCACATGATTCAGTACGCTGCCCAGTGAGTAGTTGGTGTTATCGTGCGTTGCCGCGTCCTCAACCGCCTCAGAAATCGCTATCCCAAGACTCCCGGTCGAATCAGGGTCTTTCGCGAGTATGTCTCTGCCTGCCTGGGTTACGTTGGACGGTGACGCTATACAATCAGCTCCCCACTCCTTCATCAGAATCTTCCGGTAGGGTTTCTGCTCATAGCTTATCTTTACCATATAAACTGTGCACTCCATGTCAAACAGGGATGTTGCAAATGAGATGGCTGAACCCCACTGCCCGGCCCCCGTTTCCGTGCTTATTCGCTCTACACCCTCCTTCATGTTGTAGTAGGCTTGCGCAACCGCCGTATTTGGTTTATGGCTTCCCGGCGGGGAGACGCCCTCCCACTTATAGAATATCTTTGCAGGGGTCTTAAGCGCCTTCTCCAGCTTAAAAGCCCGGTATAACGGAGACGGCCTCCATAGCCTGTATATGTCACGTATCTCCTCAGGTATCTTTATGTATTTCTCCTGGCTCACCTCCTGCATTATCAATTCCATAGGGAATATGGCTTTAAGGAAATCAGGTGTTGCAGGCTCCATAGTACCTGGATGCAGGGGCGGATCCAGCGGAGTTTTCATGTCAGCCTGTATGTTGTACCACCTCTTCGGCATTTCATCCTCACTCAACAATATCTTTTCATCCATTTATCACACCTTTTTTTTTTAATTTCTCAATTAGATTATTTCAATGTTTTATTAATAAACTAATACTGCTTCATCTGTTTCTTGTTGCATTCTTAAGTTCCCTGCAGAGTTTTTTGATTTTTTCCCTGGCGTTTCTGATGTCTGCTTTGTTTTCATCGATTATTTTTACGAATGCACTGCCGACTATCACCCCCTGAGCTCCTGCCGCAATAACGCCTCTCACGTGCTCGGGCTTTGATATCCCGAATCCTACGGCGAGCGGGATTTCAGGCGACAGCTTATTTATCCTCCTAAGGGTTGGGTTGATTGCCTTAGAGAACCCCTCCCTTGCTCCGGTCACGCCCAGGACGGCGACGACATATAGAAAACCGCTTGCCTCTCTTAGAATCTTTTGCAACCTGTTCTCTGTGGTTGTTGGCGCAGCCAGGAAGATGAAGTCAACATCATGTTTCCTTAAGGCCTCAAGTAACGGGGTTGCTTCCTCGATAGGCAAATCAGGCACTATCAGGCCTGAGATGCCTGAGTTTTGGCAGTCTACAGCAAACCGTTCAAGACCCCTTTGCAGTACAAGATTATAGTATGTCAGACAAATCTTAGGTATCTCGGAGGTGATTTCCCCGACAATCCTGAAGTAGATGTCCGTGTTCATCCCTGCCTTAAGCGATCTCTCACTGGCTTTCTGGATTACTACGCCGTCGGCTATGGGATCCGAAAATGGCAGTCCAATCTCCAATATGTCAACACCGCCTTCGATCAATGAATCAACGATGTCTAATGTAGCCTGAGGTGTCGGGTCTCCGGCGGTTACAAAACCGATTAGTGCCCCCTCACCCTTCTTTTGCAGCTCCCTGAATTTATCATCTATTTTCATAGCTCCACCCCCAGCGCCTGCGCAACCACGAACACATCCTTGTCCCCTCTCCCAGAGAGGTTTACGACGATTGTTTTTTCTTTATCTAGTTCCTTCGCCATCTTCACAGCATGAGATACTGCGTGCGCTGACTCAAGCGCCGGGACAATACCCTCCTCTCTGCTCAAAAGCTTGAAGGCCTCAAGCGCTTGCTCATCTGTTGCATACGCTGTTTTAAGACGTCCCTTCTCTACCAGATAGCTTAGCTCCGGCCCGACCCCCGGATAATCCAGGCCTGCTGCAATAGAGTATGATATCTTTATCTGCCCGTATCTGTCCTGCAACAGCTTAGAGTAGGTTCCATGCAAAACCCCTGAGGTCCCGGCATGTAGGGTTGCCCCATGTTCCCCGCTTTCTATACCTTTGCCTCCTGCTTCTACACCGATGAGCCCTACATCATCACTTAGGAATTTATGGAAGATTCCTATGGCATTGCTTCCGCCGCCGACGCAGGCTACAATGTAATCAGGTAGAGAATCTTCCTTATCAATGATTTGTTTCCTTGTTTCTTCTCCAATAATCTTCTGGAATTCCCTTACCATCATGGGATACGGGTGCGGTCCGACGATGCTGCCTATCAGGTAGTAGGTGGACTCTACATTCGTAAGCCAGTCCCTCATCGCCTCATTTATCGCATCTTTTAGGGTGCATGAGCCGGATTCTACAGGGATTATTTTCGCATCCATAAGATCCATCCGGAAGACATTTAGTTTCTGCCGGTCTATATCTTCAGTGCCCATGTAGACCTCACATTCAAGGCCTACCGCGGATGCAGCCATGGCTGTTGCAACCCCATGCTGTCCTGCGCCGGTCTCTGCAATAATCCTTTTTTTACCCATCTTCTTAGCTAAAAGAGCCTGACCGAGTGTGTTGTTCAGCTTATGGGCGCCTCCATGAACGAGGTCTTCCCGTTTAAGATATATCTTTGCGCCGCCCACTTTTTTACTCAGATTCCGTGCGTAGTATAACGGAGTGGGTCTGCCCGCAAATTCCCCCAGGAAGTAGTCCAGCTCCTTCCTGAATCCAGGATCGTTCACATACTTCCTGAATCCATTCTCAAGCTCCTTTATAGCCGGCATCAAAACCTCGGGCGCAAATTTCCCCCCGTATTCAATAAACTTCCCGTGCTTATCTGGCAAACTCATTTTGATTTAATAATTTTTATGAATTCCTTAAGTCTTTCAGGATCCTTCCTTCCGGGCCTGGATTCAACCCCGCTTGACACATCCACAGCATAGGGTTCTACAGCATCTATTGCGTCTCTAACATTTCCTGTGTTCAGTCCGCCTGCAAGGATCACTGGTTTAGTTATTAAACACACAACCTTTTTACTTACGTTCCAGTCGTGGGTAACACCGGTTCCTCCGCTCAATCCCTTTGCTTCCGTATCAAGGAGTATTGCGTCAGCAATCTCAGCATATTCCTCTGAGTTTCCTATGCAGTTTTTGTCAACAGATATCTTCTTTATTATTTCCATACCTGTTTTTTCCTTTAGTTTCTCTACGAAATCTGTTGACTCGTTTCCGTGGAGCTGTATGTATCCTGCGCCGCTTTTCGTTAATTCAGCTGCTTCCTCTATGTCATCTGGCGCTGCAACAATCACTTTAGAAACGAAAACCGGAAGGGAAGCAAATATTTCCCTGGCCTCATCTAGGTCAACGAATCTCTTCGATTCCCTAACGTTAACTACGCCAACTGCATCGGCCCCGTATTCCACAGCCATTAACGCATCCTGCGTGTTTGTTATCCCGCATATCTTTACCTTAGTCATCTTTTCGTGAACTCCACTACCTTCCCCTTGATATCTTCGGTTAACATGATGCTTGACCCTATTAAGGCAGCGTCTGCCCCGGCAGATAAAACCTTTTTAAGGTCTTCTTTGTTTTTGATTCCGCTCTCGCTGACGATCAGCTTGTTTTCCGGGATTTTTTTTGCGATTTCTTCGGTAGTATCCAAATCTATCTCCAAAGTCTTAAGGTCTCTGTTGTTGATCCCTATTAATCCGGCGCCTGAATCCAGTGCAAACCCGAGTTCATCTATGGAGTGGACTTCAACCAGGGACTCCATCCCCAAACTGTGGGTTTTCTCCACAAACTCTCTGGTTTTCCCCTTAAGCAGGGAGACAATCAATAAAACAGCGTCTGCACCGTAGGCGTAGCCTTCATATATCTGGAATTCATCAACAATAAAATCTTTCCTAAGAACCGGGATTTCAACCGCCTCTTTAACCCTCCTTAAATCATTTAAGCACCCTCCAAATCTCTTATCCGTCAACACAGAGATTGCACAGGCTCCGCCTGCCTGCATAGACCCCGCCGCCTTAAGTATATCAACGTCTCTTATGTGTCCCCTGCTCGGGCTCTTCCTTTTTATTTCCGTGATCACGGCATTCAGGTTGTTTCTCTTCGCCTCCTTGATTGCCAAGATTAAACTATGTTTCTCCTTAAACGTCTTTATCTCCTGTAGTTTTTCATCCCCTATTGTATCTATGTTGAAGGTCATCTTGCAAAGTCTATGAATTCATTGAGTTTTTTATATGCCTTCCCGGAGTATAGAACCTCTCTTGCTACCTCCAACCCCTCTCCGATGTTGTCTGCTCCGCCTCCTGCCACTATCCCTGCGGAGGCGTTGAGTAAAGCAATATCTGTTTTTGCCCCGCCGTCTTTGGAAGCTAACACATCCCTCAGGATTTCCGTGTTTTCTATGGCGGTCCCTCCCTGGATGTCTCCGGGTTTAGCTTTTCTTAGCCCGTAGTCCTCTGGTCTTATGTAGTAGGTCTTGATCTGTCCCCCCCTGAGTTCAGAGATTTTTGTTTTACCCAAGGTTGAGAGCTCATCTAACCCGGGTTCGCCATAGGCTACTATAGCATGTTCTAGATTAAGGATCTTAAATACGCTGGCGAGTTTCTCGGTTAAGTCAGGGTTGAATACGCCCATCACCTGCGCTCTGGCGTTGGCCGGGTTCGTCAGCGGTCCCAGCATGTTAAAGACGGTTCTCACACCCAGTTCCCTGCGGACCGGCATCACATGCTTCATGGCTGAGTGATGCAGTGGGGCGTACATGAACCCGATGCCTGTCTCCTCTATGCACTCCCTGATCTTATCGAATTCCATCTCCAAGTTAACACCCAAAGCTTCTAGAACATCAGCTGACCCGCATTTGGAGGTGATTGACCTGTTACCGTGTTTAGCTACCGGAATCCCTGCTGCTGCGACAATAAACATGGACGTGGTGGATATGTTGAATGTGTTAAGCAAATCGCCGCCGGTGCCGCAGACGTCTACAAGTGTTCCGTCAACGCGTGGATCTATTTTTCCGGCGAAATCGTGCATGACTTTGGCCAGGGCTGCTATCTCCTGCGGGGTCTCGCCCTTGATCCTGATTGCAGTAAGGAAGGATGCACTCTGCGCATCAGAGGATTTGCCGGACATAATAGTCTTCATCGCTGAAGCAGCCTCATCCGCAGTTAAATCCTTCCCGTCCACAAGCTTTTCGATAACCTTTTTCATCTCATCTCAAGAAAGTTTTTAATAATCTTTATCCCCTCCCCTGTTAATATGGACTCGGGGTGGAACTGCAGCCCGTAGACCGGATAATTCTTATCCCTTAAACCCATAACCTCCCCATCATCCAGGCTATATGCGAAAACCTCCAGCTCAGGGGGTATACTCTCCCTTTCTACCACAAGAGAATGGTATCTTGTAGCCTTCAGGGGGTTATTTACGCCCTCCATTATGCTGTTACCCTCGTATCTTATCTGGGAGGTTTTACCGTGCATGAGTCTTTCTGCCCTGACCACACCTGCCCCATAGACGTGGGCTATGCACTGGTGGCCTAAACAGACGCCGAGTATGGGGGTATCCTTCATGTATTCCTCTATTACCTCATTGGTTACCCCGGCATCCTGAGGCCTACCAGGACCCGGGGACAAGATGATATGCGTCACCCCTTCTTTTTCCACCAGATCCCTTACCTCCCTGATATCTGCGGTATTCTCTACCACCACAGGGTCCCCCTCAAGCAATCCGACATACTGCACCAGGTTGTAGACGAAGGAGTCGATATTATCGATAACGAGTGTTTTCATTCACCCACCCCCAGGGCTTTAAGCATGGCCTCGCCTTTGTTCATGGTTTCCTGGTATTCTTTTTTCGGGTTGGAGTCTGCTACGATACCGGCGCCAACCTGTATGTAGGCCTTGTTTTTCTCGAAGTCTATGGTTCTGATAGTGATAGCTGAATCCATGTTCTGGTTGAATGAGAAATACCCCACACATCCTGCATAGATCCCTCTCCTGGTGGGCTCTACCTCGTCGATGATTTGCATAGCCCGCACCTTAGGGGCTCCTGATACGGTGCCGGCCGGGAAAACAGCCCCCAGCGCATCAAAACAATCCATATCCTTTCTTAGCTCCCCCCTAACCTCTGATATGATATGCTGCACGTGGCTGTATTTCTCCACCTGCATGAATCTACTGACCTCCACGCTGCCGTACTCAGCCACCCGTCCTATGTCGTTCCTCCCCAGATCAACCAGCATGACGTGCTCAGCTCTCTCTTTTTCATCTCCCAGAAGCTCTCTACCAAGCAGGTCATCCTCTTTCGGGGTTCCACCTCTTGGCTTGGTGCCCGCTATGGGGTAGGTCTCCACCCTTCTTCCCTCAACCCTGGCAAGCATCTCCGGGGAGGAGCCAACAATGCATCTATCCCCCAGCTCCAGATGATACATGTAGGGTGAGGGGTTGATATCCTTCAGCCTCCGATATACCTCAAATTTATCCCCACAGTATTCGGTCTCCAGCCTCTGCGATAGAACCGCCTGGAATATATCCCCCTCCCTGATGTGCTCCTTGATCTCTCTAACAGAGCGGCTGAATCCCCCCTCCTGGGTGTTGGAGGAGTATGATAGCTTCTTTATATCATCATCCAGTTTCCCTGTTTCCGCCTGGTCTGCTATAGCATCCCTTATCTCCTCCAGTTCCCCCCTGACTTCTTGCTCATCTATGCCTGGATTAAATTGGTGTGATATGAGATATGTTTTCCCCATCTTGTGGTCGAATACTATGTTATTCTTTGTTAGCAGGAACTCGCAGTCCGGGTGCCTTAACTCATCTCTTGAGTTCCCGTTTAGTTTAATGAGGTAGCGGTTTATGTCGTAGCTGAAGTAACCCACCAGCCCCCCGAAGAACCTGGGTGTTTCCTCTGTTATCTTTTGAAAATTTAGCATGAGGTTTCTTGTGGCAGATAGGGGGTCTGCTCCCTCAATGGACAGGTTTGATAGCTGCGGGTCTTTTATTTCGAGCCTGGGTTTCCCCTCTCTGTATTCCATCTTGAGTGCGGGGTTGAATCCGATGAAGCTGTATCTGGCCACCTTCTCCCCTCCGTCGCTTGACTCCAAAAGATAGCTTTCTTTCTGCCTTACCGCATTGTATGCCTTCACAGGATCCGTTTCCGGTATTTCGATGTATACTGGGTTAACAACAAAACTATTCATGGATAATTATAGGCAATAGAGTATATAAATATCCAATAATGTACATATGTGGACATTGTTGCAGGAAAGGGTATTCTGTTGCAGATGTAGTGCCTAATATGGCTTAGTCTACTTGGAATATTGCATATAATGCGTTGCATTCACGTTCTCTCTCATTCTCTGCTTCTTCTCCATCATCATGTAATAGGTATGTGCCACGTTTTGCATTATATCTATTTAATTCCTCCATCAGAAGACGCCACCCAGCACCTCCACCACCTAACGGACTATCTGAATCCCAGTTTTCCCACCACTCAACTATTTTCCTATCCCATGTGAAAACTATCAATAAACCGATTTTTAACCTAGGCTTTGGTCTATCCCATCTAGGCCCTCTAGGCAGCTTAAATTCATGTATTTTCTCAATATCACCACACATTGCTTCTGCTTGTCCAGTCCCATAAAGATTCTTAGCTTCTCCAACAACCAAGATATCTGCCACATTCCCATCAGGTTTGATAGCAATAAAATCCACATATTTAGGTGGTTTATGGTTATAAAGGACCTCAGCATAAACATGAAATCCATTTGCTATAAAAGAACGTATAACAAGCATAGAGATGTTACGTTCTGACATATCATTATCCTTCTTTTCTACAGGCCAGTAAAAATCCATTGCTTTCGATAAGGGATTGTCTTCCCCTACTCTTACACATTTTTCGATTAAATTTATCTCATCCATATGATTACCCTATCCTATCATTAAACTCATATGAATAAATTGGAATATTAATGGGTAGAAGTTGTTTAGAACTTGCCCAACTCCACCCTCGTTTCTTCCTTACCTGCTCTGGATAAGCCGATCTCTCCCATTCATAGAGGATTTCAGACACCAGACCTTTCAGGAAGGCTTGATTTTTCTTAACATTTGATTTTGTAGTGCCCAACTCTATTTTTTCGGCGTCAGCCGAAACATATAAACAAGAATATAAAGAAAAAAATTCAAATAACACTATATGAAAACGAAAACCCTATTCCTCCTGATATTAACTGGATTATTGTTGACGGGGTGTATTGAAAGACCACCTGAAACCACAACCTCCACGACGACACCTACAACCACCCTGATAATCCAGCCAATAAATCTCTCAGGCATTAAGTCAGAGACACTCAGCTTCACAGGATATTATTCCCTAGCTCCCCTGGATGTTGAGTTAAAGACCGCTCAATACAATCTGCCGCTGGCTTCAGCTGACATAAGCAACTTCAATGACTTCAAAGGGAAGATCACGTTAAGCGATGGAGCAACAGCTCTGCTGGAGAGAAACGGTTTTGTTGTGGTAGAGAACCCATTCAACCCGGGGGAAGAATCCATAACACAACCATACGAAACACTGAAAGACAGGGAGATACCCGTCTTCATCACATCCGACAGTCTACTGCACCTATACCACATACAGTTCGATGAAACCCTCAGGCAAATCGAGGAACGTGAATTCTATGACGCAATCTGGAACATCAGCAATAAGTTGCTTAAGGATTCTGTTGAGGGATACAACGCTGCTTCAGGAGACCTGAAGGAGGCATACAAGAGAGATGCTGCTTATCTTACAGTCGGATTAAGCCTGCTGAAGCCAACAAGAGACCAGCTATGCGATCTTAGTGAATGGGAGTGCCAGGACCCGGGCACAGCCAGCGCTTATTTCACGGAAGAGGATTTAGGGAAATACAAATTTACCATCCCTGATTTTGTCAGAGAAGAGGTTGAGGAGGAATTGATGCTGATAGAGAAACATGAAGGCTTCTCTGATTCACCGATCTTCATCTACAAAGAAGACTACAGCCAGTATGTTCCGCGGGGACACTACACGCGATCAGAGAAACTCAAAAATTATTTCAGGGCGTTCATGTGGTATGGGAGGATTAGCATGATTCTTAAGGGAGATCCAGCCATCCCAGTAGGTGAAACATGCCAGAACTGTAAAAACGGGTTTATTTCCGCCTACGATGCGAGAATCCAAACAATGGGTGCGAGCTTAATTACCTCAAGGTTTGGTGAAAGCCAGGAATTAAGGGACAAATGGGACCGGATTTATTCAGTAACAGCCTTCTACGTCGGCTTATCCGATGACCTGGGGCCCTACGAGTACATTGAGGCCATGAATCACGTCTTCGGAGACAGATTTAAGCCAGCAGACCTGACAACAGAAAAAATAGGTGAACTCAAGGCTAAGCTTGCGGAATACAGGACACCGGAGATATATGGTGGAACCGGTTTGCAGTATGTGAGCGCAGCCGGGGGTCCGGACGAGGTTCTGACAAACACCAAAGGTTTCAGGTTGATGGGTCAGCGGTTCATCCCGGATTCCTATATGTTCCAGAATCTTGTTTATGGATACGTTAGCAGGTATCTGGGAGAGGATGAACCATTTACGATGGTTTTCATTGATGGTGTCGGGCCTGCAAGAGGATTCCCCCGGGGATTGGATGTGATGTCTCTCCTTGGCTCAGGAAGGGCGGCGGAGATCTTAGAGGAAGGGGATGATACAAACTATAAGAACTATTCAACACAATACACAAAGCTAAAGGGGGAGGTTGACTCCTTCAATGCGAGCGATTGGAACAAGAACCTCTACTGGAGCTGGCTCTATGCCTTAAAGCCTCTGCTTAAGGAATTCGACACAGGTTATCCCTCATTTATGCAAACAACAGCTTGGCAGGATAAGGAATTAACCACTGCCCTGGCATCATGGACTGAGCTCAGACACGATACCATACTATACGCTAAACAAAGTTATACAATGCATGATATGGCTATGCCTATGTCCCAGAAACCTGTTGTCGGATATGTGGAGCCGGTGCCGGAGTTCTATAACCGCCTGCTGGCTCTGACAAGAATGACCAACAGGGGCCTGGATGAGATGGATGTCCTGGATAATTCAGCGAAATACCGGCTGGATAACCTTGAGCGCATCCTTAAGCGGCTGGTTAACATCTCCATAGATGAGCTAGAGAACAGGGAGTTAACCAAGGAAGACTACGACTTCATCAAAGACTTCGGAGAAAACCTTGGGAGAGTCATAGAGGGTGTTGATGAGAAAGCGAAGAAGACAACGATTGTGGCAGACGTGCACACGGACGGGAACACGAACCAGGTTCTGGAGGAAGGAGTCGGATATGTTAAACTGATTGCGGTAGCCTACAAAGTCCCTGACGGACGGATACTGCTTGGGGCGGGTCCGGTGATGAGCTACTACGAGTTCAAGCACCCCATGAGTGACCGCCTCACAGATGAGAACTGGAGGGAGATGCTTGAGACAGGGAAACCAGAGGAGCCCCAGTGGGTTCCTAACTTCTCTGATTAAGGGGAATCAAGGTAAATGATATATCTTTTCGGCGGCAGCCGAAACATACAGACAAGAATATAAAGAAAAAAATTTAAATAACACTATATGAAACCGAAAACCCTATTCTTCCTGATATTAACCGGATTATTGTTGACCGGGTGCATTGAAAGACCACTCGAAACCACAACAACATCCACAACATTACCTACCACCCCGTCTACCCTGATAACCCAGCCAATAAATCTCTCAGGCATCAAGTCTGAGACGCTCAGCTTCACCGAATATTATTCCCTAACCCCCCTAAATATTGAGTTAAAGACCGCTCAATACAATCTGCCGCTGGCTTCAGCTGACATAAGCAACTTCAATGATTTCTCAGGGAAGATTTCGTTGGGTGGTGGGGCGTTATCTCTGCTGGAGAAGAATGGTTTTGCTGTAATGGAGAACCCCTTCAACAAAGGCGAGGAGTACATAACACACCCTTATGAGGTGTTGAAGGATAGGAAGATACCCGTCTTCATCACATCCGACAGTCTGCTGCACCTCTACCACATACAGTTTGATGAAACCCTGAGGCAGATCGAGGAAAAAGAGTTCTATGACGCAATCTGGAGCATCAGTAGTGAGTTGCTTAAGGACTCTGTTGAGGGATACGATGCTGCTTCAGGAGACCTGAAGGAGGCATACAAGAGAAACGCTGCCTACCTCTCTGTTGGACTTGCGTTGCTGAAACCACGGGAGGATCAACTCTGTCCCTACGAGCACGAGTGGGAGTGTATGGACGCCTACTTCGGTGAGGAGGATCTTGCGGAATACCATTTTGAGATCCCTGATTTTGTGCAGGAAGAGGTTGGGTTGGAGCTTGGATTGATAGAGAAACATGAAGGGTTCTCTAATTCGCCGATCTTCATCTACAAAGAAGACTACAGCCAGTATGTTCCGCGGGGGCATTACACGAGGTCGGAGAAACTCAAGAACTATTTCAGGGCGTTCATGTGGTATGGGCGGATAAGTATGCTGCTTAAGGGAACTAATCAGGTTAAAGCAGGTGAGCCGTGCAATGATTTCCCTCCATGCACGGCTTTAATCTCAGTCTATGACGCTGAAATTCAGACAATGCAGGCCAGTTTAATTGCCTCTGAATCTGTGGAGAGGGAAGAGTTGAGAGATAGGTGGGATAGGATCTATTCAGTAACCGCGTTTTATGTTGGTTTGTCAGATGATTTAGGGCCTTATGAATACATTGAGGCCATGAATCATGTCTTCGGAGATAAATTCCAGCCAGCAGACCTGGCAACAGAAAAAATAGGTGAACTGAAGGCTAAGCTTGCGGAATACAGGGCACCAAAGATATATGGGGGAACCGGTGAAGCCACCCTCTGGCCGCCATTCACCCCCGAGCAGGCGGATGAGGTTTTAGGGAATACGAAAGGATTCAGGTTAATGGGGCAGAGATTTATCCCCGACTCCTACATGTTCTCTAACCTGGTTTCACCCTACGTTGGGATGTACTCTGGAAAGAATTGTGACAGGGTATTTACTTGCGGATATACAGACGGGGGGCCGGCAAGATGCTTCCCCAAAGGTCTGGATGCTATGGCATTGCTGGGTTCAGAGAGGGCGAAAGAGCTTTTAATTGAGTTAGGTGATACGGAATATGAGGGCAGAAACACGAGCTATGAGATAAGATTCAGGAAATTTCAGGAGGAATTCGATAACTTCAGTCAAGAAGACTGGCAGAAGAACCTCTACTGGAGCTGGCTTTATGCCTTAAAGCCTCTGCTTAAGGATTTCCCTGGGGGGTATCCAACGTTCATGCAGACACAGGCTTGGCAGGATAAGGAATTAACTACTGTGCTTGCGTCGTGGGCTGAGCTCAGGCACGACACCATCCTTTACGCTAAACAAAGTTATACAATGAAAACCGCTACCTCTGCTATGCCTCAGCCAGATAAACCTGTTGTCGGTTATGTGGAGCCTGTGCCGGAGTTCTATAACCGTCTGCTGGCTTTGACAAGGATGACTAACAAGGGTTTGGATGATATGGAGGTTTTGGACACTGAAGCGAAATACCGGCTGGATAACCTTGAGCGCACCCTTAAGCGGCTGGTTAACATCTCTATAGATGAACTCGGGAACAAGGAACTGACCCGGGAGGATTATGGTTTCATCAAAGACTTCGGAAATGAACTTGGTTACGTCATTAAGGATGTAGATAACAAGGCTAAGAAGACGACTGTGGTTGCGGACGTCCATACTGACGGGAACACGAACCAGGTTCTGGAGGAAGGAGTCGGATATGTTAAACTGATTGCGGTAGTCTACAAAGTCCCTGACGGACGGATACTGCTTGGGGCGGGTCCGGTGATGAGCTACTACGAGTTCAAGCACCCCATGAGTGACCGCCTCACAGATGAGAACT
>JAYEGX010000002.1:12365-21423 GCA_034659295.1 Candidatus Altarchaeota archaeon | reverse complement strand
TGGTGGACGTAAGCATAGGATCTGATACCGGAGGATCCATAAGAAACCCAGCATCCCACTGTGGTGTGGTAGGCTATAAGCCCACCTACGGAGTAGTCTCACGCTATGGGCTGCTTGATCTGGCGATGTCCCTGGACCAGATCGGTCCCCTGGCAAGGAACGTGGAATCATCAGCCCTGCTTTTGGATGCTATAGCCGGCCATGACCCCAGAGATGAGACCTCACTTGACCTGGAAAACGGATTTTTTAACTTCACCGGCAACCTGGATCCCGAACTTAAGGATAAGAAGCTGGGCTACGCCCGGGAGTTTGATTCCCTCATCCAGGATAAGGGTATCAGGAGAGTGATACATAAGGCAATAGATAGGCTATCATCTGCCGGAGCTGAGATAATTGAGTTAACGCTTCCGAATCTTGGCATTGCTTTACCAACATACTACCTGAACATGTATGTGGAGTTTTTTTCTGCAACCAGAAAATATGATGGGAGACGATACGGGCACAGGATCGGGGAAGTCTGCGGAGAGGAGGTGTTGAGGCGAATACTTTTAGGGAGCTACATAACCCAGAAGGAATACTCCGGCAGGTACTACAGGAAGGCTCTCCGAGCCCGCTCCGTTCTGAGGAGGGAACTGCTGGATGCCCTAAAAGATGTGGATGTTCTTGTGGGACCTACTGTCCCGAAATTACCCCATAAAATTGGCACCAGAATAGATGATCCCATGGTGATGTACGCCTACGACATATTCACTGTCCTAGCGAACCTTGCAGGATCTCCTGCAGGCGTTGTCCCAGCAGGAGAAACAGATTCCATACCCACGGGATTGCAGGTGATGGGCAAACCCCTGGAAGACCAGAAAGTGCTCAACGTCATGTACGGGTTCGAGCAGTATTAAGGACAACCTAGGGTAAGGGATAAATAATCCATTCACCTAAATGCCTTTATTGGATGAGGGGGGTGATTTTTGTGGGAGGATTATTCTCGATAACCCCCCCCAATGGGGTGCATGGAAGAGAAGATGAAAAAGAGCGTGCTGGTTTTGTTGATTGCTTCCATAGTCTTGGTTGGGTTCGGAGAGAGTGCGGGGGCGGTAGGGATTACAAAAATAAATCAGAGCAGCATCAGCCACGGTGATTCTATTACCATAAGCGGAAGCGGGTTTGGGGTGAAGAGTCCTGCTGCTCCAATAGTCTGGGATGCATGTGATGATAGCAGCCCAGTAGATGTAGATACTATCTGGAATGGACAAAATTACCCTCTTGTAGCAGGAGATGAAGACAATCTACCGGATTACCGAACTTCTTATCCAACAGGCAATCCGATGTCCATGCCGAATGCTCATGTGACTAAATATTTATGTGGTGCTATGACCACAGTATCTGGCAGTTGGGAGAATAGTAATTCTGCTGTATGTTTCACTCACTTTCCCTCTGGCGGATGGCCTACCCGGAAACTTTTCGCTATGTACTATTATAGGATAGCCTCCACCTTCTCGATTGATGATGGCACTATGGGCGGTCATAATATGAAAGAATTTGCGTGCAACTTGAACGGTAATTATCTTGATCCGCCACAAAACTATTTGGACCACTGTAATGGCGCAACTCCTGTTGTTACAAACCCCAATGATGCTCAAATGAAATGCCAGCCTTCAGGATACGGTTCTTCTTGTGGTGGCGGTCAGTTTTATTACAACAATCCTATGCTGCGTTGGCAGCACATGGAACTGCAGTGGGATTCCTCTGGTTATCTCTGGCATTTTAGCGATGGGGTGGATTGTGATGATCATTTGTGGTGCACCGAAAAAGTTTTACGAACTGATTTTTATTCTATGACAGTTGGCGGCTTTTCTCGCTGGCCATTAACAAACGATACTGGTAATTATCGTTATTGGGCTGCTGTTTATTTAGATGATACTTATGCGAGGGTGATGCTTGGAAACAATCCTTCATGGGATAGTTGCACGATTCGTGAGCCGCAGATACCTTCAGCCTGGAGTGATGATTCCATAAAGTGCAATATCAACCTAGGCGCATTGCCTGATAACGGCACAGCCTATCTTTTTGTGTTTGATGAGAACAATACGCACAATGAAGTTGGTTATCCGATAACTTCCATTATAGAAGGGCATAAAGCAGACCTTAATGATGACGGCGTAATCGGCATGCCCGAGTTGATGATATTTATTGGGAGATGGAAGGCCGGCGACGGCGTCACCAAAGCTGAAGTGGAGGATGCAAGAGGGCTCTGGCTTGGTGGTGGTGTGTACTGATTGAATTTAGCAGGCTGAACGCCTTCATAGAACCTGATCACTATATGGTTTATCAGCGCTGAAGAACACATTATTTTATAGATATAATGGTTATATATGAGTATATCATGGAAACAGCGGAGATCATCGTTAAAGGGGATATCCAGAGGGTTGGCTACAGGGCTAAGGTTATGGAGATTGCCAGCAGTCTTGGTATTAAGGGAGTGATTGAGAACCTGAAGGATGGGTCCGTTAGAATTATTGCGCAGGGGGAAGAGGGCGGGATAAAAAAGTTCACGGAAGAAATCAATATCAGGAATTCATTGATTAATGTTGTTGATGTCTCTGTTGAATCTTTTATTGATGCAGACAAAACTTACTCTGGTTTCAAGAAGGTTGTAAGGCCAAAGGAGACTGATGAACGGCTGGATAGTGCTGTTGTTCATCTAAAGGAGTTGATCGGGGTTACAAGGGAGGGTGTAGGATATTCAAGGCAAAGTGTGGAATACTCAAGACAGGGTGTTGAGCTTACAAAAGAGAATCTGGATATTTCAAAGCAGATGCTTAAGAAGCAGGATCAGATGCTGGATAAGCAGGATCAGAATACTGAGGTATTATCCGGGAAACTGGATAACATCCATAATGATTTATCCGTTAATCTAAGATCATTTCATGAGGATACTATCAAGCGTTTTGATGTGGTTGACGCAAAGTATGGGTTGATTGCTGAGAGCATGGAAAAAATCTTCAATGAGATCAGGGAAGAACGGATTGATTCGAGGAAATCAATGGAAAAATTGATTGATGCGGTCATAAAGCTTGCTGAGAAGAAATAGACTACGATTTTTTTGGGATATTACCCTCAGTGTCTTAGGGCATAAGGCTGACCTCAACGACGACGGCATCATCAACATGTGTGAGCTGATGGCGTTTATTGGGAGATGGACGCTAAATGATGGAGTCACCAGGCAGGAAGTCGAAGCAGCAAGAGACATCTGGTTCACCGGCGGAGTGTATTGATATAGGAATTAAAACAAATGATGAATAACAGAAAAATTATTATAGCAGTTGCCTTGGTAGTTGCCGCAGGAGTTCTGGGGTTTGGGGATGGTGTGTGGGCGGCTGATGTTTATGTTGATAATACTTTAGTCGCTGATTGTGGTTCTGGCAGTTATTCTATAGCAAGTCGAGATTGCAGTGGATCAGATGGGAATGCATACTCATCTATCCAAGATGCACTTGATTCAATGTCTGAAGGGGATGATATCTATCTGAGAGGGGGAACATATGTAGGCCGGGTGATAATACCCCCTGATGTTGATGGAACAGGAGATGATTGGTGCTCTATTCAATCTTTTCCAGGGGAATGGGCAGTTATTGATGGAAATCAGACAGGTGGTTCAAGCGGTTATGCTCTTGGAAATGATGCATATAATCCTACCCGAACTTCATATATGGCTAGATACTGGTTATTTGAAAGACTGGAGATTACTAACTCTTATAGATGGGGTATTTTTATCCACGGCGGGCCTGTAAAAATCAGGTATTGTTATATCCATAATAATTCAGGCTCATTTTGTACATCTAATACGGGGGGTGTGGGGGGTTACATCTGGGAAGATTCGGTGGTCGAGTATTCCTGGTTCAGGGATAATGGATGTACTTCAAGTGAGAACGAAATGCATGCTGTTACAGGAATACAAGTATTCTCTGATTATTGCTATTCTGATCCTGAAGACTTTATAAGTGCATACGATGGATCTCAGTGTTTTTTAGAAAGTGCTATGAAAAGAAACATTATACAATATAATCTCTTTGACAATCCAGGTAATAGAGCTAAGAGTGGTATTCACAATAAGGCTCAGCAGTTTCTCACACCTCATACAAACATCAACTGGAGCAACAAGTATCTTGGAGATAGAATTCATCATAATGTATTTATCAATTGCCCTCGTGCAATAGGTGTTCAACAGGATTTTGCTCAGATTTATAATAATATCGCTTACAATTCAACAAATGGAATTCATGTTGGGGATTGGGGAATCCGGACAGGATTAACAGCAGTAACAATATATAATAATCAGATATTTGGAGGGCATTTGGTTTCTAGCTTTGGTCATCAAAACTATGATTATGTTGTTAACCCCTATATCTATTGGTATAATAACATTATTGATAGTTCAGTTGATACACTTTGGCAGGTTGATTTAACCCTTGGATCAGGCTCAATGCGCATCCCCTTCGATTATGATTCTGGTAGGACTGGTATTAGTAACAATTATATCTACCGGCCGGATAATGGTGATGATATCCGGGTGACTAGCAATTCTGGAGGTTGTTTTTCATTATTGGGTCTTGCTGAATATGATAGTTGTTATAGTTCAATAAATTATAGAAAAGCGTCTTCGGAGGGGATAGATAATATTTATCGGGGTATGTCTGGTGCAGATCAGTACATAACCCGTAGCGAACATGTTCTGGGAGGCTCAGCAACAATCGCCAACGGCGGAATTGGAGGATCACACCCATATCTTGACGGAGTAACAATTCCATCTTATGTTGGGGCAACCAATCCAAACGATAATGACTGGGTTGATGGGGTTTTAAGTTTAGCAAATGTGGGTGTTTTAATGAATGGCGGCTCGGGTGATCCAAGTTGGATTGAAGGTTACAATGGGAGCGATACTGTTCCAAACCGCTCCAATCCCTTCCCAACTGGCACACTTCCTGCAGGCACAACCCAGACAAACATCTCCCTCACAACAGATAAGCAGGCCATCTGCCGGTACACTAATATCTCGGGAACAAACTACACGAACATGCCTTTCAACTTCACCTACACGAACTCAACAAATCACTCAACTCTTGTTACAGATTTGGAAAACGGAAAAACATACGCCTTCTACGTTAGGTGCAACAGCTCTGATGGTTATGTTAACGATGACGACTGGAACATAACTTTCTCCATAGACGGGCATAAGGCTGACATAAACGATGACGGATTAATCGATATGCGTGAATTAATCGGGTTCATAGGGAGATGGAAGGCAAATGATGGAGTCACCAAAGCAGAGGTTTGGGAAGCGAGGGATATCTGGTTTACTGGTGGAATCTATCCGTAATAACTAACATAACCTCCAAGTAGTTAATGGGGAAAAAAGATGAAAAATGTTGTGCTGGTTTTGTTGGTTGCTTACATAGTCCTTAGTGGATTCGTAGGGAGTGTGGGGGCACAGGCAATAATTGATGTTTATCCAACTGATGATGGTCCTACTCAAAGAAGTAAAGTAGAAGGGGCAGAAGCAGGAGATACTGTATTATTTCACCCAGGAACATATGATGCAGCTATTTTTAAGATTACAAACAGCGGAAATGCTACAGATTATATTACATTTAAGGCCTATGATCCTAGTGATGAGCCAGTATTTAATATGTCCAGATGGGGGCATTTTGATAGGTCTAGTGATTCTTATTTTGAGGCGTGTACTTGGGGGCTAGGTGAATGGTCTGGAGGTGATTGGGGAGCTGGTGACGGTGTTGTTTCATGTACGGGTGGGGAGAGCTGGAACAGGGGTGTTTTTGTAATCTGGAGAGCAGGATACATCAACATTGAGGATCTAGAATTTATAAATGTTCATAATCATGATGGAAATGGTGCTGGCATAGCAGTTAATGCAGAAGGTGGTCCGGTAAATATCCGTAGATGTAAGGTAACCTATTGTGATTTCGGTTTTGGGCAGAGGCAAACTTACAATAATGGTTCTTCCCTAGTAACTGTAAGCAACTGCGAATTTGCCTGGAATGGAGAATACCCCAATCAAAACCCGCCAGGCGGTCATAACATTTATACCTCTGGCGGAACTGTTATCTTTGAATATTGCTATGTCCACGATTCGCAATGCGGCCAGCTTTTCCATATACGAAACATTGAAGCCACATTCAGATACTGCTGGTTTGAAAACCCTTATTCCTTCATGGGGGATATGTCCGATATTAGGGAAAATCTCCAATGCACTGGATGTACTGAACCAGATGAGCAGGTTTTAACTTTTATAGGAAATATATTTGTTGATGGAAAATTGGCTGAGGATCCATATCCTAATAACAATATCTTTGTGATGATGGAAGGTATGTATGATGAACCTCTTGTGCCTGATGATTCTCCAGTTCCTCAGCGTTTAAATCTATATTATAATACCTTTATCGGACAAAGTGATTATGCCTCAGATCAGTATAATCTCATAACCTTCTCTGGATGGGGTGGACACGAAACCTATCTACCCGCCCTATATATGTATAATAACATTTTTTATAATGTTTATGCACCAAGATTTTTGAGAAACCAATACACTGGAACTTATAGAACAAGGGAGATTCAGAATAATTGGCTTCACGGATCAAGCGCTGATTACTCAGCCTTTTCCGCTTGGATGTCCAATAACATCTTTGGGACAGACCCAGGATTTGTAGGCGGCGGAGATTATAATCTCAACTCAGATTCTAACTGTAGAGACCAAGCTAATCCTACACTTGGTGAATTCCCAGGATATGAATATCTTCACAATATGGAATCTCAAATAAGAGAAAGTGTGAATGATTTAGGTGCCTTTGAATATGGAGAAGCTACTGGTCACAAAACAGACACAAACAACGATAACCTAATTGACATGCCTGAACTCATGGCATTCATCGCGAGATGGAAGGCAAGCGACGGAGTGAGTAGAGCTGAAGTGGAGGAAGCAAGGGATATTTGGTTTAGTGGGGGTGTGTATTGAAATAGGAACTAAAAAGATGGATGATAGAAAAATTATCATAGCATTTATCTTAGTAGTTGCTGTGGGAGTTTTGGGGTTTGGGGAGAGCGCGAGGGCAGAGATTATTTTCCAAAGTAAGTGGGCTTCAACTGGTTCTGGTATTGATTTGGATAGCGATGGGAATGCAGATCCAAATGATGGAGGGAATTGGTATTATGCTTATCATGCTATGGCAACAGATTCGGAGTTACTTCGTGTAAGTGGAGATGAATCAAATATCGGCAATGGAGGACCAGGTGGACCGCCCCCATTAGCTCCTAATACAACATATTACTTACGAATGGAGAGAGTGGGAAATAATTTAACTGATGGGATGATATACCTGCAAGACAACTTTGACGAGCAATCAGATGTTTATGGGGGAATGTGGTTTTATTTTGAAGATAATATGACTTTCATCAATTCAGTGAAACTTTTTGATTTTAAGGACGGAGATGCACATGCTACACTTTTTGGACTCACTCATCAGGGAGAATATTGTTGTGATGCAGATTATGGCTGTAATTATGGCAACATTGGTGGCCATTACGGAGACTGGCCCAATGCACATACTTTTTCCGCATTCAAATATCGCAGAGCCGCAGGAGAAGAAGGTTGTAGTGAAATGTTGAATTATTGGGAATCACAGTCTTTTATGGAAAATTTGGATACTAATTCAGATCCGATACCCTCTCGTTCTTATGATAGTGCTAATGTAAACCGCAAGCCTATATCCACAGGAAAATGGATGGCTTTAATAACCCATGTAAGATATCATGCAACCGATGGGGTTATAGAAGCATGGATATATGACGGAAATGCTCTAACAAAGGTTATGGAATGGAATAAAAATACTGTTTGGAATGCTGCTGGCAGCGAAGATGGACATGATTTTTATACTTTTAGCCGAAATGGAAATAGTGCAAATCAGCTGCAAGTTAATGCTTATTGGAATGGCTGGACTGGATATGTTGGTACAAAATATGCTTGGATCTCGAATGTAATTATCGCCACTTCCTTTGATGATGTTGCTAGCTATTTGGGTGTTTCAAGCAACGACACCGCATCACCAGCCCGCACCAACCCTTCCCCCAACGGAACTCTCCCCTCAGGCACAACCTCAACCAATATCTCTCTTACAACCGATAAGCAGGCGATCTGCAGGTACTCTAATATTTCAGATACGAACTACACTGACATGGAATATAATTTCACAGACACGAACTCAACCAACCATTCCACTCTGGTTACTGGACTCGAGAACGGCCAGACATACACCTTCTACGTTAGATGCAACTCCACAGAAGGATACGTGAACGACGACGACTTCAACATTTCTTTCTCTATAGGCGGGCATAAGGCGGACCTCAATGATGACGGCATCATAAACATGCCCGAGCTGATATCGTTTATCGCCAGGTGGAAGGCCTGCGACGGAGTCAGCAAAGAGGAGGTTGAGGAAGCTAGGGATATCTGGTTCACGGGGGGAGTGTATTGAGGATGAAAAATAGTGTGCTGGTTTTGTTGATCGCCTCCCTAGTTGTGGTTGGGTTTGGGGGGTGTGTATGGGCGACTGAATATGATGTCAAGCAGGACGGGGGAGGAGATTTTACAACAATTCAGGCTGCTGTGGATGCCGCTACTAGCGGAGATACAATTGTTGTCTGTGAAGGTGATACTCCCTATTATGAAGCTGTGGATATTTCGACAGGAGGGATTATTTTAAGGGCTGCTATAAATGAGTCCCCTATCATAGATGCTCAAAATATCAGAAGTTACTGTATAACGATGAAGGAATACGTCTGTGGTAATAATGTCACTGTAGATGGCTTTATATGCAGGAATTTCACCTGTGCCACTGGACAGAAAGTTGGTGGTATTTGGCTGAGAAGTGGAGTTAATCATATTGTAAAAAATTGTGAGATTTATGGAGGTCCAAGTTCCGGAAGTGACAAAGCAGATATCTCTTCATACGGGGGTAGTAATGCCACAATAGAAAACAACTATCTACAC
>JAYEGX010000002.1:5301-12355 GCA_034659295.1 Candidatus Altarchaeota archaeon | reverse complement strand
ATGGTAGCAATATGGTGATAAGAGGTAATAATATAACTGGTGGACGAAATGGCGTAGTTATGAAGGTTTGGGATTCTCCAGAGAGTGGGAGTAATCACCTCATAGAAAAGAATTATGTCCATGACTTGGCTACAAGTGGTGATACTAGGTTGGGAGCTTTTTATCTGAGAGATGGCCAATATTTTGTAATCAGAAATAACGTTATCTATAACTGTCCAAATCAAAAGGGTGGATTTTTTCTCTATGATTCAATGGATTATGGGTATCCTGAAGAACACCATGAAATATTCAACAACATCATAGACAATGCAGGTTATAATGGGGCAGTATCTATGGAAAGGCAGCAGAATAATACCATAAAGAACAATATCATCATAGATTCCCTCTATGCAGTGGGTTTCGAGGATTGGGGAGGGCCTTATTCTACAGGCCATCTCTTCGATTATAACTGTCACTATAACAATGGTGTAGTTTCCAATGACATGAGTAAGTTTAGTGATATGATCCAAGACCCAAATCATAACATATTACTAAATCCCGGGGTACAGGCATCGGGTAGCAGGCCTTCTCCTTACTACCATCTTCAAGATAGCTCACCCTGTAAGAATGCAGGGGACCTTTCCACAACTGAAGATCAAGCAGGATTAGTAGATTATGATGGCAATGCAAGATTTGTCGGACAGATTGACATAGGTGCCTTTGAATACTTTTACACCTCTAACACCACTCCTCCAAACTGCTTCAATCCCGCACCCTCAGGGATTATCCCGTCTGGCACAACTTCAACAAACATCTCTCTCTCAACTAACATGCAGGCGGTCTGCCGTTACTCGAACAACTCAGGTACGAACTACACCAGCATGGAACATAACTTCACATCCACGAACTCAACAAACCACTCTGCTCAGGTAAGTGGACTAGAAAACGGCCAGACCTACGTCTTCTACGTCAGATGCAATTCCAGCAACGGCTTCGTGAACGATGATGACTTCAATATTTCTTTCTCCGTAGGCGGTCACAAAGCTGACATCAACGATGACAGTGTCATCTCGATGAGAGAGCTTATCGCATTCATTGCCAGATGGAAGGCTAATGATGGGGTGAGTAAGGCAGAAGTGCTGGCAGCGAGAGATATCTGGTTCACTGGGGGGGTGTATTGAGAATGAGAAAGATTATGTTGGTTTTGATGGTTTCTGCCGTAGCCTTTGGCGGGTTCGGGTGGATTGTGAGGGCAGAGACTTATTTCTATGATGACTTTAGCGACGGGGATGTGTCGAACTATGGATGCATAAGTAATCCCACTGATCCCTGCTATACCTGCGGAGAATATTTTGTTGATGGTGCGGATTACGTTACTGGGCCGTATTCATTGCGGTTTGATATGGATAATCACCCCGATAACCAGGACCCGTGCAGTTATGTCTCCGCTTCACTTAATCAAACTATCCAGGAAGGGAATACTGTTTATCTTGCGTTCTACACGAAGTTCTCCGCAAACCATTATTGGGATAATGATGAGCTCAACAAGCATTTGGAGATACGAGGTTCGCCCTCATCTAATGCACGACTTTTATTCTGTATTGGACGCTGGGAAGTCGGACAACTTCAAGGAATGGGGCTGTATTCATCAGATACTCACAAAGCACTCCCACATTTATATACAGTAAATGGCGGTGAGGGTTGGCGGCCATATAATAGTCCGGATGGTGGAACGTTTATTCAGAATCTGGATATGGAGACTCCCGTGTATTGTGAAACAGGTAAATGGTATTCTATTGTGATAAGGGTGGATATGGTTTCATCAAGAAACGGGACTCTTGAGATGTGGGTTAACGGGATTAAGGTTATTGAGCAGCATCAGGTGCGCACCACAATAGACGGCACTCCGTATGCAACAACATTTATGGGGGGCACACATAATCAGCCCACTTATGATGTTGGAATAAACAGTACCAAGTCTTATGATGATTACTTAATTACAGATAGCTGGCAGGATATTGTTGATGGTGGGTATCTTATGGATCCTGAAGCAAATAATCCCCCCTACCGCTCCAACCCTTTCCCAACCGGAACCCTGTCTTCAGGCACAACCTTAACCAATATTTCTCTGACAACCGATAAGCAGGCAATCTGCCGCTACTCAAACATCCCAAACACAAACTATACAGACATGCTCTTTAATTTTACTAATACAAACTCAACATCTCATTCTACTCAGGTCAGCGGGCTCGAGAACGGTCTCACATACACTTACTACGTTAGATGTAATTCCAGTGACGGCTACGTAAACGAGGATGACGGGAATATTACTTTCTCAATAGGAGGGCATAAGGCTGACCTCAACGATGATGGATTAATCAACATGCCCGAGCTGATGGTTTTTATCGCAAGATGGAAGGCCTGCGACGGAGTCAGCAAAGAGGAGGTTGAGGAAGCTAGGGGTATTTGGTTTAGTGGAGGTGTGTATTGAGGATGAGAAAGATTATGTTGTTTTTGTTGGTTGCTTACATAGCACTGCTTGGTTTTGAGGGGAGTGTGAGGGCTGAGATTTTGTTTTATTATGATGCCGAAGATGGAATTGTTGGACAGGAGTTGCCGCATCATCAAAGTTCCGGGATTGAATTTTGCCAGCCAGAATGTAGCTCCAGCAATGATGCCAGAGGAAGAATAATAGCAGGTTCCACACCTCAAGGCAATAATCTTATGGAATGGTATATCAAGAGCGTACACGGTACGCATACTGGGGAAAGTGGTACAGTTCTGCAGGATCCTTCTGCATCATGGAATACAAATGAATGGGTAGGACGAAGATTGCGAGATCTTACCACAGATACTACCGGCAATATTTTGTCCAATACCGCAACCACTGTAACAACCTCGATAGTATGGAACAATGGAGATAAATATCAGATGAATGAGGGAGCGATTTATTGTGAAATAAAAAACAAAACCAGCGGCCCCATCAATCTTGTTGATAAGCAGTCATATTATCTTGCTTATTTTATGAAGTTTAACAGAACTTCTTCACAACTTATTTTTGAGGATTATCAAGGAGAAAAGGGTTTGGAAATTAATGGGGATGGGCTAAGATGGGAAATATCAAAAGGAAGAAATCCGGTTTATGAAGACGGCTTGGAAGATGGAGAGTTTACAGTATATGCGGGAAATGCGAATTATCATTTTAATAGTGAAGAAATAAATGATGTGTTTCCACAAAACAGAAAGGGTTACAATATGAGTAATCCGTATATTATGACTCAAGGCAAATGGTATGGTCTTGTTATGCAAGTGCAAATGTCAGCGGAGTATGATGCAACAATGGCCATATGGGTCAATGGCGTTCAAATAATGGAATATGATGGACTCAGAACAACGAATGATAATACGGCGACACTGGAACGCTTAACACTAGATGGAACAATTGCTCAACCCAGATATGCCACAGGACCACACTACAGAAGATATGATGCATTCATGTTTACTGATAGCTGGCAGGATATTGTGGATGGTGGGTACCTTAGAGACCCCGAAACTACCGACCTCACCCCTCCCTCCCGCTCCAACCCTCAACCAAACGGCACATTAGATGCAGGCACAACCTCCGCAAACATCTCTCTTACAACAAACATAAACGCAACCTGCCGGTACTCTAACACCTCAAACACAAACTACACGGAGATGGAATCCAACTTCACATACGCGAACTCAACCAACCACTCCACTCCAGTAACAGATCTCGAGAACGGCCTGACCTACACCTTCTACGTTAGATGCAACAGCTCAGGCGGCTACGTGAACGATGAGGATTTTAACATCTCTTTCAGCGTAGACGGCCATAAGGCTGATCTCAACGACGACGGCGTAATCAACATGCCCGAGCTTATTTCGTTCATAGCAAGATGGAAGGCCTGCGACGGCGTCACCAAACAGGAGGTTGAGGAGGTGAGGGATATCTGGTTTGGTGGAGGAGATTATCAGTAATATATCACACAATCCCATCCATATCTAATGGAACATGAAAATGATTAGAAAACGTGTGCTTGCTTTGTTGGTTGTTTATATAACTTTTATCGGGTTCGGGGAGAGCGCGAGTGCGGCTGAATCATGTATTGATCCAATAATTACTTCAACGAACTGGACAATAAATGCATCTCATCCAAGACTTTACATATATAAGGAGGATTATCCAAGATTAAGAGACCAGATAACAAGAGAACCGTATAAAACAGTTTATGATAGTTTCAAATCATATGTTGATTCTCACCTGAATGATATAGAAAACAATGATACAAACGGCAACTATGTTTTACCAACTGCCTTGGTTTATGTATTCACCGACAATGGAACATACAGGGATTCAACAATAAAAATACTTGAGAATCGCGCGCTCGCAGAGATAGGATTAAGTGAAACAGATTATCTCGCAATTGATATTGTTTTTGAAGATTTATCTACCCAGCAAAAAACCGATTTCTGGGTCTGGATGAGTGACACCAAAACCTTCTATGATCTGAACGGATCACAATACAACCCTGACCCACATTACGGATATCACTTCGGTGACCACTTCAGAACCCCTCTTGGTATGGCATTAATTTACCTCAATGAAACTTTCAGCAACCCCACAGAGTACTACCCTGACCTGATTGCAGATATCATGAGAAAGTCCTGTGAACCCGACAACCATTACTGGAAGATCAGTCAAAGAGTTGGGGGTGACCCAACATATAACCCTGCCCTAAATGGAACAATCGGTGGATTATATGACATGTTTGGTTATGACACCGGAGGTGAGCACAACAACCATAAACTGAATTACATGTACTCGCATGCAACAGGATTTGATAAGATATCCAACTGGCTTCACCTTAAAGGAATGGGCGCATTCTATCAACAGATGCATGTCCCACATACCGTACATACAAGCTGGGCTTCAAATGATCCACAGCATATTATGCCACAAATATGGGATACAACAACAAGCAGCGTCCCAGAACCGAAAAATAGGGTACTGGCGGCATCATTATACGCTGACCCGCATATGCAGTGGTGGGTGAATCATGGCTCTCAGGCAGATGTTCTTGCACAAAGCAATTTTCCACACAGCACATGGGAGTGGCTGCTCTTCTATAATGATTCACTGGGGGAGCTGCCGCCTTCCTCCCATCCCACCGCCAATTATTTCAACGGCCCCGGTTTTGTTGTGATGAGATCTGACTGGACAGATAATGCAACATATATGTTTATGATGGCTCCTGACCACTTCAGCAGAAGCTATGAAAACGCTAATTCCTTCATCCTGCACAGGAAAACAGCCCTCATCCCACATAACGGCTACAGAAGCACGATAAGGTCTTCAAGTATACTAGATCAATTCCAGCACTTCTATGCTACATTGAGTGCAGCAAAAAACACGATACTTGTCTTTGATCCAGAGGAATCATGGGATTATGTTATCTGCACAGGGGGAGCCCCCCTACCATTTCATACCGGCCAAAAACTGGGTTACTGGGAGAACATGGGCGGTCAGGAATGGTCATCTGTTACTCCCGGCAGTTGGCCGGACTACTGCGACGGACATGACAGAGACAACATCTCATGGTATTCCGGGCAAAGCAGTGCAGGTTTTTCAACAAACAATCTCTCATATAAAGAGCAATCAAATATCATCAAGTTCGAGCATGTAGAGGGGAGATACACATATACTGTGGGTGATGCGACACATGCGTATACACGAAAAATCAATCTTTTTGAAAGAGAGATGGTTTATCTAAGACCAAACATTTTTGTGATATTTGACAGGGTGAATTCAACAAATTCCTCATATAGGAAGGTGTGGGTTATGCATTCCGTGTTTGAGCCGTTTTTTGATTCGCCAACAATTAAGGAGAACTGGGTTAAGAGGGTATCCAATAATACAGGGGTAACAACCATCAGGGGAACTAAGATATGTGGGCAAGGAGTTTATGAGGGTAAGGAGTGCACTCAATCTACAGACGGCTGCGGTTGTATTGGTACTGGAAGCACTGACATGTTCCTTAATACGTTAATTCCACGCAATAATACTGTTAGTAAGCGAGGCGGCATACAGTATCTGGTCAATGACTCAACGTTGAGTGCTGGTTCACCAATCCCGGGGGCGTCAATTGTTCAGCCAGCATATCCAAGTGGTTTCTCGATATTATATTCAACCCTGGATGATAACCTTGATCAAAGAAGTATTCTGGTTTCCGGGGTGTTATATAATGGTTCGGTCTGGGCAGATGATCTTGTTTTAAGTGACACCAAAAAGAATTTTGCTTATGGTGAACCAACATCTAGCACAACAACATCTGTGACAGATAATACCCGGAGCTGGGGTGTTGATGAATACAAAGATTTCATGGTTCAGGTAATGGTTAATGGCGGCTGGGTTTATCGAAGAATTAATTCAAACAATGAAACCTCATTACTTATGGATGATCTGGGGGGGACTCCCGAGAATAATTGGGATGGAAGGTTTTATGTTTTCAAGTATCGGATGAATACACATAGTCTCTGGCAGAATATTACACAGATTTCAACAAATAATTTAAATGCTTTTGGTGTGGGCTTGTATATAACACACTGGATGACTGCTGAGGATGAACGGGGGATAATACACACATTCCACCCGGATTATGAGTACAGTCCAACAAATGGTCGGTGGGTGATAAATATTGAGCCTAGGGAAGAGAATTATCTTGATAATTTCCTGAATGTGGTGTATTTAACAAATCCAGGTAACGGCAATATTGAAACAGAGGTTGTAAGAACCAATTACTCATCAGGCGCTTTGATAAATGATTCATATATGGTGTTGTTTTCAAATTCCGGGTGTAACGTGAACCAAACACAATATGCACTTAATACCTCGGGAACAATCAAGCACCTTATCCTTGACTTAATTCCAGGTACCACATACTATGTCTATGATAATCTGGTTTTGAATCAAACCCTTAATTCATCTGACCAAGGGACTTTGTTCTTTAACACAACCTCTGAGGGCGAGCATATTTACCATGTAACAATAACT
>JAYEGX010000002.1:0-5291 GCA_034659295.1 Candidatus Altarchaeota archaeon | reverse complement strand
AGACGTTCGTCTACAAGGCGGACATCAACTCCGATGGCGTAATCAACATGCCTGAGTTGATGCTGTTCATCGGGCGGTGGAAGGCAAACGACGGCGTTAACAAACAGGAGGTTCTTGATGCGAGAGACATATGGTTTGCTGGTGGGGTGTATTGAGGATGGCATCCAGGGAGAATACACGCAGGGGACTGAAGAAAAACAGAGTACTTATCATAGCCTTCTTTCTGTTGGTTGGGGTTTTTGGGTTTGGAGAGAGTGCGAGAGCGGAGATTTATTTTGAAGATGATTATGAAACTGGTGCTTGGGCATTTAATCAAAATGATTGGTCTTATGGGTCAAGGGGTGGTAGTGGGAATAATTCTGTTGTTGTTTCCAGTGATCGAGCTCATTCGGGTAATTATTCCTGCAAATTCACATATGCAGATGCTCCTTGGGCATATGTCATGCTGAACTATGAAGGAGCAGATTCTTATACAAAGATACATAGAAGATTCTATGTCTATTTTGAAGATGGATTTAGGATGGATGGTGGTAATCATTTAAAATTTGGAAAACTGGAATCAACCGGAGCTAACAATTATCAAGAAACATGGAATATATGGTGGTATGATTCTTTCCATACATGCACAACAGGTTCCAACTACTTTGGTCAACTTCAGTTTTGTAATAAAAGAACCCAGTGGGTGGAGTATGCTTTTGGGTGGTATGCGCAACTTTCTGGTACTGGTTGTCCACTTGAGCAAGGGTTTTGTCGTTATCCATTTGAATCGGGGAGATGGTATTGCTTTGAAACCAGATCAAAAATAAACACTGGCGGTTCTTCAACTCCAAACGGTGAACATGCGCTTTGGGTAGATGAGCAAAAGATTTGGGAGGTTACAGGAGTGGAAAATGATAGATCGGGATTAGAACAAAAAATAGATCATATGGAAATTTATAGCGGATGGTTTGAGAATGGTCCACCCAAAGTGGAAAGTATCTGGTTTGATGATCTTGTTGTTTCTGGTAGTTATATCGGACCAATTAATGCAACCGATACCACTCCACCCCTCTGCTCCAACCCCTCCCCAACCGGAACACTGTCATCTGGCACAACCCAGACAAACATCTCCCTGCAAACTGATGTGCAGGCTGTCTGCAGGTACTCTAATGTCCCAGGTACAAACTACACGAACATGACGGGCACCTTCACATACACGAACTCAACCAACCACTCCACTCAAATCAGCGGACTGGAAAACGGCCTAACATGCACCTTCTACGTTAGATGCAATTCCAGTGACGGGTATGTAAACAATGATGATTTCAACATAACCTTCTCCGTAGACGGGCATAAGGCTGACATCAACGATGACAGAGTAATCGATATGCCTGAGTTGATGCTGTTCATCGCTAGATGGAAGGCAAATGACGGCGTCACTAAAGCAGAGGTGGAGGAAGTAAAGGATATCTGGTTTGGTGGCGGGGATTATGGCATAAACTAAACTATCGCATAAAAAATCTGTGTTTAATACGCACAGGATTATTCTCGGTGGTTCCTGATAAACCCTGCAACCTCCCTCTCCGTAGGGTAGCAGCTGCTTCCCATGCATCTAGTTGAAAGGGCTGCTGCAGCGTTAGCGAACCTGCCGGATTCCTCCAGGCTGAAACCCCTACATCTCCCATATATGAATCCTGCGGCAAAAACATCCCCCGCACCAGTGGAATCCACCACATCAACCTGCAAGGGTTCAACACCGAATTTCCTTTCCTCTCCTGCGATAAAAGAGCCCTCGGAGCCCAGTTTTAAGGCAATAATCTTCGGGCCCATATCCAAAAGTGAATCACAAACCTCATCCACATCATTTAATCCTGTTATGGCCTCAGCCTCCCTCAGGTTAGGGAAAAAGATATCCACAACCTCAAGGACATCTATCACAAGCTCCCTATCTTTCTCACCCCAACCCCTTGGGTCCCAGCCGGTGTCAAAGGAACACACCATTCCCTTACCCTTAGCGTGAACAAGCAAATCCTTTGTCTTCTCCCTGAGACCCTGCAAGAAAAAACTGGCGACGTGCAGGAATCCTCCCTCAACCAGCTCCAAATCAACATCTCCCTCTTCAAACTCCCGATTAGAGCCGGGGTAGGTTAAAAAAGACCGGCTGCCGTCCCTGAAGGTTAATGCATAAGTAACCCCCGTTTTGGAGCCTGTGGCAAGACGCAGGTCCACGCCAGAAAGCTCCCTCCTAAGGAAGTCTCCATAGATGTCGTTTGCTGTCTTCCCAATAAACCTGGTTCCTAACCCAAGCCTGGATGCGGCTTTAGCAAAGTTCGCAGCACAACCGCCTGATGAAACAAACAAATCATCTACCAGAACCTGTGAATCCCTGCCCGGCATATCCTCCAGGTTAGAGCAAACAAGATCCACATTGATATCGCCTACAGAGGTAACCTCCACGTCCATCATACGCCCTTAATCTTCTTCAAAAAATCCTTCCTGAGCTGGTCTCCTATGAACTCACCCTTAAAGTAGTCTGCTTTCGCGGAAATAGCCAGCTTAGCTGCGAATTTCCTGGAGATCCGCCCCCTCTTTCTCATGGAAGCGCCCCTGATTTCAGGTAACGTGAATATTATGCCATGCTTGGGCGGCTTCTTCCCAGTCTTCAGGAAACGGAAGAACGCATCCTCCGCACCAAGAACCTGCACGGTGGATGCGGGCATCATAGCAAGCCTCTTAAGGCTCCCGGCTAAAGAAATCAACCTGGCTCCCAGAAGAGGGCCTGCCAGGGCGTTAAGGTTTGGTGCCATATCCTTCATGGAATCCCCTATGTATGACTCAATATCTGATGTCGTCTCGTTCAACTTCAATATGGATTTCGCCAGGGCTTTCACAGCCATGTAATCACCTTTAGAGAAATCCACTCCAAGGGTTTCTTTCTTGGATTTTCTTATCCCATCCGCCATACTGGGGTGAATCTTATCTACCTTCTCAAGACCTCCCTCAACCAGCGAAACATATGTTTCATCACTTTTGACCAGATGATCCATCTCCGGGAAACAGTAGGAGTAGAACTCCCTCAGCCTCTTACTTAACTTGTTCGCTGACTCCTCCAGATCATCAATGGAGTTCACAGCCTGTATGATGAGCTGGTCTTTTTCTACCTGCCGAACCCTTCTCTTTGTTATCTCCAGATTAACCTGAGACAAAAGTGTCATAAACTTATTCCTCTTGAAGCCAATCTGGGAAACAATATCCATGTCGTCTACAATCCCCCCCTCTTTAACGAACTTCAGGCCCTCCATACCTCTAGTGTCAAGTTCCCTGAACCTGCGTGGGTTTCTCACACCCAAAACCATGTTGCCTGTTTCATACAACCGGTGTATCAAATCCACCTCCTCCTTGCAGAAGGATCTCTCTAAAGCAGTAAGCCGGTCTGCGATTTCCACAGGGTTTTTGGGGAACAGGTTCTTTTCTATAACTCTACCATCCCTGAGGGCGAAGACACCCATAATGTTAGTGTATAATCTGGTCATTCTATTAAACAAGAAATTTATTTCATAAATTTCTTGGTTATTATGAGGTATTGCTATACTTTATAATCCAATAAGAAATAAGAAAGGGAGGTAATAAATGAATTCCAGCTAAACCTTCCCTAATCTGGTTTTGCCTTCACGTTTACTGGATATTTTTTTACCAGGCTCCTTCCTCACCTTTTTTGCAGGGAGCTTATCTTTCCCTTTAAGGTATACGAAGGCTATAGCAGCAGCCAGGACAACAATAAACGCTATCAGAACCCACATGATAAATCCCACTAAGTCGATACCACCCCAACCGGTTATCTCCTTTACTATAATATCTGACTCGTAGTTTGTTTCATCTAATGTTATCGTGAAATTTCCCTTCTCCCCCAGCTGCTCCAGGTCCATTCTTGCTATTCCGTTCCTGTCCGTGTACATGAAAAACTGCTCCGAGCCGGGTGGAGTCAATGATACAGTAAGATTACTTACCGGTTCATTGTTTCTTTTCGCAATAACGATGAGATAGTTGCCTGATACCTCAGATAAGAGCTTAACCTGGTAGGGTTCGACCGTGAATTCCGTGGTAGATGGGCTATAACCGTTTCTGTTCACTCTGACCTTATGTTCCCCTGCTGTTTCCGGTGCGAAGGTGTGTTCGCTGGCTGTTTCCATAGTGCTTCCCCCGTCAGGTTCATCTATGGTTATCTCCGCCTCAATAGCCTGGTCTCTCATGTCCTTCACTGTTATAGTAATTGTTTCATCAAGGCCTATCTCTGATTTACTTAACTCCACAGTAAGGTTTCCCTCAGCCGTTATTTCCCTGCTGTACTCCTTAAAACCCTCCTTGCTCACGCCAACGGTATATGTACCTGAGCTTTCGATTACGAAAGAGGCTTTCCCCAAGCTGTCTGTCTGCGCAATCTTAACTCCCTTAACAGATACTATGGCATCCTCCACAGCGGCACCTTTATGGTCTTTGACTGTGATGGGGATGTTCTCGTTTATCAAAACCGAGCCCTCCAACTGCACCTGGAATTCATCGGATACAACATGTTTCTTTACCGCGGTTTCATAGCTTCCCTTACTTACCTGTATCTCATAGACTCCAACAGCCTGCGGGATATAACTGATTACGCCACTTGATGAGGTTCTCCTGGTTGACTCAAAGATACCGTCTGGTTTCTTTATCCTGACTTCAGCAGCCTCCACAGCTTTACCAGCAGATGATACTGTCACAGTCAACTGTTCACCGACCAGGGCATCATCCGGCTCTACCTCAATGTTCATATCACTTCGTGGCTTCACGGTGAAGTGTTTAATGAGGCTGTCGTCGAAGTCTGTTTTTGTGGCCATTATGCTATAACTGCCTGTTTCCTCGACTGTGAAATATACATAGCCGTTACCGTCAGTGGATTTTGTTTCGCTAAATCCTTGACCGCTTACGGTAACGTCAGCGTAGGGCACCGGGTTATCGTTGGGGTCCAGAATCTTCAACTCCACCTCCTCCCCCGCTCTTATTTCCTGTGGTAAATCTCTTATTACAAGCTCTTTCTTCAGACTTAATTCAGTTGTCTCTCTACAGTAGCTGCCTCCGCTGTTGCTCTCCACTATAATAAAAAGGTATCTTCCGATTGCCGGGTCGAATTCATCTTCCAGGGTGAAGGCTGCCTCCCCGTCGTATTCTGTTCTCTCGTAGGTGTCTTCATCGTCTTCATCCCATTTCTCGTCATCTCCCAGGTGATAGATTTTTATGTAGGCCCGATCCATCTCATCACCGTCGTCATCTTTCACGTA
>JAYEGX010000001.1:0-6287 GCA_034659295.1 Candidatus Altarchaeota archaeon | reverse complement strand
CTTTTTCTTAAATCAATATCATCCATTCTATCAACTCATAAACCCTCATTCCCTAACCCTGTACCAGAAATGTATACCATAGCTTTCACCTGAACCCGCGGACAAAGAAACACTGAACTGCTTTTCGGACTGGTTGAACCATGATTCCCTTATGCTACGATCCAAAACAGGAGAACCGTTGTCGACAAACAAGACCCTCTCATCCACCCTCTTGTAGAGTATGCTATTATTCAAATCACTGTAACGATAGACCTCGCGCAACGGCCTCTCATCCAACTCAACCAGAGACACGTTCTTTAACAGGATGATACCGTAGGAATGAATAGCATCAGACAAAGACAGATTATGTATCCCTTGGATAATAGAGGACGTAGTATTGCCCTCCCCGATACTCTCTAAATCAAAAGACCGCATAATCCAGGAATCCCCCGTTAAATCAATCTTATCCCTCCACTGCCTGCTCCTGGACCGTGATAAAACCCAATCAACCCCCCTGGGAGCGAACTCCACATCAACCCTCCTGCTTTCCCCAGGGGATAGACTAAAAGACATGGAATCATCAAACAAAGAAGAACTCACGTTATAAACGTATTCCACCGGATTTTTTTCATGGGATACAACAGTGAAAGAAACAATAAATGACTTATTAACCACCAACTCCTCAGGCAGCTGATCAGGATTATTGAAATACAGCTCCGTGAAGCCCTCATCAGAGGATTTCTCACCCAGAAAAATCAAGCCAGCAACCAGCATAATCCCGGCTACTGATGCAACAATAACCGCCTTCAAAACCAAATCCTCACCATCAACAGCCATTTTATGCTTTAAAGAATATGGAGAGTAAATAATAAAAAGATGAAAAGAGAGGTTGTTGTTTTGCTGGTGCTGGCTGTTTTAAGCATTCTCTTAATCAACGTCTTCGTCAGGTTAGAGTACATGGTGCTCCCACAGGACTATAGCATCATCCTCTACGGGCTGGCTGATAAGATGCTGGAGACGGGAGAAATCAGGTACTACCCTTACCCGCTGCACCTGGACAGCTGGGATCAGCTGGCTATAGCAAAGGAAACAATAAAAAGGGAAAAAATAGTAGACTACAACCCTTATCTTGGGGAAAACCACCCAGACCGGAACTGGGAGAAAGCATATACCCTACTGCTGGCTGAAACAGTTCTTTTGACGGGAATAAAGCCCCTGTATCTGGACTCTGTTTTTCCCACAGTGGTGGGGTTTATTCTGGCACTGAACGCGTTCATACTAGTCAGGTATCTGACTAAAAGCATGCTGGCAGGGTTATTCTCGGCAATATTCATGCTAACCTTCAAAAGCAGCAGCACCCTCACAGGAATATGGTTTAGTGTGCCAGTAGCATACGGAATAGCGATGATGCCCCTCATGCTGTACATGTTCATAAAAGCAGCAGATGAAAAAGGGAACACATGGAAACTAGCCCTCATAATATTATTCACTCAGGTCACACTAGCTCACCCGCCGTCTGCCATAATCTACCTGCCAATATTTGGATTATATCTGGTGACCAGGCCCCGGCTCGTGTGGGAGAATAAGGAAAAGATACTGGTAGCAGGTTTCCTGATGCTATTGCTGGCGTTACAGTTCGCGCCAGCGGAGAAGATAATAAAGGAGCTAAGCTTTGGGGATGAGCCGCCTGAGGGGGCGGCATTCCAACCAGTAAGCTTTCTGGGGCTACCTGCCACGCTACTAAGCCTTGTTGGGGGCATATGGTGTTTTAGGGAAAGAAAGAAAAGAATTCTGCCCCTGGCCTTCCTGGCGCTGCTGCCTTTTATGACCCAGTTTTATTTAACCAACCGGATTTTCCTGTCACCCTTCAGGAGATTATTCTCTTTCGAGATGGCGTTGGCTTTGTTGATGGCGGGAATAGGGTTATGGGCGGTATACCACAGGGTGAATGATATTATAGAAAACAGGAGGGTTTTGCAGTTTTTTGTGTTGGTAGCTGTTGCATTGTTGTTGTTTAACCAGATGGATTCAGGCTACAGATACAGGCACCTGCTTATCACAGCAATAATAGAGGATGATGTAATAGACATTAAGCAGTTGGAGGATACCCCCCCGGGCTCAAAGATACTCACTAACTCCTTTGATTCACGGGGGATATGGTTTATTGGAGAACGGCAGGTGATCTCCTTAATGGTAGCCCGGGTTAGGGGAGATAATAAAATAAACTCGGAAGCTAACAGGTTCTGTTCGATGAAATGCGAGGATAAAGAAAAGATTATAAGGGAACTGAAGGCAGACTACGTTGTTTACACCAAGGAACTGGAATGCCCCTTCCTTAAGGAGATATATAACAGGGGGAGAGGTAGTAAGAGGATATATGAATACATCCCAGGAAGATAAGGTTTATATGCTGTTAAACTCAGATAATTATACGATGATAATAGAGGTGTTAAGAGCAGTAACGGGATTCATTCTGGTATTGTTTCTGCCAGGGTACGCATTCAGCTACGCCCTGTTTCCTGGTAAAGAAATAGACCTGCTGGAGAGGATCGCGTTATCGATAGGCTTAAGCATCTCCCTGGTTGTTTTATCCATTCTGGCCCTGAACACATTACTTGGAGTAGCGATAAACCTTATAAATTCTCTTTTAGTTATCCTGACGATAACACTAGCTTCAGCCCTCACCGGATATCATAGGAGGAAACAGATGAATACAGAAAAAATGAATACACTAAAAAATGCAGGAACTAAGTAAACTTGAACCCGACTCCATAACAGAAATAATGGCGATAGGAGCGGGACACGCATCCAAGGCACTATCGCAGATGACAGAAAAGAGAATAACAGTTAAGGTGCCTAATGTTGAGATACGTCCCCTGGAAAAAATACCTGAGGTATTAGGCAACCCAGAGGAGGAGGTGGTAACAGTGTACGTGGGCCTGAAAAGCAATGAAATGGATGAAAACACACGCGTAGGCAGCTTAATATTCATATATCCCATGGAGAGCGCTATAGAATTATCCGCCATGCTCCTGGAAAAAGAAGACTATAAAGTCGACACCGGCAGCATAGAACTAGATGATTTTCGCTTTCAGAAAACAGAAGCTAGACCATCCCGCAAAATAGATGAGTATATATTACCACCAGGATATACAAATATTTAATGTAGAATACAAAATAACTTATTGTTGCTGTCAAAAAAAAAAATGCCTGTCAACTTAATTGAGGAGATGGGCAAGAACAAGATATTCCTTATGGTCTTGCCCAATGACACCTACACGGAATGTGTTATGGAGATAAGCAAACAGTTCTCCGGAAACTACAACAGAACACTTTATATCAGCCTCAACAAGCTATTTAATGCTCTATCAGCCAACACACAAAACGAGAAGGTGAGCCTGGACAGCTTCCATTTCATAGACGGTATCACAAAAACAGTGCTACCGGACATAGAAGACAGCGAGAAATGCACATACGCACCATCGGCATCCGATCTTAAGGAGCTGGCAAAATCCATAGCCCAAGAGATGAACAAGAACAAATACGATGCCATGATATTCGACTCTCTTTCGACCCTGCAGATATACAATGAAGAAAAACTGGTTATAGAATTCGTCCACAGCTTCATAGGAAGACTGAGGATTTCCGAGCTAAGATCGGGTTTCACCTGCCTGCAAGGAGACACCAACACAACCCTTATACGGAAGCTGGGTATGATAGTGGACAAGATAATAAGACTGGAGGCACACATGATACGGGAGGGAGACAAGAAAACAATAACATTTGAGACACGATCGCCTATTGTATAAAAAAAAACTATTTCCTGAAACCGACTATGTGCTCGAAGTGAACCCTCAGTAACTCAGCAATCGAACAGGAATAAGACGGACTGCCTCCCGACCTGTGAGGCGGATCCCCCTGAAACAACTCCGAAACCGTTCCCAAGGCAGCCTCCTGCATATGCAACCTGAAGAGCGGCTCGAGCAGTTTCTGGGCCTTGGCTGGTTGACCCCCGTTTTTAAGGAAAGCATCGATATACGCCCCCATAAGCCAGGTATAAACATTCCCGTTGAACTTGTTTTTTGGATCACGCTCCCAGTTACCAACATATCTCTCGTCTTCGGAAGAGAGCGTCCGCAATCCGAAGCTGGTTAAAAGCCCCCCATCCACAGCATTCAATATCTTCTTGGAGAGGGTCTTGTTCACAACATTAAACTCCAGAGAGAGGGTAATCAGCTGGTTAGGCCTCAGTGAATCATCCACCGCAGAATCCGCCAGAAAGCTACCTCTCCAATAGCGGTCAATAAAGTTTTCCTCAAAGTTTTCTATAATAGCAGCATACCCTATCTCATCACCGTCATCTCCCATAAGCTCATGAAACCCGCGCATCACATTAAGGGCGTTATACCAGAGACCCTGGACTTCAACAGCATCCACCCTCTTCCTTTTGATGTGGTTGGAGTCCATCCAGGTGCCGCCTTTATGGTGCAGCAGACCGTCACGTTCCCTTTCAGCGTATTTCCTCATCAAATCCTTCAAACCCCACCAGTAGGTGTGGAGCATCTTTTTCCCATCCTCCGGGCCAACACACTTCAGATACCGGTTGAAGCGGTCTATAAGCCATAGGGGTGTGTCCACGTCCCCGTATACTGGTTTACCGTCGATGAACTCTGATGGAATACCCCGATAATCCATGCAGTTCAGGTAATGTTCCATTATGCTCTCAGCATCCCGGTATCTCCGATTTATCAGGGTAAACCCCGGAAGGGAAATCATAGCCTCCCGCCCCAGGTCCCGGGAGAACGGATAGGATGATGCTATTGTCTTCTTCGAACCAGAATCCAGGATGAAATAATCAACAGAATTAAGCAGGGACATGAGGGATTCACCCTTGCCCGAGGAAAAAATTCTAGAAGCGCCCTCTTTTTTACCATCCAGCAACTCACTGAAGACCTCCGCAGTCTTTTCCTCGCTACCATATCCCACAGCAGTCAAGCTAAATTCCTCCATATCATTAGGATCCACATCCAAAGAGAAATAAATTGGGGAACAAAGGTGCTCTGTCACACCCTCCCTAGGATAGTAAACAGCCATATTCCACCGTTCATCTTCCGGATTTTTTCTACATAAAGCAACATCAGAGCAGAGGGTCAGATACCCCCCAGAGGACTCTATTCCAGCGATATGCTCAGAGAAAAGCCTTGGCCTCATCTCCTGAGGAGACTTTCTACCCAACTCCCCCAGATCTCTCATGTTCATATAGGGGGTTACCTTCAACCGTACCCTATCCTTTCTCTTATTGTAGATCTCATAGGAAACGATTACCGCGTTTCTGCCATGTATTGGTGTCAAACTCTTGGTTAGCTTAACACCCAACACAGAGTAGTCGAAGAACACTTTGGAGTAGTTGAAGTCGAAGTTCTGGAGAAACCTCCAGCCATCAGAGACATTACCGCCCTCATACATATCCGATGCGAGAGATATGGACTCGTCCCCGGTAATCAACTCATCATCAAGCTTCTGCAGGAAAACCCTCTTGTTCATGAACTCGTCGGAGGAGACGAGAAGACCATGATACTGTGAGGTGTTCATGTTTATTATCGTGGAAGAGGAATACCCACCTAAGCCGTTGGGTATAATCCACTCCAATGCCCTGGATTCCTTTAAACCCAGCACATTCGGTTTGAAACTAACAAAGGAGCCACTCCGGTCCACTTTCTTTTTGAAATGCATCAATCAATTAATGGAGAAATTAGAATATAAACTAAAAAAAAACTAATGTCTACTGGATCATCTTCCGTATGTTATGCTGTCACAGCCTACGCCGCAAAGTTTACATGTATGTTCTAGGGGTCTGCCTCTCACCAGACATAAATAGTTATATACCTCCTTTGTTAAATAGATTACCATGAAAACCAATGAAAAAATCATCCTATTTGTTTCTATATTAATCGTTGCCTTAGGCGTTTACTGGTTTTTAAGCCAGCCAGCATCCTGTAGCAGTGATCTGGACTGCCCTCCTCAGATGAAGTGCGAGAACTCTGTTTGTATCGACGTGGGTTGCGTGGGTGAAGGCGGTACAATACCCGGAGCCATCTCACCTGAATACAGGGAGCATATGGCAACCGAATGCTGTGAGGGTCTTGAAGCAATAACCTACTCCGGATATTTCGACGAGAATTGTGGGCGTGTGCCGTTAGATGGAGCTCCAGCTGGAGTCTGCTCCAACTGCGGTAACAAAATCTGTGAACAATGGGAGACGAAATGTAACTGCCCAGGAGACTGCACAGAAGCCAGCGGATGTGAGG